>NZ_JBVIFR010000003.1:0-71879 GCF_055571235.1 Streptomyces sp. NPDC030991
GGGGTGGGGGTTCCCCCCCTTTTTTGTTTTTTTTTTTTTTTTTTTTTGTTTTTTTTTTTTTTTTTTTTCCCTCCCCCCCCCCCCCCCCCCCCCCCGAGCCCGGTCAGGCCCGGCCCAGGATCTGCTCGATCTGCGCCGACTCGGCCCGGGTCAGCGGCCCGTGGGCGAGCGCGCCCGCGTTCTCCTCGGCCTGCGCCACCGTGCGGAACCCGGGGATCGGCACGAGGTGCGGGCCGCGCGCCCACAGCCAGGCGAGCGCGCCCTGCGCCGGGGTGCGGCCGCCGCTGGTGAGCACGGAGCGCAGCGCGTCGACGCGGGCCAGCCAGTCCGGGTCGGCGCCGCCGCCCGCGCCGAAGCCGGGCAGCCACGCGGGCGGGGCGCTGCGGATGTCGCCCGCGGGAAGGGTTCGTCCCGGGCCGTGACCACCGCCGAGCAAACCCATGGCGAGCGGGCTGCGGGCGATACCGGCCAGGCCCAACTCTGCGCACAGGGCGACCAGCTCGGGTGCGTCCTGGAGGACGTTGCAGCGGTGCTGCACGGCCGCGCAGTGCGGTCCCTCGGCGAAGACGCGGGCCCGTCCGGGGTCGTCGGTGCTCCACGCGTAGGCGCGTATCAGCCCTTCGCGCACGAACTCCTCGCAGGCGTCGCGGAGCAGCGCGGCGCGCTCCGGGGCGGCGTCGGAGAGGTGCAACTGGTAGAGGTCGAGGTGGTCGGTGCCGAGGCGGGCGAGCGACGCGGTCAGGGCGCGGCGGGCATGCCCCGGGGAGTCGTCGCTGCCGGTGAGGGTCCGGGACCGTTCGTCGAAGACGTTGCCCCACTTGGTGGCGAGGACGACGTCGTCGCGGCGCTTGCCGAGGGCGCGGCCGAGGACGCGTTCGCTGTGGCCCGCCCCGTAGACGTCGGCCGTGTCGAAGAAGGTGACGCCCAGATCGAGGGCGCGCCGCACGGCCCGCACCGACTCCTCGTCGTCGACCGGGCCCCAGCCGAGCGGCCGCCCGTCCGGGTCCTGCCACTCACCGCCGATGGCCCAGCACCCGAAGCCGAGCGCGCTGACCTCGATACCGCTTCCACCCAGGTTCCTTGTCATGGTGTCCATGCCTGGGGACGCTAGGAGTTGAAGCGCACACGAGATCAACACCCGGCGCTGGAAACGCTGTTGTCAGGCTTGCCCGGTCTCGAAGCGGGTGACCTTGCCGCCCGCCACGTCGAACGTCCACCGGGTGCGCATCTCGCCCCACGTGTCGTTGCGGTAGCGGGCGACGAGGGCGCGGCCCTCGGCGGTCTCCTTCTCGATCTCCATGTGGCCGTTCGAGTCGAAGATCTCGCGGGCCGTCCAGTCGGCGAGGTCCCGGTCGGTACCGTCGTCGGCCATGGTCGCATCGGGCGCGAGCACGGCCCGGAAGGCCTCTTCGTCGTGGGCGTTGAGCGCCGAGACGAAGGCGCGGACGGCCGGGTCGCTGAGCTTCGCGGTCTGGATGGGCATGCGCCCAGGCTCGCACCGCCGCCGGGGGCCCGCCACCCGAATGGGCCCGCGCACCAGGTGCGCGGGCCCACGCTGCCGGACGGTGGGGACATGACCTGCACACGTTCGCGTATCTCCCGTTCCTGCCGCCCCTCGGGCAGCGCCTGCCACTCCCGTCGCGATCTGGGCCTTCTCGCGCTGCGCCTGGGCACCGGCGGGGTGCTCGCCGCGCACGGCGCGCAGAAGCTGCTCGGCTGGTTCGGCGGGGGCGGCGTGTCCGGCACGACCGCCGCCATGGAGTCCATGGGGTACGCCCCCGCCAGGGCGAGCGCCCTCGCGGCCGGGCTCGGCGAGGCGGGCGGCGGGGCGCTCCTCGCGCTCGGCCTCGCCACCCCGCTGGGCGGCGCGGCCGCGGCCGGGACCATGGCGGGCGCGGCGGCCGTACACGCCCCGAACGGCTTCTTCGCGATGGAGGGCGGCTACGAGTACCCGGCGTTCCTCGGCTTCGTCGCGGCGGGCCTCGCGGTGACCGGCGCGGGCCACTACTCCCTCGACCACGCGCTCGGTCATGTGCTCGACCGGCACTGGATGGTGCCGGCGGCGCTCGTGGGGGCCGCGGCGGCGACCCTGGCGGTGGTCGGCTCGCGCACCAGGCGGGTCCGGGAGACGGAGACCGGCGAGTAGAACCCGGCGGCCGGAATCCCGGACCCGGGGCGCGGAGACGGGCGAGTAGAACCCGGCGGACCGACCCGAATCCCGGTCCCGGGGCGCGGAGACCGGCGAGTAGAACCCGGCGGACCCGAATCCCGGTCCCGGAGCGCCACCGCGACGCCCTAGGCTCGTCCGTCGTGACGACGAAGAACGAACCGGCCCGCGACGACGAGCTGTGGACGACCATCGACCGGCTGCGCGCCTGGCTGGACGAGAACAATCAGCGCCCACCCCAAGAGGCCCTGCTCCTGCGGATGTTGAAGCTGTCGGAGGAGGTGGGTGAGGCGGCGCAGGCGGTCATCGGCGCGGTCGGCCAGAACCCGCGCAAGGGCGTCAGCCACACCTGGCAGGACGTCGAGTCGGAACTGTGCGACGTGGTCGTCACGGCTCTGGTTGCTCTCGGCACGCTGACGCCGGACGCCCGCGGGGCCCTGTCCGCGCATCTGGCGAAGGTGGCGGAGCGCTCGCTCGGCCCGACGGCGGAGGGGCGGGCCTGATGCCGCCGCACGAGAAGCCCGTCGTCGTCCCGCACGATCCCGCGTGGGCCGGGGAGGGCGCCGGGCTCTGCGCCCGGTTGCGGTCCGCGCTGGGCCCGTCCGCGCTGCACGTCGAGCACATCGGGTCGACGTCCGTGCCGGGCATGGCCGCCAAGGACATCTACGACGTACAGGTGAGCGTCGCCGATCTGGACGCCGCCGCGGCCGCGTTCGAGGCGCCGCTGGCCGCGCTGGGTTTCGTACGGTCGCCGTATCTGCGCGACCACGTGCCCGCCGGGCGGGAGGACGACGAGGACCCCGCCGACTGGGCCAAACGGTACTGGTCCCGGCGCACGGCGGACGCCGCGCCGGTCAACCTGCATGTGCGCAGGGCCGGTTCACCCAACGAGCGGCTGGCGCTGCTGTTCCGGGACTGGCTGCGCGCGACGCCGGAGGCGGTCCCCGCGTACGCCCGCTTCAAGTACGTACTGGCGGCGGCCGTCGCGGACACCGGCACCTACGCCGACGTGAAGGATCCCGTCGTCGACCTCGTCGGGGTCGTCGCCGAGCGGTGGGCCGCGGAGACGGGTTGGCGGCCGCACGGATGACGCCCTGCGAGGACGCGGGAGGTGAACGGCTACCATCGCCGCCATGACAGACAGGCGCCGAACCACCGAACTCCCCCGCTTGGGCGTGGCCATCGTCACCATGGGCAACCGGCCCAAGGACGTGGACGCGCTGCTGGAGTCGGTGGCCAAGCAGGACGCGCCGCCGGCCCGCGTCGTCATGATCGGCAACGGTACGCCGCTGCCCGCCTTCACCGGCCTGCCCTTCGAGGTCACGACCGTCGAACTCGACGACAACCTCGGCTGCCCCGGCGGCCGGAACGTGGCGCTGGCCCGGCTGCGTGAGTTCGGTGACGTGGACGTGGCCGTCGAGCTCGACGACGACGGCCTGCTCGTCGACGCCGACGTCTTCTCCACGATCCAGAGCCTGTACGCGTCCGATCCCCGCCTGGGCATCGTCGGTTTCCGCATCGCCGACGAGCTCGGCGAGACGCAGCGCCGGCACGTGCCGCGGCTGCGCGCGAAGGACCCGATGCGGCGCGGCCTCGTGACCGCGTTCCTCGGCGGCGGCCACGCCTTCTCGATGGACATGCTGGCCGAGACCGGCGACTGGCCCGCCGACTTCTTCTTCACGCACGAGGAGACGGACCTGGCCTGGCGCGCGCTGGACGCGGGCTGGAAGGTCCTCTACGAGCCGTCGCTGCTGCTCCAGCACCCGAAGACCTCCCCGGCGCGGCACGCGGTCTACTACCGCATGACCGCCCGCAACCGCGTCTGGCTGGCCCGCCGCCGCCTCCCGCTCCCGCTGATCCCGCTGTACCTGGCCACCTGGACGCTGCTGACCTTGCTGCGTACGCGCTCGGTCGGCGGCCTGCGTGCCTGGGCGGGCGGTTTCGTGGAGGGCCTGCGGGCCCCGGCGGGCGAGCGGCGTCCGATGCGGTGGCGCACGGTGTGGCGCATGACGCGGCTGGGCCGGCCGCCACTGATCTGAGGGGCGACCTGCCCGGGTGCCGGGCGCGGTGCTGTGCGTTCGCCATGTTGTGGGGGCGGGGCCGCGCCGGGGTGCCTCCTCGGCCGGATCGGTTGCCTCGCCCTCTGACCGCCGGAGGCGCGTCGTCCTGAACCCTGTTCCTGCGGTGTCCTGCGGGGGCACCCCGACGCGGCCCCTCACGTTGGTTTGCGGGTGCGACCGTGCGACCCGGTGGGTGGCCGGGGCCGTGGTCAACCAGGCCGCGTCATGGCAAACGCCCCGAGTCGTCCTCCACGCGACCTTCCTCGGCGAGGTCTACCGTCACCCTGTCGAAGTCCTGCCGCACCAGTGCTCGGAGGCGCCGTTGGTGGTGCTGGTACGGGCGTGACACCGGCCGGTCCCGGTCAAGGCACTCCGCACAGGTCCTTGGCCTGTCTTGCGCCCCGCTATACGACCGGCTGACGTCCCCGGTCAGGGGTTGCGTGTGCCCCGCCACGTCCACCCGGACGACAGCACGACCTTTTGCAGCGGGTCCCGCAGGTCATTGGAGTCGAAGTAGAAGTCATAGACGCGATGGCGTTTACCGTCGGGGCCTTTTTTCAAATCCGCTCTCCAGGACTTCGCTCGAGTCCGCGGCCCGCTACCACGCTTCCGGGCCACAACTCGCCTGGCAGGCTCACCGGCCCAGGTGACTTCCTCAATGTCGACACAGACCCGTGCCTCGCGGCTCTCGCCGTCAAGGCGCAGGCGGAACTTGACCGTACGCTCGACCTGCCGTCGCCCCCGCCCGTTTCCGATCCCTGGATCGGTCACCTTCCACTCCGCCACGACGTCCGCCTTCTCCCCTGAGAGCGCAGGGCGCACGCTGTAAGGGTTGTCAGGGTTGTTGAGCGCGAGCAGGGCCGCCTCAACGTGGGAACGTGCCAATGGATCGACACCCTCGTCCGGGTATGCGGTTCCACTCCGCCAGTCCTGATAGCGACCCATCGCTACATTCCTTCCGGGGTGCTCGGTCGTACAGTGCGAACGAAGTCCTGAAATTCCTCGAGCACTTCGTGCAGTTGCTCCGTAGTGGCGGTCAACGCCAGCTTGATCACCGCATACTTGTGCGGATCTCCGATGTCAGCAAGAGGCAGGTACACCTGAATCTGGGCCAGGTCGCGGAATTCGTCCTCGACGGCAGCCGTCAGAAGGACACGCTGCACGAGAGCTGTTGCATCTACGGGACCTACCTCGCAGCGGTCCACCACTCGCAGCGATTCGGCGAACTGCCGCAGGCGCTCGACGGCCTCGTCGGCAAGGTCCGGCAGCGCTACACCAGAGGCCGGGATTTCCTCATCGATCGTGATGTTGGCAGCAAATCCGGCATCGGGGTGCGGGTGCAGCGCGGCGAATGCGACGCCGAAGGCAGCGATGCTCTCGGGTGATGCCGGGGCCCAGCCGTCAGGCAGCCGAAACTCGATGGGCACCGGTAGCGGCTTGGGCACTGCAGGTTCTCCTCTCAACAGGCTCATCAGTCCAACCAACCGCCGACAGTGTCCTTCAGCGACTTCGCGCCATGGCCAACGGCGTCCGCGGCACCACCCAACCCCACCGCGTCAGCGGCTCCATGAATGGTCTTGCCGAACTTGCCGGAATCAAAGGTGATCTCCGTACCCAACCCGGCGCCGACTCCGTCAGCGACGAAACCGTGCCCGCCAAGTTTCCACACGCCGTTTTCCTTCTCCCAACCGCCCTTTGCTGTGACGCCCTCACCGACTCCGACCTCCTGGGTCACACCGATGCCGATGCCGGCGATCTCGATGCCGCCACCGAAGGAGGTCTTCGCCCCGTAGAAGGCCTTGACGCTGGCACCGACCTCATCTTTGGTCACCTTGGCCGTAGCGCCGACCTCGCCGCCCGCGAACGATTCATTACGCGCATAGACGCCGGCGTAATCCCCGTACCCGAACCGTCCCTCGGCCATTTCCCGGATACCTGCGGACAGTTCCGCCTTGGCGGACAGACCCTTGGTGCTGAAGCCGTAGTTCGCGCTGCTGCGGCCACCCGCATAGGTGTCGACAAGCCCGGAGAGATTCCACCCGCCGTTGGTCGCCGCGCCTTTCCCTGTCAGGTGGAACAGGTCAAAGCCCGCTTTGGCCGAGCCTTCCTTGCCGTACTTGGGATCGGCAGAGGAACCAAGCGCGGGCTTCATCCCGTCCAGAGTCCACTTCCAGTTACCGGTCCATCCGCCGGAGTCCTTCTCACCCTTGGCCGGGGCCTTGTAGTCCCTGAGATGGTCCTTCGCGTCACCGTTGAAGCCCTTCAGCGTTCCGTCGTTCACGGCGGAATCGACGACGACTCCGTCGAGGGCCGTCTGGACGGAGTGGTCGACCTTCTCCGCGTCCTTGACGATCAGGTCGAGGTGCTCCTGCCAGGCCGTGACGGCCAGGCCCACGGAATCCTGATAGGAGGGGTCGTGGTGAAGAGCGTTGCGCTCACCCTCGGTGAGGTCGGTGGTGTCGAAGGACACTGCGCCCTCTGCGGAGACGGCCATACCCGCCTTGATGGCCTCAGCGCGAGCGGACTTGAGCCGCTTGCGCACCTCTGCGAACTGGTGATGTGCATCCCGCAGCAGGGAGGCCACAGCTTTGGCCTCGGTCTGGGCCTTCTGAAATTCCTTCAGCGTGACATCGAAGCGCTGGTTGGCGGCGTCCGCGCTCAACCCGGACCAGCCCGGCCCCAAAGATATGCCGTGCACGTCACGGTCGTAGGCGCGTTCCTGTGTGTGGAGCTCCTTGGCCATCCCGTCCCAACGGTCTGCGGCCGCGGTGAGGGCCGGTAGGTCGACCGTCATGATGTCGTGGTAGCTCGGCATGGTTCCCCCGTGATCCTGCGATACGGCTGCTGGACGAAGTGGTGTGCGTGAAGCGGCCGTTGGCCGGACCGGTCAGAATCCGTCGAGCGTCGACAGGGAGCGCGTCCTCGTGCCGACCGCACCATCGGTGCCCAGGAGCGTGTTGTTGGCGCTCCGCAAAGCCGCCTTCTCCGAAGAGAGCCGGTGCAACAGGCCATGCACCTGCTCGCCCCAGGTCTTGTGCGCCTTCTGCAGCGCCCCCGAGGTCGACCACCCGTCGCGGAACTCCTTGACGGCCGTAGCGGTCTCTGCGTCCGCCCAGTCACCCGCCTTACGGGTGCCCGGCTCGATGTGCTCTTCAATGGCCCGAGCTGCGGCATTCTTCTGCGCCGGGCTCGACGCGAGATCCGGCTGCCCACCGCCGGCCGTCCCCTCATGCGCCATGTGCTGTTCCCCGTTGCTGTCACTCATGAATCTCGCCCCCGCTCGATCCTTGCCATCTCACTGCCCACCCGATTGATCGGTGTCCCGGTAGGGCCACGGCTGTCCCTGGCCCACGTTGGGCTGCTGGCCGGGGTAAGGCGGTTGTGCCCCACGCTGCTGCGGCGCCAAAGGCACCGGCACCGTCAGCGTCGCGCCACGCCGATGACTGCGTACGGCGAACGCCCCACCGACCGCGCCGAACAGTACGAGCCCGCCCACGCCCGCCAAGATCCACGGCAAGGCGCTCGATGAGTCATCGGCGGCAGCGGCCGGGGACTGCGAGGCGCCGGTGGACGGCTTGGTGCCGGCACCGTCCGGCGCCGCCGAGCCAGCGGCCGGGTAGTCCGGCAGCGGGTACTCGTCAGCCGAACCCGGGTCCCCGGGGCTGGTGAGGGCGATCCGGGGGCGCACAGCGCCGTAGCCGATCTGGTCGGTGCGATCCCGGCCACTGACCGGGCCGCTCGCCGTGTTCAGCAGGACCCGCAGCACCTGGTTGTTCGTCCAGTCCGGATGCTTCGACCAGATCAGCGCCGCCGACGCCGACGCGAGCGCGGTGGCGTCGCTCGTGCCATGGGACTCACACACACCGGTCTTGCCCGTGCATGCGGCGATCATCTGTGCGCCGGGCGCGACCAGATCCACCTGCGGTCCGGACTGGGATTCCGAGGTCTTCTTCAGGTCCTTGCCGATGGCCCCGACGCCCACGACCCCGGGAGTCGCGGCCGGATACTCCAGTTCATTGGCTCCAGCACCGGTATTGCCCACGCCCGCGAAGATCAGCTTGCCCTTGGACAGCGCGTAGGCGACGGCCTTGTTCAACTCAGGAGAGTTGTCTGTACTGCCCTGAGAGATGTTGATGACCTGAGCATCAGAGTCCGCGGCGTAGCGGATCGCCTTGGACATGTAGGTGGGGTAGCTGTCCGGGTTGCCGTCGCTTTGCGTGTGTTCGTTGGGGTACGGAAGGCGGATCGGGAGCACCTTCGTGCCCGGAGCAAGACCGAACGAGCCGGTGCCCCGGCCCTTCGCTCCAGTGCCCGCGATGAGGACGCCCATGCTTGTGCCGTGGCCGTCGTAGTCCGTGTGCTCGTCACCGGAGCCGCGGGAATAGTCCTTGCCCGGTAGTACCTGGCCGCGCAGGTCTGCGAGGTTGGGATCGATGCCGGTATCGACGATGGCGACCGTGATGCCCTTGCCGGTGCTGGTCGTCCACATCTGCTCGGCGTGCATGGCGTCCAGGTACCACTGCCGGCCCCGGACGGACTCGGCATGTGCGGGTGTCACGGCGATGCCCACGAGGGCGACGCCGGCCATAGCTGACGCGAGCCGGAATCTGCATACCTGCTGGGTGCGGGAACTCATGATCATCCTTAGTTGTCACGCCGAGCCGCTGGAGGCAGACCCGGCAGGCGCAGCTCGGGATCCTCGCGCACCTGCTGCCCCACCTCGGTGTCCTCTGCGTCCTTGTGATCCGGCCGCTCATCGGGCGAACGTCCTTCCGGGGCACGCCGATCCTCAGCCTTGCGCGCCGCAACCGAGGAACCCCGGACGGATCCACCAGCATGCTGCGTCCCCGCGGTGCTACGGCTCACCACCGCTCCGCGGGCACCGGCCACAGCACGATCGGTCGCTGTCGAGGCACGCCGCGCCTGAGCGGACTGCTGCGGCTGACCACCGACGACACCGTCCGAGCCGGCAGGCAACCGCCCACCGGGACCGACCGTCCTACGCCCTGTGCCCGCCGTGGTGCCACGGCCCGGCCCGGCTGCCGTTCGTGCCGAACCCTCCGGCACGCCACCTCGGGCTCCGACTCCCGACTCAGAGGGTGACCCGCCGACAATCGTGCCCCGGGGGACCGAGCTTGCCCCCCGCCTCGTCTCCGGCGAGACCGGACGGCCCCCAGCAATCCCGTCCGCCGACCGCCCCGGACTCGCGGTACCTGGCCCGCGTACCGGTGAGGCCGTGCCGCCGTGGACACCCGGAATCCCCGGGCGCTCCCCGGCGGGAACGCCACGGCCTGGCGTCACTCCAGGAGAAGTACCAGGGCCGCCTGCTCCGCCGGTGCCTTGTGGAACGCCGAGCGGCCCGCGCCCGCCAGGTGACGAGGGGACGCGGCCACCTCCCGAGCCACGTGGCGAACCGGCGGACCGCCCCGTGCCTCCGAACAGGGGTGGTGTTCCGGAGGGTGGCGTGGTGGGTCCCGAAGTTCCACCCGGCAACGAAGGCGACGAAGGTGCCGGAGAGGAAGGAGTTGGCGTGGAAGTGGCCGGGGAGGGGAGCGTGCCGGCTCGATCAAGGGAGGTGCCCGTGCCACCCGTAGGCAGATCCGGGGACGGCCCCGGAAGGTGGGATGAGGAAGCGATCGGCTGGTGTCCGCCGGCCAGCGAAGCGCCATGGGCCGCTTCCTTGAGCGCGGCGGCTCCGACTGCGGTCACGCCAACTCCCCCTACCGCTGCTGCTGTCCCGGTGTCCGCCGGATCATCCGATGAGGACGAGACGTCCTTTGCGCCATGGCGGTCTCTGACTCGAGGAACGAACTGCTCCGGCAGTACCGGGAACTCCGGCGTCTTCAGCGCCTCGATCTGCTCCGTGGACGCCGAGTACGACTGCGCCAGCTTCGTCATCAGCAGGGCGGCTTCGGCACGGTCGTTGTCGTATCGCGTCTTCGCCGCCTTCACTGAGGAAGACGACGGCCCGTTGTCGTGGTTGCCGACGTCCGTCGACGCGGCGTCGTGCGCGTCCAGGATCGAGCGCGCCGAGGCGCTGGAGTTCTTCAACGACTCAATCTGCGGCTTGACCTCGTGCAGTGTGTCCGCTGCGTGCCCCAGCCACTTACCGGCGCTCTCGCTGTAGTCACTCAGACTCAGTGTTGCCCGAGCTGCGTGATCAACCCACTTGCGGAACGCGTCGGCCCCTTCGCCCTCCCACTCGACCGCTGTGCTGTGCGTCTTCAGGTCGCTGCCGATCTCCTTGATCGTCTGCGCCGCCGATGTCAACAGCACACCCAGGTCTGCCGCCGTCGCGCCGTCCGCGGGCTCGACCATCGCCCACAGCTCTTCCGGGCTGTGCACGGCGAACCGGTAGGACTTGGCCATGCCCCATGCCTGAGAACCCAGGTCGCTCATGCGCTGTGCCCTCCCTCGACAGTGCCGGCCCTGGTACCAGGTGCGGCCACGGTGCAACCGCGTGTGCGGGATGCCATCACAGGCCACCCGCTTCGCCGTCCGTCGGCTTCGGCGCGGACTCGCCCCCGGAAGCAGCGCCCGAACTGGCGTGATGGGAGCCGTGGCCCGCTGGCGCACCCGTATGCGCCAGCGCGTCGGCCTGGGACCGGATGCGACTCAGACGGGCACGCACTTCGTCGTCCAGGTTGTCGTAACCCGTCTTGGACGCATCGACCGTGGTGACCAAGCCCTCGATCTGCAGGGCCAGCATCTTCGACAGGTTTACCAGCTCGCTGTGCACCCTCGTGTATGCGGAGTGCAGCGCGTCCGCCTCGTCGAAGGAGCCCAATCGGCCGCCCGGCATCACTCCGCCCTCGATCGACTTCGGCGCCGCCTTCGACTTCTCCAAGGCCCGCAGCAGCTCATCGACCCGACGCTTGAACGTCGAGAGCGTCTCGCCCTCGACCAGCATGGCCTTCGCGGCAGCAACTGAGCCGATCGCCGCGGCAGCACCGATAACTGCAGCCCCTGCTGCATCCCCCGTGTCGGCAGACACGATCTGACCCTCCCGTACAGCCGCCTCGGCAACTGTCCGGGTCCGCCGAGGTCTTTCGCGATCTTCTCACCTACAACACGAGCAATCACAGCAAGGTACCTGCACCCTGCGTCTCTTGAAGAGGAGCAGGGAGCGGATGCAGGCACCGTGGCTCAAAGCGAACCATCCGAGCAACCCGTTGGCAGTGCCTCAAAACCAGAGAAGAACACACCTGATCGCGTCCGTTCGCACAGGTCACAGCAGCACCTTCTGGGCCCTGCTCGGGAAGACCCCAGGTCAGCCAGGAGCGTCGCCCCCGACGCCAAACGGCCCCGCCCCGGGTAAAAACCCAGGTCAGGGCCGTAAAGGCAGACGAGTCAGGCTGTACGCCGGGTTCTGTCGCCCGGTCACCTCGCGGTGGCCGGGGAGACGGCCATCCATCTAGGGCCGGCGTTGCCGCCGGCCTCGTGCGGTCTACCCGCGGACTCGGGCGGGCAGCCCTCGAACGTCCGCGCAGAGCCACCGAAGTGGCCCCTCTTGACCTTGCTCCAGGTGGGGTTTACCTAGCCGCCTGAGTCACCTCAGGCGCTGGTGGTCTCTTACACCACCGTTTCACCCTTACCCGGCACCTAAGCGCCGGGCGGTCTGTTTTCTGTGGCACTGTCCCGCGGGTCACCCCGGGTGGCCGTTAGCCACCACCTTGCCCTGTGGAGCCCGGACGTTCCTCGGGGGGTTCCAGAAGGGACCCCACGCGGCCGTCCGCCCGGCTCGTCTGCCGTGCCGACCATGATACCCGGCGTCCGCCACGGCCTCCCCCGCCCCGACCGGGGAGCGCCGCCTTGACCCTTCCGTAGCGTGAACGTTTCTACTGTGGCCATGAGGATCGGAGAGCTCGCCGCGACGGTCGGCGTCACCACGCGCGCCATCAGGCACTATCACCACCTCGGGCTGCTCGCGGAGCCCGAGCGGCAGGGTAACGGGTACCGCTCGTACGGGCTGCGGCACGCCGTCGAGCTGGCCCGGATCCGGCGGCTGACCGAGCTGGGGCTCGGGCTCGGTGAGGTGCGGGACGTGCTGGCCGACGACGCCGGGCGTGAGCTCGTCGAGGTGCTTGCCGAGCTGGACGCCGATCTGGCCCGGCAGGAGGCGGCGATCCACGCCCGGCGGGCCCGGCTGCGGGAACTGCTGACGGAGGCCGAGCAGGGGCGGCTGCCCGCCGAGAGCCCCGTCTCCCCCGAACTCGGCCGACTGCTGAACGAGGTGGGTGAGCTGGACGCCGAGTCGCCGATGGCCGCGAAGGACCGCGAGATGCTCACCCTGATCGACACGACCGCGCCGCCCGAGGTCCGCGGGCAGCTGATGGCGGCCCTGCTGCCCACTCTCACCGAGCCCGGCGCCCTGGCCGCGGCGCGCGCCGTGTACGCGCGGCTCGACGCGCTGGCCGACGCCGGGCCGGACGATCCGCGGGTCGCCGAGGCCGCGCGGGCCCTGGTCGCCTGTCTGCCGCCGGAGCTGCCCGGCATCGAGACGCCCGGGCACGGGGGTTTCCTCGACGCCATACTCGCCGACTTCTCCCCCGCGCAGGCCGAGGCCCTGCGACTGGCGCTGCGCCTGGCCACCGCGGGCGGCGCACGGTGAGGCGGCTGGCCGCCGCGGGCGGCGCACGGTGAGGCGGCTGGCCGCCGCGGGCGGCGCGCGATGAGGCGGCTGGCGCGGGCGTCGGCCTGCGCGGTCCTCGCCGCCGAACTCGGGCTCGTCCTCTGCCTGTTAGCGGGGGTGCGGCCGCCGATGTCCGCCGAGTTCCTCGTGCTGCTCGTGGCCGTCGGCGAGGCCGCGCTGCTCGGCGTGGTGTACCGGCGCGGGGGCCGGGCCGCCCTCGCGGACGTCCTGCCGCCGACCGCGCGCCGGCTCGTCGGGCACGAGCTGCGGGTCCTCGGCAGTTTCGGGCTGTGGGTGGCGCGGCGGCGGCACGGGGTGCCCGCGGGGGCCGACTCCTTCTCGTACGCCCGGGGGCAGGCCACGATGATGTACGCGTTCGCGTTCGTCTGCGTCGTCGAGACCTTCGGGATGTGGGCGCTGCTGCGGGACATGCCGGGGCTGCACCGGATCGTGCTGGTCCTCGATGTCTACACGGTGTTCATGGTGCTCGGCCTGCACGCGGCGTCCGTGACCCGGCCGCACGTGGTCACCGCCGACGCGTTGCGGGTACGCCGGGGCGCGTGGGTCGATCTGCGCATACCGCTGGAGCGGATCGCGGCGGTCCGCAGGGAGAACCGGTTCACGCACACGCAGGCCGCGGGCGAGCTGCACCTCGACGTGGCCGCGCAGACCAGCCTCACCCTCGAACTGACCGAGCCCGTACGGTACTTCACCTTCCTGGGCCGACCCAGGGACGTACACCTGGTGCGGCTGCACGCCGAGGAGCCCGACCGGCTCGCGCGGGCCGTCGAGGCGCGGCTCACGCGGGCGCGAACCGTACCTTCGCCTGTCCCGGGTCGGCCTGGGTGAGGCGGACGCGCAGCCGCTCGCCCAGGGGCAGGTCGGTGGCGCCGCCCTCGATCCGGGCGACGACGGCCGGTTCGGGCAGCTGGACGGTGCCGACCGGGGGTTCCTTCTCCTGCACGTCCACCACGTAGGCGTCGAAGAGCTCACCGACCCGGTGCTGCAGCAGCGCCGCCTCGACGAGGTCGACGCACTCGCGCTCCACGGTGTTGGCCCGGCGGGTGCCGTCCGCCATTTCCTTGGGGAGCGCGGCGAGCGCCTCGACCGCCCACTGTGGTGGTTCCCGCCCGGCGCACGCGGCCAGGCACAGCTCGCCGGCGTACCGGTCGACGAGGCGGCGCAGCGGGGCCGTGCAGTGGGTGTAGGCCGCGGCGACGGCGGCGTGGGTGGTCAGCGGGGGCCGCTCGCCGCCGGTGAAGGGGGTGTAGCCGGCGCCGCGCAGCAGGGTCGTGCACTCCTGGAGGAAGGCCGCGTGGTGCGGGAGGCGCGGGTCGAGGGAGCGGATGAGCGCGGAGTAGGGGAGGTGGTGCGGCCAGTCGATGGCCAGGGCCTTCGCGGTGTGGCGCAGCCGGCCGACGGCGCCGTCGGGGGCGGCGGGCAGGGTGCGCAGGATGCCGGTGCCGGCGGCGAGCATCAGTTCGGCGGCGGCCATGCCGGTGAGGAGGGAGATCTGCGCGTTCCAGGAGTCGGCGGGCAGTGGGGCGCGGTAGGCGAGCCGGTACGCGTCGCCGTCCTGGACGATCTCCTGTTCGGGGACGTTCAGGGAGATGCCGCCGCGCTCGGTCTCCAGCCCTTCGCGCAGCCGTCCGATGTCCCGCAGCAGTGCGACGCACTCCTCGGCGCTCGCGTCGTCGATGGCCTGCTGTACGCCTTCGTAGTCGAGTTTGGCGCGGCTTCGCACCAGGGCGCGTACGACGTCGGTGCTCCGCGTGCGCCCGTCGGCGTCCAGGTCGATCGTCCACAGGACGGCCGGGCGGGTGCGGCCGGGGAGGAGGCTGGCCGCGCCCTCGCTGAGGACGGTCGGGTGCAGCGGGACCTTCTCGTCGGGGAAGTAGAGGGTGGTGACGCGGCGGTGGGCCTCCGCGTCGAGGGCGCCGCCGGGTGTGACGAACGCGGCGACGTCGGCGATCGCGTACCGGACGCGGTAGCCGCCGCCGGGGCGCCGGGACAGGTGCATGGCCTGGTCGAGGTCGGTGGAGGTGGGCGGGTCGACCGTGAAGAACGGGACGGCCGTCTCGTCGCGGGTCGGGGGCCGGGGCGGAGCGGCGGCGACGTCCGACGCCTCGGCGAGCACCTCGGCCGGGAATTCGCCTGGCATGTCCGGTGCCGTACGCAGCTCGCGCAGCGCGGCACCGAGGGGCATCTGCGCTGCGCCGGTCATGCGGAGGAGGCGGCGGGGCATGCACCGAGCGTAGGGCGGCGGCGGCGATGCGGCACGACGGCGGGCGGGGTGAGCAGTGCGGCCCGATTACCCTGGCGCGGGGCCGCGCCCCCTCCCCCGCCGCTCAGAAGGACCCAGAAGGAGAAGCACGTGCTCGTCTTGCTGCCGCCGTCCGAAGGAAAGGCCGCCTCCGGCCGGGGCGCTCCGTTGAAGCCGGAGTCGCTCTCGCTCCCGGGGCTCGCGGGGGCGCGGGCCGCGGTCCTGGACGAGTTGGTGGAGCTGTGCGCCGCCGACGAGGAGAAGGCGCGTGAGGTACTCGGGCTGAGCGAGGGGCTGCGCGGCGAGGTCGCCAAGAACGCGGAGCTGCGGACGGCGGGCGCGCGCCCGGCCGGTGAGATCTACACGGGTGTCCTCTACGACGCCCTGGACCTGGCGTCGCTGGACGCGGCCGCGAAGAAGCGGGCGGCGCGGTCGCTGCTGGTCTTCTCCGGGCTGTGGGGCGCGGTGCGGGTGACCGACCGGATCCCCTCCTACCGCTGTTCCATGGGGGTGAAGCTGCCCGGGCTCGGCGCGCTCGGCGCGTACTGGCGGGCGCCGATGGCCGAGGTGCTGCCGGAGGCGGCAGGGAACGGGCTGGTGCTGGATCTGCGGTCGGCGGCGTACGGGGCCGCGTGGAAGCCGAAGGGCGAGGTGGCGGAGCGGACGGCGACGGTGCGGGTGCTGCACGCGCCGACCCGCAAGGTCGTCAGCCACTTCAACAAGGCGACCAAGGGCCGCATCGTGCGCTCGCTGCTGACCTCGGGGACCGCGCCCGCCTCTCCGGCGGAGCTGGTCGACGCGTTGCGGGAGCTCTCGTACGAGGTGGAGGTCGGGGCGCCCGCGAAGGGCGGGCGGGCGTGGAGCCTGGACGTGCTGGTGGACGAGGTGCACTGAGGGTCAACCCGTAGGCATTGCAGCATGCGCAACGCCCTTTGCGCATGCTGCACGGCACGGGGCAGGATGTCTCCATGACCTCCTCCTCTGTGCCCGGTTCCTCCGTGCTCGATCTCGGCCCTGTCGTCCCCGTCGTCGTCGTGGAGGATGTCGCCGACGCGGTGCCGCTCGCGCGGGCGCTGGTCGCGGGCGGCCTGCCCGCGATCGAGGTGACCCTGCGTACGCCCGCCGCGCTGGCCGCGATCCGGGCGATCGCGACCGAGGTGCCGGACGCGGTCGTCGGCGCGGGCACCGTGATATCCCCCGCCGATGTCGCCGACTCGGTGGACGCCGGAGCGCGGTTCCTGGTCAGCCCGGGCTGGACGGAGACGCTGCTCGACGCGATGAAGGGGTCGGGGGTGCCGTTCCTGCCGGGGGTGTCGACGACGTCCGAGGTCGTGGCGCTGCTTGAGCGCGGGGTGCGCGAGATGAAGTTCTTCCCGGCCGAGGCGGCGGGCGGCGCCGCCTATCTGAAGGCGCTCGCCGGGCCGCTGCCGCAGGCCCGGTTCTGTCCGACCGGCGGGGTCTCGCCCGCCAACGCCGCCGACTATCTGGCGCTGGCCAACGTCGGCTGCGTGGGCGGCAGTTGGATGCTCCCGGCCGACGCCATCGCCGCGAAGGACTGGGCGCGGGTGGCGACACTGGCCCAGGAGGCCAGTCTTATCGCAGGTGAGCGGTCTCGTTGAGGAAGCGGACGCTGGCGTTCTGGTCCGCGTAGTACGCGATCTCCGTCAGCGACGCCGCCGACAGGTCCATCCGGAACAGCGCCTCGGGCGGGGCGCCGAGCGCCAGCCGCACCAGGGTCTTGACCGGGGTCACATGGCTGACCACGAGCACCGTGCGGCCACGATGCCGCTCCGTCAGCCGGTCGCGCGCGGCGGCGACCCGCCGGGCGACGGCGGCGAAGCTCTCGCCGCCGCCGGTGGGGCCCGCCTCGGGCGAGGCGAGCCAGGCGGCCATGTCCTCGGGGTGCCGTTCCCGTACGTCCTTGAACGTCAGCCCCTCCCACGCCCCGAAGTCGGTCTCGCGCAGGTCCTCGTCGACGGTGACGTCCAGGCCGAGCCGGTCGGCCGCGGCGCGGGCCGTCTCCCGGCACCGCCGCAGCGGCGACGTCACGATCGCCCGCACCGTGCCGCGCTCGGCCAGCGCCGCCGCGGCCCGGTCCGCCTGGTCGCGGCCCGTCCGCGACAGCTCCGGGTCGCTGCCGCCGCTGCCGGAGAACCGCTTCTCGGGCGTGAGAGCGGTCTCACCGTGCCGGAGCAGCAGGAACGAGGTCGGAGCGCCGAGGTCGGGGGCGGCCACTACAGGCCGGACTCCGAGGTGCGGACCAGGATGCGGCGGCAGTTCTCGCAGCGGAGCACCGTGTCGGGGGCGGCGGCCCGGACGTCGTTCAGCTCCGTGATGTTGAGCTCCAGACGGCAGCCCTCGCAGCGGCGCTGGAACAGCTTGGCCGCGCCGACGCCGCCCTCCTTCTCGCGCAGCTTGTCGTAGAGCTTCAGGAGGTCGGCGGGGACCGAGCCCGCGACGACCTCGCGCTCCTTCGTCACCGTGGCCACCTCGGTGTCGAGACCGCCGGCGGCCTCGTCGCGGCGGGCCGTCGCGTCGTCGACCTTGGCCTGGACGGAGGCGAGCCGCTCGGTCAGCTCGCTCACACGCTCCTGCGCGGACTCACGGCGCTCCATGACCTCCAGGACGACGTCCTCGAGGTCGCCCTGGCGCTTGGCCAGCGAGACGATCTCCCGCTGGAGGTTCTCCAGGTCCTTCGACGAGGTGACCGCGCCCGAGTCGAGGCGCTGCTGGTCGCGGGTGGCGCGCTGGCGGACCTGGTCGACGTCCTGCTCGGCCTTGATCTGCTCGCGGGCGCAGTCGCTCTCCTCCGTCGTCGCGGCGACGTGCAGGTCACGCAGTTGCGTGAGGTCCTTGGTGAGCGACTCGATCTCGGCGTGCTCGGGCAGCGACTTCTTCTTGTGCCGGAGCTGCTGAAGGCGTACGTCCAGATCCTGGACGTCGAGGAGGCGGATCTGGTCGGCGGGCGCGGCGTTCAGTTGGGGGCTCCAAAAGTAGAGAGGGGTTCGCGGTGGGACGCCGCGTGGGCGGTCCAGGGGTCGGTGACCGTACGGGAGACGTGGACGCGCAGGTCCCATCCCTCGCGGTCGGAGATCTCGTCGAGCTGGGCGGCGGCCAGCTCGCACCAGGGCCACTCGGTGGCCCAGTGCGCCGCGTCGAGCAGCGCGAGAGGTGTGTGTGCGCGGGCCTCGCTCGCCGGGTGGTGGCGCAGGTCCGCGGTGAGGAAGGCGTCGACGCCCGCGGCGCGCACGTCGTCGAAGAGGCTGTCGCCGCTGCCGCCGGAGACCGCGAGGGTGCGGATCGTCGCGTCGGGGTCGCCCGCCACGCGGATGCCCTGCGCGGTGGCCGGGAGGCGCTCGGCGGCGCGGGCCGCGAGCTCGCGCAGGGTGAGGGGGTGGTCCAGCTCACAGACGCGGCCGAGGCCGCGGCGGCCCGCGGGGTCCGCCGGGTCGGGTACGAGGGGGCGGACGACCCGGACGTCGAGCGCTCCGGCGAGCGCGTCGGAGACCCCCGGGTCGGCCTTGTCGGCGTTGGTGTGGGCGACGTGCAGCGCGATGTCGTTCTTGATGAGGGTGTGCACGGCCCGGCCCTTGAAGTGGTCCGCCGCGACCGTCGTCGTACCGCGCAGATAGAGCGGGTGGTGCGTGACCAGGAGGTCCGCGCCGAGCTTCACGGCTTCGTCGACGATCTCCTGGACCGGGTCGACCGCGAACAGGACCCGGCGGATCCCGGCGTCCGGGTCCCCGGCGACCGTGCCGACCGCGTCCCAGCCCTCGGCGAGAGCGGGGGGCCAGAGGGCGTCGAGGGCGGCGGTTACTTCAGACAGACGGGGCACACACACAGGTTACCTGCGCCGCGCGCCCCTCTCCCAAGCCCGGTTCCCCTCGCCCCGGCTCCACCGCCGGTCCGTGAGCACACCAAGTACTTGCCTCACAGCCGATTCCGGACACGGCCACCCTTTGGTGTGAAGAGGCGGGCGGCGCGCGCCCCGGAGGTACGTACGAAAACTAGCTTCGGCTGTGCAGACACAGGGGACGGGACACCGAGAAGTCAGGACGACCGGAGGCGACGGATTCCCATGACGGCCTTGGCCACCGAGCCCGCGACCGGGGTGCGACCGCGGCCGCCGCGGCCCGGATGTGTGATCACCGCGGACGCGACGTACGCGGCACGGCTCGCGCACGACGGCGCGAGCCCCGGGTCCTGGTTCCCCGAGCGCTGGACCCTCGACGGCCCCGAGCCGTACGCGGTCCCGCTCCCCGCCCGGCAGCCCGAGGAGCCGGGCACCGCCGTCCTGCCGCTGACCGACGGCCGGGTGCTCATCCGGCGCGAGAGCGGCGGCCGCCATCTGTTCTCCCTCCTCTACCCGACCGGGCCCGGCACCGGTGAGGTGCCGCTCGGCTCCGTGGAGTGCGGGGAGCTGACGCTGCTGCCACCGGCGCCGGACGGGCTGCGCGCGTTCGCGCTGTCGGTGCGCGAGGAGACGACGGACGTGTGGCTGGTGGCGGGCGGCGGGTTCGGCCCCGAGCATGTGGCCGAGGTGAAGGGCCGCTGTTCGGGCGGGGTGTGGCTGGACCGCGCGGGCCGGCTGCTGGCGCTCGACCGGGAGCCGCCAGGGGGCGGGCCCGTGAAGACGGTCGCCGTCGACCTGGAGCGGGGCGGTGAGGCTTCCCCGCTGTTGCAGATCACCGAGGACAGCACGGACCGGCTGCTTCTCGCCGACCCGGACAGCGGTCTGATCGTGGTCCGCTCGGACGCCGCGGAGCCGGGCCGGCCGCGGCTGGGCTGGGGTGTGCTCGGCAGCACGCTGCCGATCCGCTTCCCGCGGGCGCTGCGGCCCGCGGAGTGCGCGGTGACGCCGTTCGCCGTGCAGCCGGGGCAGACGCTCATGCCGGAGGGGTGCGCGGTGGCGCTGCGCATCGACGCTGCGGGCAGTGCGGCCGAGGCGGTCAGTACCGCCGATACCGCTGATGCCGCCCATGTGCTCGGCGCGGCCGGTCCCGGGGTCGGTTCGCCGTGGCTCGGCGTGTGGCGTCCCGCCGAGGGCCGGCTGTACCAACTGGCGGCTCCGCGCGGCTGGTTGGCGGGGTGCGGCTTCTGGTCGCGGGAGGGCGTGCTGGCTCTGCCGTACGCCACCGAGGACGTGCCGTGCGGGCTGGCGCGGCTCCCGGCGCCGGAGCCCGCGGCGCCTCGTGCGGCGGCGCCGGCCAGCGCGCCGACGCCGGTCGCACCGCGCCCGGTGCCGTTGGCGCAGGCGCCTCTCGGTGGGCGCAAGGCGGCTGGTTAGACTCGTCCGGCTACAAGTGAAGGATCTTGTACGAAAGTTACGGGTTTACGGGTTTACGGGGTGAGTCTTCCGATGACGGGAAGCAACAGCAGGAACGCGGGAACGGACACCGTGGAGCGGGGCGAGGCGAGGGGCTCCGGGCCCGGCCGGCACCGCGGCGCGGTCACCATGTCCTCGGCGCAGGGCGAACAGCCCGAGCCGCGCGGACGCCACCGGGGGCCCCGCGCCGACGAGGCGTAGGGCGCGCGGTACGTGACAGCTGACGGAGGCCCGGCTCACCCGCCGGGCCTCCGTCGTGCCAGGGCCTACGGCGCGCCGGGGCCTACGGCGTGCCGGGGCCTTCCTCAGCCGTGTTTCAGTCCGAGCACCTCCGCCGCCGCGAACGTCTCGTTCGGGGGGCGGTCCCGGTAGTACGGGGTGAGCAGCGCGTCGAGTTCGTCGTACGTGAAGACGTCCTTGGCGGTGTCGAACTTGGCCTGGATCCGCGGGCGTTCGATGATCGCGACCATCCCGCCGTGCACGACGAGGAGCTGCCCGTTGACGTGGGCGGCGGCGGGTGAGGCGAGGTAGCCGACGAGCGGGGCGACGTGTTCGGGGGCCAGCGGGTCGAGGCCGTCGGCGGGTTCGGCGAACCCGGCGAAGACGTCCTCGGTCATCCTGGTGCGGGCCCGGGGGCAGATGACGTTGGCGGTGACGCCGTACTTGGCGAGGGCCAGCGCGGTGGAGGTGGTCAGTCCGACGATGCCGCCTTTCGCCGCCGCGTAGTTGGGCTGGCCCGCCGATCCCGCGAGGAACGCTTCGGAGGACGTGTTCACGATGCGGCCGAAGACTGGGGCGCCGGTCGACTTGGCCCGTTCGCGCCAGTGGCGGGACGCGAAGTGGGTGGTGTTGTAGTGGCCCTTGAGGTGGACGTGGATGACCGAGTCCCATTCGTCCTCGGTCATCGAGAAGATCATGCGGTCGCGGAGGATGCCGGCGTTGTTGACGAGGATGTCCAGTGCGCCGTACGTGTCCACGGCCAACCGGATGAGTTCCGCGGCCTGTTGGTGGTCGGCCACGTCGCCGCTGTGCGCGGTGGCCGCGCCGCCCCGGGCGCGGATCTCCTCGGCGACCTTCCCTGCCGGGGTGGCGTCGGACTCGCCGGTGCCGTCCCGGCCGGGCCGGCCGAAGTCGTTGACGACCACGTTCGCGCCGAGGCGGGCGAGTTCCAGGGCCTCGGCCCGGCCGAGCCCGCGTCCGGCCCCGGTCACGACGGCCGTGCGGCCGTTGAGCGGCGTTGACATGTGGTGCGGCTCCTTGTCGTCTCGCCTCGGCGTCCGCCGAGAGGGCGGGCTTTAGGGCGTGTTTCGAAAGTCCCGTCGTCCGCCCGAAGGGCGGGCCCCGCGGCGCCTAGATCTCGATGCACGTCCGCAGGGCGGAGCCCGTGCGCATCTGGTCGAGCGCCTCGTTGATCTCCGCCAGGGGGACGCGGTGCGTGATGAGGGACTCCAGGTCGATACGGCCCGCCCGCCACAGGGCGATGGCGCGCTCGTAGGACTGGAGGACGTCGCCGCCGCCGTACATCGAGGGCAGGATCCGCTTCTCGTCGAAGAACAGCTCGAACATGTTGAGCTGGAGGAAGTCGTCCATCGCGCCCGCGCCGACGACGACCAGGGTGCCGCCGCGCCGTGTGGCCTCGTACGCGGTGCGGGCCGTGGCCGACTTGCCGACGACCTCGAAGACGTAGTCGAAGCCTTCGCCCGTCGTGAGCCGCTGTTTGGCGTCGGCCAGTGCGTCGGGGTCGATCGCCTCGGTCGCGCCGAACTTCAGGGCCGCCTCGCGCCGCGACACCACGGGGTCGACGGCGACGATCTGCGCGGCGCCCTTGAGCCGGGCGCCCTGGATCGCGGAGATGCCGACGCCGCCGCAGCCGATGACGGCGACCGACGAACCGGCCTTCACGTCCGCGGTGTTGATGGCGGCGCCGAGCCCGGTGGTGACGCCGCAGCCGATGAGTGCGGCGATGTCGAACGGGACGTCGTCGGGGATCGGTACGGCGCACCCGGCGTCGACCACGACCTCCTCGGCGAACGTGCCGGTGCCGGCGAAGCCGAACACATCGCCGCCGGGGCGCTTGAAGTTCGGGGTGCCCGCGTTCATGAACCCGGCGAGGCAGAGCTGGGTCTGGCCGCGCTTGCAGGCCGGACAGGTGCCGCAGGCCGGGAGCCAGCAGACCAGGACGCGCTGACCCGTCGTCAGATGGGTGACGTTGTTGCCGACTTCGACGATCTCACCGGCGCCCTCGTGGCCGGGGACGAAGGGCGCGGGCTGGGGCAGCACCCCGTTCATGGCGGAGACGTCGGAGTGGCACAGGCCCGTCGCCCGCACCCGGATCCGGACCTTCCCCGGGCCGAAACCGACCGCCTCGACGTCGTCCAGCACCTCGAGTTTGTCCTGGCCTGTCTCGTGCAGTACGGCTGCTCGCATGGCGTGCGGCTCCTTTGCGTCGCGAAGGTCGTTCAGCTGTCGTCCTCGATGACGTTCAGCTGTCGTCGATGACGTTCAGCTGTGGTCGATGACGGTGTCGGCCAGGACCGGGGCCTCGTCGCGTTCCAGGGCCGTCACGGTGACCCGGATCCGGTGCGGCTCCCGCCACATGCGGACCCGCAGTGTCTCGCCGGGGAAGACGACGCCCGCGAAGCGAGTGGCATAGCGGGTGACGCGGGAGACGTTGCCGTCGAGGAGCGTGTCGACGACGGCTTTGAGCGTCATGCCGTACGAGCACAGGCCGTGCAGGATCGGCCGGTCGAAGCCGGCGAGCTTGGCGAACTCGGGGTCGGCGTGCAGCGGGTTCCAGTCGCCGGAGAGGCGGTAGAGGAGGGCCTGGTCCTCGCGGACGGGGCGGTCGACGGTGTGGTCCGGCTCGCCGGAGGGGGCCTCCTGGCGGGCGGAGGGGCCCCGGTCGCCGCCGAACCCGCCCTCCCCGCGAATGAAGATCTGCGCGTCGCTGGTCCACAACGGGCCGTCCGCGTCGGCGGCTTCGGTGCGCAGGACGACGACGGCGGCCTTCGTCTTGTCGTGGACGGCCGCCACCCTGGCCGACGTACGCGCCGTGCCCTTGACGGGGATGGGGCGGTGCAGCTCGATGGTCTGGCCGCCGTGCAGGACGTGCGCGAGATCCACGTCGATGCCGGGGGCAGTGAGGCCGCCCGCCATCGCCGTCCCGGCGCCCGCGACCGTCGCGAAGCTCGGCAGGACCTGGAGCCGGGACTCCAGGGTGTAGCGCAGTTCGTCGGGGTCGGTGGCGGGGGTGCCCGCGCCGAGGCCGAGGTGGTAGAGCTGGACGTCCCTGTGGTCCCAGGTGATCTCGGCGGTCCGGGGCTCGGCGGCTACGGCCTTGGCGGCGTCGATGGGCATGGGGCAGGCGCTCCTCAGGCAGTTCGAGCTGGTCGGGCCGGTCAAGACCTCGGTGCGGCCGTCCGCACCGTCGGCCGCACCGAGGTCGTCGCGGGCCGGTTCTAGAACCTGTTTCATTCTGTCCGGCGATCCTCATGTATAGCCAAGAGCGGGTGGGTTGGGAAGGGCCGGGCCGGGCTTTTCTGACGTTACGTCAGGTGGCGGCCCTCGGCGGTCCTGGAGCCGGACATGGCAGCCGGGCATGACATTTGTACTGCCGAGGCGTGGACACCTCGCATCTGCCGCTCCCCCGCCCCCGATCCGTAGCGTCGCACCCATGACGACGAGGACGACAAAGACAGCGGACACCGGGGTCGCACCGGCCACCGGCGCCGCACCGGCCGTCTCCTTCACGGGGGCCGTCAAGACGTTCGGGGACGTACGGGCGGTCGACGGACTGCACCTGACGATCGCGGCGGGCGAGACGGTGGCGCTGCTCGGCCGCAACGGCGCGGGCAAGTCCACCGCCATCTCCCTGCTGCTCGGCCTCGACGACCCGGACGAGGGCGGCGTCGCACTGTTCGGCGCCGCGCCGCGGGACTCCGTACGGGCCGGGCGGGTCGGCGCCATGCTCCAGGAGGGCCGCGCCGTGCCCCGGGTCACCGTCGCCGAGCTGGTGGGCTTCGTGGCCGGACGGTACCCGGCACCGATGGACGTGACCGAGGCGCTGCGGCTCGCCGGGGTCGAGGAGCTGGCCGGGCGCCGCGTCGACAAGCTGTCGGGCGGCCAGACACAGCGGGTGCGGTTCGCCGTGGCACTGGCCGGGAACCCGGCGCTGATCGTGCTCGACGAGCCGACCGCCGCGCTCGACGTCGAGGCACGGCACGCCTTCTGGGCGTCGATGCGAGCCTTCACCCGACGCGGCCACACGGTCCTGTTCTCCACGCACTACCTGGAGGAGGCCGACGCCAACGCGGACCGGATCGTCGTGATCGACCACGGCCGGGTCGTCGCCGACGGCAGCGGTGAGGAGCTGCGCCGGGCGGGCGGCGGCAGCCTGGTCTGCTTCGACCTGGCGGGCGGCGGCTCGGAGGGGCTGGTCGCGCTGCCGGGCGTGCTCTCGGTGGAGATCCGCGGCGACCGGGCGCGGCTGCGCAGCGAGGACTCGGACGCGACGGTCGTGGCGCTGGCCGCCATGGGCGCCGTACGGAACCTGGAGGTCGCCCCCGCCTCCCTCGACGACGCCTTCATGGCGCTGACCGCGGACCCCCGCGACCTGGAGCGTGTGTGATGTGGGACTACCTGCGGCTCGAAGTACGGCGCACGCTGCGCGACGGGAAGTTCGTGGTCGGCACGGTCGCCATGCCCGTGATGATGTACCTCCTCTTCACCAACCTCGGCCAGGACGCCGACGGCGGCTGGAAGACGGCGTCGATGGTCGGCATGGCGGCGTACGGAGCGCTCGGCGCGGCCCTGAACACGGGCGCCGGGGTCGCCGAGGACAAGGCGATCGGCTGGCTGCGGCAACTGCGGATCACCCCGATGACCCCGCGCCAGGGCGTGCTCGGGCGGGCCCTGACCGGCGCGGTGACGGTGCTGCCCGCGATCACGGTGGTGCTGCTCGCGGGCGCCCTCGTCAACGGCGTACGGATGGACGCCTGGAAGTGGCCGGTTGTCGCGCTGCTGCTGTGGGCGGGGTCGCTGCCCTTCACCATGCTGGGCCTCGGCAACGGCTACCGGCTCACCTCGCAGGCCATGGGCGGCATCAACATGCTCTGCTATCTGGGGCTCGCGGTGCTCGGCGGCCTGTGGTTCCCGGTGGAGCTGTTCCCGGGCTGGCTCCAGCACGTCTCGTCCTTCACCCCGACCAACCGCTTCGCGCAGCTCGGCACGGCGGTCGCCGACGGTCACGCCCCCTCTCTCGCGGCTCTCGGCGTACTCCTCGGCTGGCTGCTGGCCTTCGGTTCGTACGCTGTGGTCTCGTACCGCAGGTCCGCACGGACCATCTGAACGGCATGACGGGGACGGCCGGGACGGCGGCGGGGCGGCGGGGGCCGCGGGGACGACGGAGGATCGGAGAGTGACGGACATGTCCTGGTGGTCCAGGGTCAACTGTCGGTTCCAGGAGCTGCGCGCGACGCAGACCGAGTGGAAGGCCGAGAACGAGCGCGTGAAGGCGGAGCGCAGGGCGCGCGGCGAGCACGGCCGGCCGCCGGAGGAGCTGGGCCCGCCGCCGACCGGCTTCGCGCTGCTGCCGTGGCTGCTGATGGGCATGGGCGCCTTCTCGAACATCGTCCAGGGCAGGACCGGCAGCCCGTGGCTGGCCGGCCTGGGCCTGCTGACCTTCAACTCCCTCTACATCTACGTGGTGTTCAGGGCGTTCCACCACAAGACGCGCAACGCGGTCTCGACGCGGGCCGCGCTGGCCCTGATGACGGTGCTGACCTGCGCCCTGGTGGGCGGTTTCGGCGGCAGCTGGGTGGCGTTCTTCCCGCTGCTCGGGCTCGCCGCCGGCGCGATCGTGCGCGGCCCGCACCTCGGGAAGGCCGGCCTGGGCCTGACCGCCCTCGCCGGGGTGGTGTCCGGGCTGAAGGAGGGCTGGGACGCGGTCGGGGTCGTGTACGGCACGTTCCTCTCGATGATGGTGACGGCGGCGATCCTGTCGCTGTCCGAGGCGGTACGTGAACTGCGGGCGGCCCGGGAGGAGTTGGCGCGCCGCGCGGTCGAGAAGGAGCGGCTGCGCTTCTCCCGCGACCTGCACGATCTGCTCGGCCACACGCTGTCGGTGATCGTGGTGAAGTCGGAGGCCGCGCGGCGGCTCGCGCCGCGCAGCATGGAGGCGGCCCTGGAGCAGGTCTCCGACATCGAGGCGGTGGGCCGCCAGGCGCTCACCGAGATCCGCGAGGCCGTCACCGGGTACCGGGAGGGCAGCCTCGCCACCGAGCTGGACCGGGCGCGCTCCGCTCTCACCGCCGCCGGTATCGAGCCGGTCGTACGCCAGTCGGGGCCGCCGCTCTCCGCGCAGACGGAGGCGCTGCTCGGCTGGGTGGTGCGGGAGGCGGTGACGAACGCGGTGCGCCACAGCGCGGCCACCACGTGCACGATCTCGGTCGAGGGCGCGGTGGAGCGGGTGCGGCTGCGGGTGGCGGACGACGGGACGGGCCCGGCCGCGCCGCCCCGCCCCGGGATCGGCGGCACCGGCCTGAAGGGCCTCACCGAGCGGCTCGCGGCGGCGGGCGGTTCCCTGGAGGCGGGACCCGGCGCGCGGGGCGGATTCGTGGTGCGGGCCGAACTGCCCGCCGGGGAGCCGGAGTCGGTGCCGGGCGCCGCGCTGGCGGGGAGTGTCTGAGGGTCCGCGTGACCCACCTCCCCGTGGGCGACAGTCATCACTGACCAGACTGAAGCCGTAAGGGCGTCATGGGTACGGGCACACCTGCGGCACCGGCACGGGCCCATCGGGTCGCGCCCGGCGCCACCGGCGCAGGGGCGCTGATGCCCGGCATGGACAGCGGTCAGCCACGACGGGGCCGGTTCTGACCCTGGGTTCAAAGGTCCCGGTTGGGCTGGTCAGTCGCCTAGACGAGGGTCCACCCGCATATTCATGTGACATGCGCCACACAAGCGCCTTCGTTTCGAAGGGAGGGGTCTAGACCCCTTCGGCGTGATCAATCACGGGCGCTTGCGCGCAAGTGAAAGGGGCGGCTCCCGAGGGCCACCCCTTCACGATTTTCCGGGAGCCGTTGCAGCGACTTCCCAGGTCATTCAGTTGCATCCACGCTCGGACTGGTGCGCCGAACTCATAGATCGGATACACCCCTTCAAGCGCGGGGCGACCGGCCTACACGTCGGAGTGTGTCGTCTGGCGCCGTTGTACGTATAGCCGCAGTCACCCACTCGTATGACGCCGTAAGCGCGCGGACAATCCTTATCAATCCGATCAACGTCGCCGCACCTCTGTGACCTGCATTGACATCACCCACCGACGCCTTTTGTCATGACAGGAAGATCGCGGGTTGTTCAGGTAGCAATATCTGCGCCGTAATCAAAAAGTGAGCCCGTTATGCCCTTTTAGGGGTAGTTAAAAGCGGAATTCTAAATTCCCTTTGCCGTTACTTACCGGTACGCAAAAAGCTTGCGACGCGGCGGTCGATCTGATGTCCGGTTTAATCGAATGCGGCGGTACTCGATTGCAGTCGAGTACCGCTCGGACTGGTGAGACGGAGGCCTCCGGGCCGCACGTCATGGCGCTCGCTCCTTTACGGAGGGGCGAGCGCGCCGACTCAGATGGATCTTGCCGACGGTTCGCCGCCGACAAGCCGAAACGGGAGCAAGGATGCCTCCGAAGAACAGTGACACCGGGCGGTACACACCGTCCTGGCGATCCATTTTGATGATCTTGGTGGTCCTGGGCGGAATCTGCGGAGTGATCTGCCTACTGGTCGCGCTGGGCTTGCCCGTAGGTGCGGCGATCGGTGCGGTGGGCGGTCTCGTGGCTGCCTCCGTCGCGGTGGTGCACCCGCAGCAGCGCCCCCATGACCCCCCGCGTGAGCAGCGCCCGCCTGCGGGCCTCTCGGTCCCGGGCGAGGGGGTGCTCCCGTCGGGAAGCCTTCCGGCACCCCCGCTCCCGCCCGACCGGAAGCCGGCCGTGGAGACAGGCGAGGAAGGAGCGGAGCGGCGTGGGACGGCCTGAGACCCCGATCTCCCCGAGCGCGCCGCAGGCCCTCCGCGCCTTCGCGGAGGGCCTGCGGGCCCTGCGCCGTGAGGCCGGCCTGAACTACCGGACCATGGGCAAGGTGGCCGGGGTCTCCTCGACGGCGCTGTCACAGGCGGCCTCGGGGAACCGGCTGCCGACCGAGGCGGTCGTCACCGCCTATGTCACGGCATGCGGTGGGAGCAGCCGGGAGTGGCTCCAGGAGCGGCGGGCGGTGGAATTCAGGCTGCAGGAAGCCGCGTCACTCGCCCAGGCGCCTGTGAGCGCCGTACCGCCCGCACCCGCGGTTCTCCGAGAGGGAGGAGTCGTGCCGCGGCGATCGCGGAGGCATTGGGACCGGAACCTGGCTGCGGCAGGAGAGCGTGCCAGGTCCTTGCCTCATCAGATGTGGTGCAGAGCGCTCGCCGGGGTCCTGCGTGACGTCGGGTACGAGCGGGCAGGTGGTTCAGTTCTTGCGAGCCTTCAAGTCCTGAGCGGCCTGAACGTCGTCAGCGAGTCATTCGTGTCGAGGCAGTTGCTGGCCCTGAACGTTCCGGATCTGGTGCGCGAGAGCCTGTGCACAGGGCTTGGCGCGGCCATGGCGGAGCTGCCGGGTTCGCGCGGGGGCGGGAGCATCGTCGAATCGAGCGCGAAGTCGGACGAGGAGCACGGGACGCCGGTTCCGTTCGAGGCCATGGCCGCGACCCATCCGGGTCGTCGTCCTGAGCTTGAACTCGTCGCGTTACCAGGGGAGTTCATACGAGAACTGCGTCGTGCGCTCACCGTCTCCGGCAAGTCGTTCCGTCAGCTCAGCAAGGCGTCCCACATTCCGCCGAGCACGATCAGCGATCTCATTCGTCCGACCAAGAGCCTGAGCGGAGATGTCCGGCTGCCGTCCTTGGACCTGGTGACCCGGTTACTGACAGCCTGCGGCGTGACTCCGTTGGAGATGACCTACTACGAGCAGGCGTTGAGGCGGGTGCAGAAGGTCGAGATCGAGCTCAGCGACCGTCAGGCCCGACCGCCTGCGCCGAAGACGCCACCGCTCCTGCGGGGCAGGTTCGGTTCGCTGTCCTTCACGAATCGGGTCAGCGTGCTGATGCTCGTACTGGCAACGCTCGTGGTCGGGATGTCATCCGTGTACACCGTCATGTTGGTGAAATAGGCCGAAACCGCACTGCCCTGAGCGGAAGGGCCCGGAGGCGCAGCCGCGCCTCCGGATCCGGTGACACCGGTTCCATGTCCGCGCCCCTAGGGCTTCCTGCCCTCTGACCAGCGGCTCCGCACCTACTCTTGTCACATGGACGAGATGCCGCGAGACCATCGGCCGGCCAAGAGCGTGCGTCTGCTGCTCGCGGAGGACCAGGGGATGATGCGGGGCGCGCTGGCGCTGCTGCTCGGCCTTGAGGCGGACATGGAGGTCGTCGCGCAGGTCGCGACGGGTGACGTCATCGTCGACAAGGCGTTGGAGTGCCGCCCCGACGTGGCCCTCCTCGATATCGAGCTGCCCGGCCGCAGCGGTCTGGACGCCGCCGCCGACCTGCGCGAGGAGGTGCCGGACTGCCGGGTGCTGATCCTCACCACGTTCGGGCGGCCCGGGTATCTGCGCCGGGCGATGGAGGCGGGCGCCGCGGGGTTCCTGGTCAAGGACGGGCCCGTCGAGGATCTCGCCGAGTCGATCCGCAAGGTGCTGCGCGGCGAGACGGTCATCGATCCGGCGCTCGCGGCCGCCGCGCTGAGTGCGGGGCCGAACCCGTTGACGGCCCGGGAGGCGGATGTGCTGCGGGCGTCCGCGGACGGGGCGACCGTCTCCGACGTGGCCGGGAAACTGCACCTCTCGGAGTCGACGGTCCGCAACTACTTGTCCGCGGCGATCGGCAAGACCGGCACCCGGAACCGGATGGAGGCGCTCCGCGAAGCGCGTCAGCAGGGCTGGGTGTAGGCCCGGGGCCCCGCCCCCGGGACGCGCACCTCCGTGCGCTGCCCCAGGGGCGCACAGCGGTGCGGCCCAAGCCCCTGCTCCGCTACTCCGTGGTGGCGCGGCCGCGCGGCATCCACACCAGCAGCACCACGACGGCCACCACCAAGATCCCCGCCCCGCAGAGGAACGCCCCCGCATAGCCGCGGGTCAGCGCGGCAGGACCCGACGAGCCCGCGGAGCGGCTCGCCGCGACGGTCGACAGGATCGCGAGCCCCAGCGAACCCCCGAGGGTCCGGCTCGTGTTGATGAGCCCGGAGACGAGCCCCGCGTCACCCGGCGCCGCCCCGGACGTGGCCAGCGACGCGAGCGGGGTCATCGCGAACCCGGCGCCGGCCATCATCACGATCCCGGGCAGCATGATCGTCGTGACGTACGAGCCGTCCGCGCTCATCGTGGACTGCCATCCGAACCCGGCGGCGGTCACGACGACACCGGCCACCGCGACGTTGCGCGCCCCGAACACCGGCATCAGCCGCGGCGCGATCTTCGAGCCCGCAACGACCGCGAGCGAGCTGGGCACGAGCGCCAGGCCCGCCTCGACGGGGCTGTAGCCGAGCACGTTCTGCGCGTACAGCGTCATGAAGAACCACATGGCGAAGCTGCCCATGCCGCAGACGAACATCGCCGCGTTGGCCGCGGCCACGGCCCGCGCCCTGAAGAGGCCGAGCGGCATCAGCGGCAGCCGCGTACGGGCCTCGACGACCAGGAACCCCGCGATCAGCGCGAGCGCGATGCCCAGCGGCACCAGCGTCGGGGCGGCGCCCCAGCCCTCCGCCTCGGTCTGCACGATGGCGTACGCGAGGGTGGCCGTGCCCGCCGTCACGAGGAGCGCGCCCGGCAGGTCGAGCCGGCGTTCGCCGCCCGCCCTGGACTCGCGGATCCAGCGCGCGGCGGCCGCGAGGACCACGGCGCCGAGGGGCACGTTGATGAGCAGCACCCAGCGCCAGTTCAGGCCCTCGGTGAGGACGCCGCCGACCAGCCCGCCGGCCGCGCCGCCGCCCGCGCCGACGGCGGTCCAGGTCGCTATCGCCCGGGCCCGCGCCGCGCCTTCCGGTACGGCGGAGGTGAGGATCGTGAGGGTGGACGGGGCGAGCACGGCGGCGCCGAGTCCCTGCACGGCCCGCGCGGCGAGGAGCTGCCAGTCGTCCTGGGCGAGGCCGCCCGCCAGCGAGGCGAGGGTGAACAGGCCGAGGCCGACCAGGAACATCCGTTTGCGGCCGAAGAGGTCCCCCGCCCGGCCGCCGAGCAGCATGAACCCGGCGAAGGCGATCGAGTACGCGTTGACGACCCACTGGAGTCCGGTCGGGCTCAGTCCGAGGTCGGCGCGCATCGACGGCAGGGCGACGTTCACGACGGAGACGTCGAGGACGACGAGGAACTGCCCGGCACACGCCACGGCCACCACCAGCCAGGCGGGGGGCGCGGGCCGGTGGGCGCGTAGACCGGCGCGGGGTTCGGCGCCGGGCCGGGCGGCGCCGGGTGCGGTGTCGGGCCCGGACTCGGACGGGGGTTCGGTCTCGGATGAGGTCTGCGGCATGAGTGTCATGGTCGCAGCCCAGCCGCACCCCGTACATCAGGATTTCGGTGCACCGGTCACGGGCCGGAGGTCTACTCCCCTGGACCTAGGTCCCGCGGGCCTGGGTCCAGGGCCCGGGCCCCCTTGTCCGGTGATCGTCTGTCGCGCAGACTCGCCGGATGACCAGGATGACCACGACGCCCTTCTCCCTCAAGCCCGTCCTGACCGGCGACAGGGTCGTCCTGCGCCCCTTCACCGAGGACGACGCGGAGGTCATGGCCGGGATTCTCGAGGACCCCGAGCTGCTCTACTTCACCGGGGGCGACCCGACCCCGTTCAGCCGGGCGCACCTGCGCTCCTGGTACGGCTCCCGATCCACGCAGCAGGACCGTCTCGACCTGGCCGTGACCGACGCGGCCACCGGTGAGCTGGTCGGCGAGGTCGTGCTCAGCGAGTGGGTGCCGGAGCACCGCTGCTGTACGTTCCGGACGCTGATCGGCCCCCGCGGGCGTGGGCGTGGCCTCGGCACGGAGGCGGTCCGGCTCATCGTCGGGCACGGGTTCGAGGCGCTCGGCATGCACCGTATCCAGCTGGCGGCGTACACGGACAACGGCCGGGCCCGGCACGTCTACGAGAAGGCGGGCTTCGTCGTCGAGGGCGTCCGCCGCCACGTCGAGCTGCGGGACGGGGTGTGGCGCGACGAGGTGCTGATGGCGGTACTCGCCGACGAGTGGCGGGCCGGCTGAGCGTCAGGCCCCCGGGGGCCGCCGCACCAGGGTGACCACCGCGGCGCCGCCGAGCCCGATGTTGTGCGCGAGTCCGACGCGGGCGCCTGGGACCTGGCGAGTACCGGCCTCACCCCGCAACTGCCAGGTGAGTTCGGCGAGTTGGGCGATGCCGGTGGCGCCGAGGGGGTGCCCCTTCGAGATGAGGCCGCCGGAGGGGTTCACGACCCAGCGGCCGCCGTACGTGGTCGCGCCCGACTCGACGAGCTTGCCGGAGTCGCCCGCCTCGCACATGCCGAGCGCTTCGTAGGTCAGCAGTTCGTTGACCGAGAAGCAGTCGTGGAGCTCGATGACGTCGACGTCGTCGATGCCGAGCCCGGAGCTCGCGTACACCTGGCGCGCCGCCTCCCGCGACATCGGTTGCCCGACCACGTCGATGCACGAGCCCGACGCGAACGACTCCTCGGTGTCCGTCGTCATCGCCTGGGCGACGATCTCCACGGCCCGTTCCCCGAGGCCCCGTTGGTCCACGAAGCGCTCCGAGACGACGACGGCCGCCGCCGCGCCGTCGGAGGTCGGCGAGCACTGGAGCCTGGTGAGCGGCTGGTGGATCGGCTTCGCGGCGAGGATCTCGTCGACGGTGTACGCCTCCTGGAACTGGGCGTAGGGGTTGCCGACGGAGTGCCGGTGGTTCTTCGCGCCGACCGCCGCGAGCTGTGCCTCGGTCGTGCCGTACTTCGCCATGTGCTCGCGCGCCGCGTCGCCGAAGATCTGGGCGGTGGGCGGGCTCGCCTCGAAGCCGTGCCGGGCGGCCATGACGCCGTAGTGCCGGGCGACGGGCGAGGTGGCGAAGTCACCGCCGTCGGCGCCGCCGCCCAGGGCGCCGCGCCGCATCTTCTCGAAGCCGAGCGCGAGCACGCAATCGCCCGCTCCGCCCTCCACGAACTGCCGCGCGAGCATCAGCGCGGTCGATCCGGTGGCACAGTTGTTGTTGACGTTGTAGACGGGGACGCCGGTCAACCCCAGTTCGTAGGCGGCCCGTTGGCCCGCCGTCGACGCCTGGAAGCAGTAGCCGACGGCGACCTGCCGTACGTCCTGGTAGGTGATGCCCGCGTCGGCGAGCGCCGCGTTCCCCGCCTCCCCGGCCATGTCCCAGTACTGCCACTCGCGGCTCTCGGGCTTCTCGAACCGGGTCATGCCGACGCCGACGATGTACGACCTCATGGCTGCACGCCTCCTGCCAGTAACTGACGGTGCGTCAGATACTGGCAGGGGCAGCCCGTCAGCGGAAGGCCGCGTGACCCGTCAGCGCCTGGCCGAGGGCGAGGGTGTGCATCTCGGTGGTCCCCTCGTACGTCAGCACGGACTCCAGGTTGTTGGCGTGCCGGATCACCGGGTACTCCAGCGAGATGCCGTTCGCGCCGAGGATCGTGCGGGCGGTGCGGCAGATCTCGATGGCCTCGCGGACGTTGTTCAGCTTGCCGAAGCTGATCTGGGCCGGGTGGACGCCGGCGGGCGAGTCCTTCAGGGCGGACAGCTGGAGCGCGGTCAGTGTCGCCTTGTGGAGTTCGAGCGCCATGTCGACCAGCTTCTGCTGCGTGAGCTGGAACGCGGCGATCGGCTTGCCGAACTGCTCGCGCTGCACGGCGTAGTCGCGCGCCGCCTGCCACGCCGAGCGGGCCGCGCCCGTCACGCCCCAGACGATGCCGTAGCGGGCCTCGTTCAGGCAGGTCAGCGGCGCGCCGACACCGCGCGCCCCGGGCAGCTGGGCGGTGGCGGGCAGCCGTACGCCGTCCAGGACCAGCTCACTCGTCACCGACGCGCGCAGCGACATCTTGTGCTTGATGAGCGGCGCCGAGAAGCCGGGGGCGGAGGTCGGGACGACGAATCCCCGTACGCCGTCCTCGGTCTGCGCCCAGACCACGGCGACGGCCGCCACCGAACCGTTCGTGATCCACATCTTGCGGCCGTCGAGCACCCAGTCGTCGCCGTCGCGGCGGGCCCGCGTCGTCATGGACGCCGGGTCGGAGCCGTGGTCGGGCTCGGTCAGGCCGAAGCAGCCGATGGCCTCACCCGCGGCCATCCTCGGCAGCCACTCCTGCTTCTGCTCCTCCGAGCCGAAACGGTGGATCGCGAACATGGCGAGGGAGCCCTGCACCGAGACGAACGAGCGCAGACCGGAGTCGGTGGCCTCCAGCTCGCGGCAGGCGATGCCGTACGCGCGGGCCGACATGCCCGCGCAGCCGTACCCCTCCAGGTGCATGCCGAGCAGGCCCATGCTGCCGAACTCCCGGGCCAGTCCGGGCAGGTCCGGCAGCTCGCCGGTCTCGAACCACTCGGCGATGTGCGGCTCCACCTTGTCGTCGAGGAACTGGCGGACGGTGTCGCGCACGGCCCGCTCCTCGTCGGTCAGGAGGGCTTCGAGGTTCAGCGGGTCGACGGGGTCGAGGGCGGCGAACGGCATGGGGCTCAGGCTCCTTGAGGGTGGTCTTCGAACGGGTCGGTCGGGGACAGGATCAGGAAGCGGGCAGGTTCAGGAAGAGGCGGGCAGGTTCAGGAGGAGGCGGGCAGGTTCAGGAGGTGGTCGATCTCCTCCTCCCCGTACCCGAGTTCGGCGAGTATGTCGCGGCTCTGCTGCCCGAGCGTGGGTGGGGCGCTGCGCACGGGCGGGCGCTCGCCGCGGAAGGTGACGGGGAACGCGACCTGCTGGAGCGGCCCCACCACCGGGTGGTCGACCTTGCGCACCATGCCGAGCGCGGCGGTCTGCGGGCAGTCGTAGACCTCGTCGAGGGTGCGGATGGCGGCGACGGGGACGCCGAGCGGTTTCAGCAGGGCGATCCAGTGCGCGACCGGCTCGTCGACGAGGACCGCCGCCAGCTTGGCGTTGAGGGCGTCCCGGTGCGTGACCCGGTCGCGGTTGGTCGCGAACCGCGGGTCGTCCGCCCACCGCTCGTGGCCGAGGGCGCCGGCCAGGCGGCGGAAGAGGGCGTCGTTGCCGACCGCGATCACGAAGTGGCCGTCGGCGGCCCGGTACGCCTGGTACGGGACGAGGCTGGGGTGGCCCGAGCCGAGCCGGGTGGGGCGCTCGCCGGTGGCGAAGTAGCCGGTGGCCCAGTTGATGTGCAGGGCGAGCTGGGACTCGTACAGGGAGGTGGTGACGTACTGGCCGCGGCCGGTGCGGCCGCGCTCGACGAGGGCCGAGGTGACGCCGATGAGGCCGAAGAGGGCGGCGCCGAGGTCGCCCATCGCGTAACCGGCCTTGACCGGGGGTCCGTCCGGCTCGCCGGTGAGGGACATCAGTCCTGCGCTCGCCTGCGCCACCATGTCGTAGCCGGGCTCGTCGCGCAGGGGCCCGGTGTCACCGAACGCCGATATGTGCAGGATGACCAGGTGCGGATAGCGGGCGCTGAGCTCCTGGTAGTCGAAGAGGCGGGCGAGGGTGGAGCCGGGACGGAAGTTCTCGACCATCACGTCCGCGCCGGCGAGCATCCGGTGCACGGCTTCCTGGCCGCCGGGCGAGGTGAGGTCGAGGGTCACCGAGCGTTTGCCGCGGTTGGCCGCCAGGTAGTACGTGGCGTCGGGGCCGTTGAAGGGCGGGCCCCAGGAGCGGGTGGGGTCGCCACCGTCGGGGTGCTCGACCTTGATGACGTCGGCGCCGAGGTCGGCGAGGGACATGGTGGCGTAGGGGCCCGCGAGGATCTTGGAGAGGTCGACGACCTTCGTGCCCTTCAGGGGCGCCGGTGGGGTCTCGGGCTCGGACACGGGCGTTCTCCAAGGGGTCGTGAACGGCGCGCGGTGCGCGGGACCAGTCCACCATCCGTCAGCGCGGCGGACCGGTCCAGGGCGGGCCCGTCCGCTCCGCCTCGCCCCGGGGCCTCCCTGGACGTACGTGGCCTTGTGCCCGGTGCGGCGAGTGGGGATGCCCCCGGGGGGACTTTCGACACACGCCCTAGTCGCGCGGCAGCCCCAGGATCCGTTCGGCCACCACGTTGAGCTGCACCTGGGTCGTGCCGCCCGCGATGGTCAGGCACCGCGACAACAGGAAGCCGTGCAGCGCGCGCTCCCCCGCCCCCTCGCGGAGCGCGCCCGCGGGGCCGAGGAGCTCCAGGGCCAGTTCGGCGACCTTCTGCTGGTGCGGGGTCTGGACCAGCTTGCGGACGGACGCCCCGGCGCCGGGCTCCTCCCCGGCGACCTGCCGCATCGTCGTACGCAGGCCGATGCAGCCGAGCGCGTGCGCCTCCGCCGCGAGGGCACCGATCCGCGCCCGGTACGCACCGTCCAGACCGGCGGCCCGGGCCAGGAGCGCTTCGAGGCCCGTGTCGAAGGTCAACTGGTCGGCCATGTGGACCCGTTCGTTGCCGAGCGTGTGCCGGGCCACCCGCCAGCCGTCGTCGACCTCGCCGACCACCGCGTCGGCGGGCAGCAGGACGTCGTCGAAGTAGACCTCGTTGAAGAGGGAGTCGCCGGTGATCTCGCGCAGCGGGCGGATGTCGATGCCGTCGGTGTTCTTCATGTCGACGAGGAAGTAGGTGAGCCCCTTGTGCTTGGGGGCGGCGGGGTCGGTACGGGCCAGCAGGATGCCGTGGTCCGCCCATTGCGCGGCGCTCGTCCACACCTTCTGGCCGTTGATCCGCCAGCGCCCCTCCCCGGTCCGTTCGGCGCGGGTGCGCAGCGACGCCAGGTCCGAGCCCGCGCCGGGCTCGGAGAACAGCTGGCACCACAGGAGGTCGCCGCGGATGGTCGGCGGGAGGAAGCGGACGCGCTGCGCCTGCGTGCCGTACGCGAGGAGGGAGGGGACGACCCAGGTGGCGATGCCGAGATCGGCGACGCGCACTCCGGCCGCCCTCAACTCCTGCTGCACGGCGAGCTGTTGGACCGGCCCGGCGCCGAGCCCGTACGGCGGCGGCAGGTGCGGTGCCGCGTACCCGGTCGGCGCGAGCGCGCGGCGCGCGGCGGCCGGGTCGAGGCCGCGGGCCCGCTCGGCGACCGCGCGGGCCCGTTCCCGGTGGGCGTCCGCCTCGGCGGGCAGGGCGAACCGCAGTTCGCGGCGGGCCCCGGACTCGGCGAGGCGCACGGCCCGCAGCCGGTGCGTGTCGCCGGCGCCGATGAGCTGCCGGGCGACGACGGCCCGGCGCAGGTGGAGATGGGCGTCGTGTTCCCAGGTGAAGCCGGTGCCGCCGAGGATCTGGATGCAGTCCTTGGCGCAGCTGTACGCGGCGTCGAGGGCGGTCCCCGCGGCGAGCGCGGCGGCCAGCCCCCGCACACCGACCGCGTCCCCGTCCTCACCACGCCCGGCACCGTCGCGCTTCCGGACCGCACCCTCCTCCTCGCCACGCCCGACCCCGTCGCGCCTCCCGTCGGTACCCTCCTCGCCGGTACCGACCTCCTCGCCGGTACCGCCCTTCCCCTCGGCGCCGCACTCCTCGCCGGTACCGCCTCTCTCACCGGCACCACCCTCCCCCTCGGCACCGCCTCCCTCGCCCGCACCGCCCTCCTCGCCCGGCGCGAGCGCCCGCGCCGCGTCCCACACCAGGGCGCTCGCCTGCTCGACCCGGACGAGCATGTCGGCGCAGAGGTGCTTGACGCCCTGGAACTGTCCGATGGGGCGCCCGAACTGCTCGCGCACCTTGGCGTGTTCGGCGGCGGTGTGCAGGGCCCAGGCGGCGGTGCCGCACGCGTCGGCGGAGAGCAGGACCGCCGCGAGGTCGCGGACGAGGGTGGCGTCCACGGCGAGGACCCGGCCCGCGGGGACGAGGGCGCCCGCCGCGACGACCTCGGCGGTGGGCCGGGTCGGGTCGGCGCTCTCCTGCCCCCGCACGGCGAGCCCCGGCGTGCGGGCGTCCACGGCCAGCCATACGACGCCGTCGGCGCCCCTGGCCGCCAGGACGAGCAGATCGGCGTCGGCGCCGGTCAGTACGGGCGGTGCGGCCCCGTCGAGGGTCAGCCCCCCGGGCCCCGCGACGGCGCCGAGCCCGCCGGGCCCGAACGCGACGGCGCCGATCCGCTCCCCGCGGGCCAGCGCCCCGGCGAGGTCACGCCGCCCCGCCCGCCGCAGCACCTCGGCGGCCAGCACGCTGCCGAGGTACGGGCCGGGCAGCGCCGCCCGGCCCGCCTCCTCGACGACCACCGCGAGGTCGAGCAGGGTCCCGCCCCCGCCGCCGCAGGACTCCGGCAGGTGCACCCCGAGCAGGCCCTGCCCGGCGAGCCCCTCCCAGAAGGGCGGGCGGGGGCCGGGCGCGGCCGGGGCGTCGAGCAGCTTGCGCACCTCGTCGGGGGGCACGGCGCGCGCGATCCAGCCCCGTACGGCGTCCGCGAGCTCCCGCTGTTCCTGCGTGATGGCGATGCCCATGCGGCGCACGGTAGAACACGTTCCAGTGGAGCGGAAGACCGCATCTGACGGTAGGTCAGAAAACCCGGGACCTGAGCACATGTAAACAAAAGGTCAAGGTTTGCCCTCGTACGATGATCGTCGGAATAGTCGCCTCGGGAAACAGGTTCGAGTTACACGCAACCTGCCCGCACGCCGACGCCCGCGCGCCCACCGCCGTACGCGCACCTTCGCCGTTACCGAGACCGCCTTCCGGAGGCCCTTCTCCATGTCCCAGCCGACGACCACCACGCGCCGAACAGGCGGTGTCGTCCCCGTCCTCGCCTTCGCCGGCATCGTCGTAGCGGTCATGCAGACGCTGCTCGTGCCGGTGATCAAGGACCTGCCCGAGCTGCTGAGCACCGCGCCCACCAACGCCACCTGGGTCCTGACCGCGACGCTGCTCGCCGGCGCCGTGGCCACCCCGATCATGGGCCGCCTCGGCGACCTCGCGGGCAAGCGCAGGATGCTGCTCACCAGCCTCGCCATCATGGTGGTGGGCTCGCTGATCTGCGGCTTCACCGACCAGCTCGTCGTGATGATCGCGGGCCGCGCCCTCCAGGGCTTCGCCATGGGCGCCATCCCGCTCGGCATCGGCCTGATGCGCGACATGCTGCCGCCCGAGAAGCTCGGCTCGGCGATGGCCCTGATGTCCTCCTCCATCGGCGTCGGCGGCGGCCTCGCGCTGCCGCTCGCCGCGCTCGTCGCCCAGCACGCCGACTGGCACGCGCTGTTCTTCGGCGCCGCCGCCCTCGGCGTCGTGTCGATCGTCCTCACGCTCGTCTTCGTCCCCGAGAGCCCGCTGCGCGCCAAGGGCAGCTTCGACGTCGTGGGCGCCATCGGGCTCTCGCTCGGCCTCGTCCTCTTCCTGCTGCCGATCACCAAGGGCAGCGACTGGGGCTGGAGCAGCGGCACCACGCTCGGCCTCTTCGCCGCCGCGCTCGTCGTACTCCTCGCCTGGGGCGTCATGGAGCTGCGGCTGAAGGCCCCGCTGGTCGACCTGCGCACCACCGCCCGCCGCGAGGTGCTGCTCACCAACCTCGCCTCGATCATGGTCGGTGTCGCGTTCTACGCGATCTCCCTGGTCCTGCCGCAGCTGCTCCAGCTGCCGTCCGCCACCGGCTACGGCCTGGGCCAGTCGATGGTCGTCGCCGGTCTGTGCGTGGCGCCGCTCGGCCTGACCATGATGTTCACGGCCCCCGTCTACGCGCGCCTCTCCGCCCGCTTCGGCCCGAAGGTCACCCTCATCCTCGGCATGCTGATCATCGCGATCGGCTACGGCGCCGGGCTCGGCCTGATGAGCGCCGCCTGGCAGACCATCGTCATCTCGGTGGTCGTGGGCGCCGGTATCGGTCTCGCCTACTCCTCGCTGCCCGCGCTGATCATCGGCGCGGTGGACGCCTCCGAGACGGGCGCGGCCAACGGCCTCAACACCCTGATGCGCTCCATCGGTACGTCGGTGTCGTCGGCGGTCATCGGCATGGTCCTCGCCAACACCGCCGACCACGTGGGCGGCGCCGCCGTCCCCACGATGCACGGCTTCCGCGTCTCCTTCCTCATCGCCACCGGCGCCGTCGCGGTCGGCGTCCTGCTCGCCCTGTTCCTGCCCGGACGCCGCGCGGCCACCGTGCGCCAGCAGGTCCAGCTCCGCGCCAGCAGCGAGGAGGACGCCAACCTCGCGCGCGCCGAGGAGTCCCTCGCCGCCTTCCGCGGCCAGGTCCTGGACCCGGCGGGCCTGCCCGTCGCCCACGCCAAGGTGACGCTGATCGACCGGCGCGGCCGCCAGGCCGGTGCCGCGCTGACCGACGCCGAGGGCCGCTACGCGCTCGCGGTGCCCTCCGGCGGCTCCTACGTCCTCGCGGCCACGGCCCCGGGCCACGCCCCCCGCGCCTCGGCCGCCACGCACCACGGCGAGGACCGGCCGGTCGACGTGGATCTGGCGCTGAAGGCGGTCGCCGAATCCGTCCTGTGACGGAGTGACGGCAAGGCGGGCTGCGGGCAGCCCCTGTCGAGGACGCGCCGCGCTCCCGCGCGGCGCGTCCTTCGTCGTCGGGGCGGTTGCCGGGGGGCTGACGCGACGGCACCGACGCGGATGCCGACCGAAACCCTCACGCAGCCGGCCGCGGGATCGGCGGCGAGGCCGTGCCCTCGGCGAGTGCCAGCACACACCGCGCTTCTTCCCTCGGTGGTTCCGGGACGGCGCCGGTCACCGCACTGTGCGCCACTTCGGCGATCACCTCCCGTACCTCCGCGTCTTGCGCCCAGCGTTCCGCCACGGCCTGCAACACCAACAGCCGTACGCCCCCGTCCGGGTCCTCGCGCACCGCGTCCATCACCAGGGCGCGGACCTCGGTGTGTTCCCACCACCGCTCGGCCAGTGCTTCCAGTGCCACGCCGCGGTGATCCGGCATGTCATGCCGCGCCAGCTCGAAGAGGAGCGACAGGGCTTCTTCGTCCTCCTGCCAGTGCCGGAAAGAATTCAGGAAGCCCTCGAGCACGTACAAGTCCAGATCCCCGTCGATCAGGTCACGTACGTATTCCCGCACAAGGGGCCTGGTCTCAACGTCCTGCGGCCAGTGCTCGATCAGCAGCTCCAGCGCGAGCGCGCGGATGTGCCCGTCCGTGTCCCGGCGGGCCAGGTCCTTGAGCAGAGACCTCACCTCCACGGCGTCATGCCTGCGCAGCGCCAGTCCTCGCAGAGCCGCCTCACGCACCTGCACGTCGCTGTCGGCGCCGGTCCGATCGAGCAGCACCCGGTACACCTCCTCGTCCTTCGGCCACTGCTCGGCGACCAGCCCAAGCACCGAAGGGTGCCCATCCGAACGCGCCAGGCCGAGCATCAGTGCGCGGACCTCAGCATCCGCCGGCCAGCGTTCACCCAACACCCGCAACGCGAGAAGACGCAGGCCCCAGTCGGTGTCGCCGCGTACCACTTCGAAGAGCTGTTCCTGCCCGCCCTCCTGATGCCACAGGTTCTTGAATGCGTCCTGCGCCGCGAAGCGCACCATCACGTCCTGCTCCTCGGCGGCCAGATCCTGGAGCAGTCGACGCGTCGGCCCGTCCCCCATCCACTCTTCGGCCAGCAGGCGCGTCGCTGTCTCACGCCCCGCCCGGGGAGAGCTGTCATGTGTTCGCGCGACCAGCAGGTCGCGGATCTCCGGATCCCGCGGCCAGTGCTCCCCGAGTGCTCTCATCGCGGACCGCTGCACCAGGACCTCACTGTCCGCCATCACCCATGCCACCAGCAGCGTACGGACGTCGACGTCGTCCGGTCGACGCTCGGCCAACAGACGCAGGGTGGCGCCCAGTATCTGCTCAGCGGGGTCGGTATCCGTCCTGACGTCGATGAGCGGCACGTGGGGCCCGATGTCCTCCGCCCAGCGTTCGACGGCCGCCTCCCGATCCGCGTCACCTCCGAGCCGTACGCTCTGGCCACGGAGGAGTTCCCGCAGCAACGGCCGCACACCGACGCCGCCCGGCCGCATGTCGGTGAGCGCCCACAGTGCCGTCCACCGCACCCTCGCCGCGTCGTCGTCCCCGGCCGCCAGGAAGAACACGGCACGCGCTTCCGCGTCCTCCCGCCACTTTCCCGCCAGCCCCAGCAGTGCGGCGCGCCGCACGCCGCTGTCCTTGTCGGTCCGCGCCCGGTCGATGAGCAGGGCTCGCAGCTCCCGGACTTCCACCGGGTCCTCGCACAGCAGGGTGAGAGCCTTCCGGCGCATATCCTCGTCGGCGTCGCCGGTGGCCAGCTCGAAGAGCAACGCGCGCACCTCGCTGTCGTGCGTCCGGTTCTCGGCCAGCGCTTCGAGGAAGATCCGTCGGTCGTAGGGGCTGTACGCGTGGCGCGTGAAACGGATCAGCTCCTCGCGGGAGGGCTGAAGCAGGCACACGATGCGCGGCGTGTCCGCACTGGGCGAGAACTGGCCGCGCGTACGGAACCAGGCGAGGAAGGCGTCCCGGCCCACCCAGTACGGGCCGAACGACTCCAGGGCGGAGAAGACGGAGGCCAGACCGGACGGCGGCGCAGAGGCGTTGAGCACGTCCGTCATGGCCGCCACGGCTCGCTTGCTCTGATCGTTCAGCAAGCCGATCTTGGGGACCTCCGCCAGCGCCCGGACGGCGACCCCCAGCAGGGCGGTGTCGCTGGATGTGCCCCGGCTGTCGTGGAGGTCGAGGAGCCGGTCGACGGCCGCCGCCGCGTCGGACGGTTCCAACTGGCTGATGAGCAGCAGAAGGACCTCGTGCCAGGCCGGGTCGTGCGCGTGCGGGGCGATCACCTGGTCGAGAAGCTCCTGGGGCGTCCAGGCCCGGCCCCGCGTGTAACGCTGGTAGATGTCGGCGGCGGCCAGGTGCTCCAGGAAGGCCCGGTGTACGAAGCCGTAGACCTGGCCGCCGTACCGGGCGAGGATGAAGTTGCGTTCCCGGAGCTGGGAGACGAGTGCCCGCGCGCCCGTCCTGGCGGGGGCGGGAGGAAGCCCGTACTGCTCCAACTGCGTGTGCAGCAGTTCCGCCAGGTCGTCCCCGTGGATGTGGTTTCCGGCGATGCCGTGCGTGCCCGCCTGCATGGCATGCGCCAGCATCATCAGCACCTCATGACGGTCGAGCCCGTCGAGGACGTCCTTGATGGCGGACGGCAGGTCGGCCTCCAGGTGTTTGGCCTGCTGGTCCCATTGCGCAGTGAGTACGGTCACGGCCTGCCGGTACACGCCGATGCGGTCCTTGGGCAGCGGCTGGCGCCGTCCGACGATGGCCAGGATGGTCAGCAGCAGCGGATTGCCCGCCAGTTCGCGGATCGGCCGGGAGTCGCGCACCGCGTCCTGGAGCCGTTGAGCGAGGCGGGACGCCTTCTCCGCGTCCGCGGGCGCCGACAGGCTGTACCAGCGCTCGGTGAACGTGGCGATCTGCTCCAGGTCGAGGTCCTGGAGCATGTAGTGCGTGAAATCCGCGCCGTCGAAGACATGCCGCTTGTATCCGATGACACGGGACGTCACCACGATGCGGGCCAGCGGCCAGCGCGCCGCGAAGGCTGCGATCTGTTCCGAGGCGGCCTGGCGCACCTTGGGGTCGAAGACCTCGTCGAGACCGTCGAAGACCACCAGAGCCCGGCCGGTGCGCAGCAGATGACGCAGGACGGGCGGCGGCACGCACAGGCCGAGCTGGTCCTGTCGGTACGCGAGGAAGTCCTCGTAGGTCCGCTGATACCACTGGGGTTCGGCGTACTGCCGGAGCTCGACTATGACGCCCACCCGGTCGGCGAGCGCCGGTGGCGCATCGCTCCGCGATCCGCTCCCGGCCAGGGTGAGGGCGAGGTACTTCGCCAGTGTGGACTTACCGGCTCCGGGATCACCCAGCAGTACGCACTTGCGCACGTCCTCCTGGCCCAGGGCGTGAAGCACGGGGCGTGCCGGGCGCTGCTCGTACGCGCCCCGCAGTTCCTTCAGCGCGTCCAGTGCGCCGCTCGGCAGATGGTCGGACTCCGGCAGTTCCCCCGATTCGACCAGCCGGCGCACCAGTTCGCGCGGCAGTTCCACGGGGGGCGGGTCCGCCCGGACGCCTGGCTCGACGAACACCTCCCGGAGCCGGATGGCGGGATGGCGGCCCTGGTCGTCGAGGGGCAGCAGCACCTCCAGATCCAGGTGCCCCCAGGTCTCCCGGACCCGTTCCGCGTAGGCCGTGACGGCCTCCTCGACCTCTCGCGGAGCGGGCTCCTCCTCGGTCGCCCCCGGCATACCGGCCGACTCCAGGGCCCGCACCAGAACCGTGTGTTCCGACTTCCAGACGGCCAGGTCGAAAAGGACCGGGGAGACAGGTGTTTTCGTGGCACCGGCATGCGTCCGGCAGGCCGCGACGAACGCCGCGATCAGGTCCCAGTCGGGGGCCCTCCTGCCGCTCCCGGACAGCAACCGGCTCACCGCGTTCGCCGTCAGGCTCCGGCCACCCGGCGCCCTGCCCTGCGTCCGTCCGGAGGCTGTCACGATGTCGGCATTCCTCGCGCCCGCCGCGTCTCTCAGGTCCCGTAGACGGCGCGCGAACTCCTTGCGCGCCGTCGCGGCCGGACTCTCATCGTCGTTCGTCGTCATCGCCCACCCCGAGCTTCGCGTGTCACGGCGTACCGAGCCGTCCCGGCTCCCGCTCTCAAGGTAGGTGACGACCTGCGACGACGTCAGCGCACTCCCAAGTCGTCGCGCTTCGCGGCCTCTTGGCAGCGGCTCGCACCACGCTTGCCTCGTCGCCTCCGCCTCCTGACGGGACATCATCATGGACACTCTGCTGGCCGCCGTACTGACCTCGCTCGGCCCGTTCGGCACCCTCGCGCTGCTCGTCTTCCTGTTGGTCTTCACCGGCATTGTGCTGCCGGCCGTGTGGTCCCGGCACGCCTACCGCCGTGCCGCGGCCCAGCAGACGCTGACCGTTCTCGTCGAGGCCGTCCACCGCCTCCTGCGCCGCGTATGGCCGCCGCGATGACGGGCCCCGCGCCGCTCGCGGCCGGGCTGCCGGGCGGGTCTCCCGCCGCGTACGGCAGCATGAGGGACATGACAAGCACGCCGAGCACGCAGCGCCCCCAGGTCTCGCCGGCCCCCGACGTCCTCGCCGCCTTCGAGGGCGCCAAGGGTTTCATGCCGCCCGGTGAGGGGCTCGCGCTGTACGCCGCCGCGGTCGAGGCCGGGGCGCTCGGCCTGCCGCTCCTGGAGGTCGGCACGTACTGCGGCCGGTCCACGATCCTGCTCGCCGACGCCGCGCGCGCCGCCGGGGTCCCCGCGCTCACCGTCGACCACCACCGGGGCAGCGAGGAGCAGCAGCCCGGCTGGGAGTTCCACGACCCGGAGACGGTCGACCCGGTGGTCGGGCTCATGGACACCCTCCCCGCCTTCCGCCGCACGCTGCACGCGGCGGGCCTGGAGGAGCACGTGATCGCCCTGGTCGGGCGCTCCCCGCAGGTGGCCAGGGCCTGGAGCGGCCGGCTCGGGCTCGTCTTCATCGACGGCGGCCACACCGACGAGCACGCGAACGCCGACTACGAGGGCTGGGCGCCGCACGTCGCCGAGGGCGGGCTGCTCGCCATCCACGACGTCTTCCCCGTCAAGCACGACGAGTGGACGGGCCAGGCCCCGTACCGCGTGTATCTGCGGGCCCTGGAGTCCGGGGCGTTCACCGAGGTCTCGGTACACGACTCGCTGCGCGTCCTGCGCCGAACGGGCGCGGGGATCTGAGGGCGCGGCTAGGGTCGGGAGCGTGTCCTACGCAGGTCCGGAACCGGACGATTTCGATGACTTCTACCGCGACGACGACCCGGGGCGGCGCCCCGGCGGGCGCCGGTTCCGCGGTCGCCCGGTGCTGGTCACCTTCGCGGCGCTCGTGCCGACGGTGCTCGCCGGGTGGCTGCTGTGGCACGTCGTGAGCGGCCCGGGCGGGAGCGAGCCGCCGAAGGTGCTCCCGGCGCCCGGGCAGTCCACGACGTCCTCGGCGGCCGGGACCCCCTCGGGCTCCGACGCGAAGGCCCCGAGCACGCCCCCGTCGAAGCCGGCGACGTCACCCGCCGCGCCGACGACGCCGAAAGCCCCGTCGAAACCGGCGGGCGGCGGCTCGGGCCCGCTCAAGGGCAAGGTCGTCGTCATCGACCCGGGTCACAATCCGGGTAACTTCCAGCACGCGGCCGACATCAACCGCCAGGTGAACGTCGGCAACGCCAGCAAGGAGTGCGACACCACCGGCACCTCCACCGACGCCGGTTACACGGAGGCCCAGTTCACCCTCGACGTCTCGCGCCGACTGCGCGTCCTCCTGCAACAGCAGGGCGCCACCGTGATGTTGACGCAGAACGGTGACCGGGCCTGGGGGCCCTGCGTCACCGAGCGCGCCGCGATCGGCAACCGGGCCAGGGCGGACGCGGCGATCTCCGTCCACGCGGACGGTTCCGCCGTCGGCAACCGCGGCTTCCATGTGATCCTTCCCGCATCCGTGCACGCCGGCGCCGCGGACACCCGTCCGATCGTCGCCTCGTCGCGGGCCCTCGGCGAGCGCGTCGCGGGCAAGTTCCTCCAGGTCACGGGGGAGGCCCCGTCCAACTACATCGGCGGCGGCACCGGCCTGGACACCCGCAGTGACCTGGGCGGACTCAATCTGTCGACGGTGCCGAAGGTCTTCGTCGAGTGCGGCAACATGCGGGACGGGCAGGACGCGGGCCGGCTGACCTCCGGCGCGTGGCGGCAGAAGGCGGCCCAGGGGTTGTCTGAGGGAATCGTGAGTTTCCTGCGCGGGTAGCTGTCACCCTGTGGATCTCGGCAGACACCTACAGGAGGCGGACGATAGTGTCCTGCGTACGATGAGGGGCCACCCCCGCGCTTGGCGCCGCCTCCTGACGATGACGTGACGACTGACCGAAGGACCCTGAAGTGAATATCCGCTCCCTCACTCGAGGCGACGGCGTGGTGATCGGAGCAGCGGTTCTGCTGTTCATCGCCTCGTTCCTCGACATCTACTCGCTCGGCGACAACGTGCCCGACAGCATCAGCAGCCCGAACTCGTGGAGCAGCGGTCCGCTGCTGATGAGCGTGGTCCTCTCAGGCATCATCGGCGCGGTTCTCATCGTCGTCGCCCGGGGACTGCCCCAGCCGCGCAAGGTGGCCGGTCTCGACCTCGGTCAGTTCGGTGTCGCGGCCACCGTGTTCGCCGCGTGGGCCGCCCTCGGCAACATCTTCGACCCGTCGGGTGGCGCGAACAACTTCGGGAGCGGCAGCGACAGCGCCGACGCCGGTATCGGCGCCATCCTCGCCCTGATCGCCACGCTCGTCATGGCCGCCGCCGCGATCGCCACCCCGCTGGTCCCGGCGCTCAAGGCCGCCCTCGTCGGCGCCCCGCGCCCCCAGCAGCCGCAGCCCTACGGCGGTCAGCCGCAGGGTGCCTACGGGTACCCGGGCGCCCAGCAGCAGCCGGGCCAGCCCGGCCCCGGCCAGCCGTACGGTGCGCAGCCGGGTCAGCCGGGTCAGCCCGGTCCCGGCCAGCCGTTCGGTGCGCAGCCCGGTCAGCCGCAGCAGGCCGCCGCCCCGGCGCCGCAGCCCCCGCAGGGCGGTCAGCCCGCCGCGGACTTCTCGCCGTTCTGGTTCGCCGTGCCGGTGCCGCGTCCGCTGTACGCGGAGGACGGCTCGCCGACGCCGATCGCCGAACTGGCTCCGGGTACCTGGTACTTGGCCGTCGAGCAGCGCGGCCCCGGCCTCGTCGCCCAGACGCAGGACGGCCGTCGCGGCGTACTGCAGGACACCACGGGGATCCAGCGCGGCTGATCCCCCGGCGCCCCGGACAAGGCCCCCCGCCCCTCTTCTTCCGGGCGGGGGGCCTTTCGCGTACAGTCCCCCAGCGAACTGACTGCTCATCAGCTCATCGTCGCCGAAGGGGGCAGCCATGCGGCTCGGACTCGCACTCGGCTACTGGGGACGCGGGCCGGACCCGGGCCACCTCGAACTCGTGCGCCGCGCGGAGGAGTTGGGGTACGACTCGGTGTGGACCTCCGAGTCCTGGGGCAGCGACGCCTTCACCCCGCTCACCTGGTTCGCCGCGCACACGAGCCGCATCCGGCTGGGGACGGCGATCGCGCAGATGGCGGCCCGCTCCCCCACCACGACCGCGATGCACGCCCTCACCCTGGACCATCTCTCCGGCGGGCGGATGCTGCTGGGGCTCGGTCTCTCCGGGCCGCAGGTGGTCGAGGGCTGGTACGGGCGGCCGTTCCCCCGCTCGCCGCTGACGGCGACCCGTGAGTACGTGGACGTCGTGCGCCAGGTCCTGCGGCGCGAGGGGCCCGTCGAGGTCGACGGACGCTTCCACTCCCATCCGTACCGGGGCGAGGACGGGACCGGGCTCGGCAAGCCGCTCAGATCCATCACCCATCCGCTGCGCGCCGATCTGCCGGTCCTGCTCGGCGCCGAGGGGCCGAAGAACATCGCGCAGACGACGCGGATCGCGGACGGCTGGCTGCCGCTGTACTGGTCGCCGGCCAGGACGGACGCGTACGAGGCGGCGCTGACCGAGGTCTCCGACGGCTTCATGATCGCGCCGATGGCCTGGGCGCAGGTCTGCGACGACGTCGCCGAGGGGCTGCTGCCCGTCAAGGCCATGCTCGGGTTCTACATCGGCGGCATGGGGCACAGCAGCCGCAACTTCCACGCCGACCTCATGGCCCGGATGGGGTACGAGGCCGAGGCGCGGCGCATCCAGGAACTCTTCGCCGAGGGGCGGCGCGAGGAGGCGGTGCTCGCGGTGCCGGACGCGTTCGCCGACGAGATCTCGCTCGTCGGGCCGCGCCGGCGCATCGCCGAGCGCCTGGAGCTGTGGCGCAAGGGACCGGTGACGGACCTGCTGCTCCTGTCACCGGACCCGGACACCTTGCGGGTCCTCGCGGAGCTGAACTCCTAGAAGTCCTCGAAGTCCTAAAAGTCCTCAGGAACCCTTGGTCAGTTCGGAGGTCGAGGGCACCTTGTCCTTGACCTCGGCGCCCGCGTCCTTGCCCGCGCCCTTGACCTTGTTGATGATGTCGTCGAAGGACGAGACCGCCGAGTCCGTGCCCTCGCCCTTGCGCAGCTTGCCCGGCAGGTCCTTGAGCGCGTCGATGCCGGTGGTCAGCGGCGCGACCGCCTTGGCGAGCGTGGGGTCACCCTCGGCGTTCTTCTTCGCGGCCTTCAGCCGGTTGTACGTCAGTGCGCCCGCGAGGCCCGCCTTGACCAGCGCGAACTTGCGTCCGTCCGCGCCGCTCTTGAACTTGCCGGCTTTCCACGGCTTCACGATCCACTGGTAGGTGGCGCCGGCCGCGATGCCCGCGTTGGCCACGAACCGGGTCTTGGCGAGTTTCTGCCGCTCGGCCGTCGAGGAGGCGCTGGGGTTCGCCGCCGCGTCCTTGTCGTCGCCGCCGCACGCGGTGGTGCCAGCCAGCAGGGTGCCGCACATGAGGACGGCGACGAACGCGCGTCGCAGGGGAAGGGAAGATTCGAACACCACGGTTACCTCCGGGCGGGGGGCTGCACTTCTGGCAGCCTCACCCGGCCCCGGGGGCCGCGCCACCCGGGCGGGCCCGTCCGTGTTTCCCCGTGGAATTCGGGGACATTCGAACAGCATGTCTCCGAATCAGCGGTACCGAGGCACCAGCCAAGCAGGCCGGGTTGTCATGATCATTGCAGACATCCTGGCGCTGATCCTCGGTCTATGGATCCTGATGTATCTGTTGGACGCGAACCGGGGCAACGACCTGGTGCAGTTCGTCCATGACGCGGCGAGCTGGCTGGCCGGCTGGTCGCACGACCTGTTCACCTTCGACGAGGCGTGGGCGCGCGTCGTGGCCGGCTACGGCCTCGCGGCGGTCGTCTACCTGTTCGTGGGCCACGCCATCGCACACCAGCTGCGCCGCCACTGACCCGCGGCTACGCGCAGCAGTCCGGGGCGACGCCTGACGGGAGCAGCTCGCCACCGAACACCTGGCACGTCGCCTCGTCCCCGCCGAGGGCCGCCACGGCGAGCAGGACGGACCCTGCCGTCCATGTGGTGAGCTCCTCGGGCCACACGGCCCGGTCCTCGAAGACGTATCCGGTCCAGTAGAGGCCCGTCCCCGGGTCCCGCAGGTGCTGGATGTCCTGGAGGATCGTCAGCGCACGGTCGGACTCGCCCATCGCCCACAGGGCGAGGGCGAGTTCGGCGCTCTCCCCGCCGGTCACCCACGGGTTGGGCACGACGCAGCGCACGCCGAGCCCGGGCACCACGAACCGCTCCCAGCCGTCCTCGACGCGCGCCTTCGCCTCGGCCCCGCGCAGGGCGCCGCCGAGCACCGGGTAGTACCAGTCCATGGAGTAGCGGTCCTTGTCGAGGAACCGCTCGGGGTGGCGCCGGATCGCGTGGCGCAGCGCGCCGACCGCCAACTCCCAGTCGGGCTGCGGCTCCTCACGCTGATCGGCGATGGCCAGCGCACACCTGAGGGCGTGGTGGATCGACGAACTGCCGGTCAGCAGCGCGTCGTTGACAGCGGTACCGTCGGCGTCCCGCTTCCAGCCGATCTGTCCGCCGGGCTGCTGGAGCCGCAGCACGAACTCGATCGCCGCGCACACCACCGGCCACATGCGGTCCAGGAACGCGTCGTCACCGGTGGAGAGGTAGTGGTGCCAGACCCCGACGGCCACGTAGGCGACGAAGTTGGTCTCGCGGCCCCGGTCGGTGACCTGATCCGGGTCGCCGTCGTGGTAGGCGGCGTACCAGGAGCCGTCCTCGTTCTGGTGCCGGGCGAGCCAGTCGTAGGCGCGCGTCGCGGCCTCGTGCTCGCCCGCCACGTCGAGCGCCATCGCGGTCTCGGTGTGGTCCCACGGGTCGAGGTGGTGGTGGCGGAACCACGGGATGGCGCCGTCCGGCCGCTGCACGGCCAGCAGCCCGCGCACCGTGTGCGCGACCTGATCGGCCGTCAGTACGCCGTCCAGTACGAGGAATTCGGTCCGCTCGGGACTGCTCACGCAGCGACCCCGCTGGCCTTCGGCAGGTGCGGCTTGGTGGCGTAGGCGACGAAGCTCTTGCCGACGACGGGGTTGAGGAGCTGCTCGGCGACCCGGGTGAGAGCGGGCTTCTTCATGATGTCCCAGACCAGGAGCTTGTGGTACGCCTTCACCGGCAGCGCCTTGTCGTTGTCCACACCGAACGCGCACTTGAGCCACCAGTACGGGGAGTGCAGCGCGTGCGCGTGGTGCGTGCCGTACGGCTTCAGCCCCGCCTCCCGCATCCTGCCGAGGAGTTCGTCGGCCTTGTAGATGCGGATGTGGCCGCCCTCGACCTCGTGGTACTCGTCGGAGAGCGCCCAGCACACCTTCTCCGGGCCGTAGCGCGGCACGGTGACGGCGATGCGTCCGCCGGGCTTGAGCACGCGCACCATCTCGGCGAGCACGCCCTTGTCGTCGGGGATGTGCTCCATGACCTCGCTGATGATGACGACGTCGAACGAATCGTCGGGGAAGGGGAGTTGGAGCGCGTCGCCCTCCATCGCGGTGGCCGTGGCGCCGGCCGGGGCCTCGCCGGCCTCCTTCATGGCGGCGAACCACTTGGCGACCTCGGCGATCTCCTCCTTGTTCTGGTCGAGCGCGACGACCTGTGCCCCGCGCCGGTAGCACTCGAAAGCGTGCCGTCCGGCTCCGCACCCGAGGTCGAGGACGCGATCACCCGCGGCGAGCGGGAAGCGGGTGAAGTCGACGGTCAGCACGTGGCCCTGCTTTCCTGAGGGGTTTCCTGGTGGGGTCGGCCGCCGAGAGGGCTCTCGCCGGGGGCGGCGGAAGCCTGGTCGATGGCCGCGCGGTACAGCTCGGCGGTGCCCTGTGCGGCCCGCGCCCAGGTGAACCGCGCGAGGACGCGGGTGCGGCCCGCGGCGCCGAGGCGGGTGCGCAGCGCCGGGTCGCCGAGCAGCCGGGTCAGGGCGGCGGCGAGCGCGCCCGCGTCACCGGTGGGCACCGCGAGGCAGGTCTCGCCGTCGGCGCCCGCGACCTCGGGGATCGCGCCGCCGGTGGTGGCGACGAGCGGGGTGGCGGTGGCCATGGCCTCGGCGGCGGGCAGCGAGAACCCCTCGTAGAGCGAGGGCACGCAGGCGACCTGCGCGGAGCGGACGAGGTCCACCAGTTCCTGGTCGCTGATGCCCTTGACGAACCGGACGGCGCCTTCGAGCCCGTACCGCTCGATGGCCTGGGCGACGGGGCCGTCCTCGGCGCGCTTGCCGACGACGACGAGATGCGCGTCGGGCTGGTCGGCCCGCACCTTGGCGAGCGCCTCGACGAGGAAGACGAGCCCCTTGAGGGGGACGTCGGCGCTGGAGGTCGTCACGATCCGTCCGGGCACCTCGGGCACGGCCGGATCCGGCGAGAAGAGGTCGGTGTCGGCGCCGATGTGGACGACGCTGATCCGGCTCTCGCGGACCCCGAGGTGCTGGACGATCTCGTCGCGCGAGGTGCCGGAGACGGTGAGCACGGACGGCAGGCGGCGCGCCACGCGCTTCTGCATCCGGGTGAAGGCGTACCAGCGGCGCTTGGACATCCGCTGCCGCCAGTTCTGGGCGGCGTCCAGCTCCAGCTGCCGGTCGACGGTGATGGGGTGGTGGATGGTGCTCACCAGGGGCGCGCCGATGTCACCAAGCAGCCCGTAGCCGAGGGTCTGGTTGTCGTGCACGACGTCGAAGTCGCCGCGCCGGGACCGCAGATGGCGCCGGGCGCGCAGGGAGAACGTCAGCGGTTCGGGGAAGCCGCCGGTCCACATGGTGGCGACCTCGACGGCGTCGATCCAGTCGCGGTACTCCTCGCGCCCCGGCGTGCGGAAGGGGTCGGGGCTGCGGTACAGGTCGAGGCTGGGCAGCTCGGTGAGCGAGAGCCCGGCGGGCCCGCTGCCGTCGAGGACCTCGTCGAGGACGGGGTAGGGCTGGGCGCCGATCACCTCGACGCGGTGCCCGAGACGGGCCAGCTCGCGGGAGAGGTGCCGTACGTACACGCCCTGCCCCCCGCAGAACGGGTTGCCCTTGTACGTGAGGAGAGCGATGCGCAACGACTCCGCGGTCACTCCAGGCCACCCTTCTCCCTGCTTGCCCGTGGACACTGGACACTACGTGGGGACGCTAATCTAGAACAAGTTTCAGACTTGATCGTTCAATGAGCACCGAATCTACCGGCAGGTAGCCAGGCTGTGACCGGCGGATCGGGTGATTCACGCCACGGCCGGGACCACGGGACACGGAAGCGAACTGATGACAGCTCCGGACGCCAGAAGCTCCGCGCAGGGTGCCCCCGCGCTCACCGAACGGCAGGAGGCGCGGCGCCGCCGCATTCTGCACGCGAGCGCCCAGCTGGCGGCCCGCGGCGGCTTCGACGCGGTGCAGATGCGGGAGGTCGCCGAGTCCTCCCAGGTCGCTCTCGGCACGCTGTACCGGTACTTCCCGAGCAAGGTCCATCTGCTGGTCGCCACCATGCAGGACCAGTTGCAGCACATGCACACCACGGTCCGCAAGCGCCCGCCGTCCTCGGACTCCCCGGCCGAGCGGGTCGCCGAGACGCTGATGCGGGCGTTCCGGGCGCTCCAGCGCGAGCCGCATCTGGCCGACGCGATGGTCCGCGCCCTGACCTTCGCGGACCGCAGCGTCAGCCCCGAGGTCGACCAGGTCTCCCGGCAGACCACGGCGATCATTCTGGACGCGATGGAGCTCGACGACCCGACCCCCGCGCAGCTCTCGGCCGTCCGGGTCATCGAGCACACCTGGCACTCGGCGCTCATCACCTGGCTGTCGGGCCGGGCCTCGATCGCCCAGGTGAAGATCGATATCGAGACGGTCTGCAAGCTGATCGACCTGACTGATCCCGGCCAGGACTGACGCCCCGGTAACCCTTGGCCAGTTCTGCCCATCCGCAACGGGGAACCCGCCGGTTGAATTGCTCATGCGCTGGGCGAAGCAGCCGGAGCGGACGGTTTTTCGAGGGGGGCAGACGTGACCCGGGTACTTCTTGTGCACGATTCCTGTCTGATGCGTTCGGCTCTGGCCGAACGCCTGGACAGGGAGCCGGACCTGGAGATATTTCACGCGCCGTGGCGCAGCGCGCCCAACAAGGCGGGATCGCTCAAGCCGCAGATATGTGTGGCCGACCTGGACTGTGAAATGCCGTACGGCATACCGCCGTTGGGCGAGTTACGGTGCCCGCTGGTGGTGCTCGCCTCCACCAGCAGGCCGGGACAGCTGCGCCGCGCCGTGGAGGCGCAGGCGCTCGGTTACGTGGACAAGGACGGGCCCGTGGAGCGGCTCCTCACCGGCATCAGACAGGTCGCCCGCGGCGAGCGGTACGTCGACGACTCCCTGGGATTCGGGTTCCTGAAAGCCTCTCAGAACCCGCTGACGTTAAGAGAGTTAGGGGTGCTGTCGCTCGCCGCCGAGGGCGCTACGGTCTCCGAGATCGCGCGCCGACTTCATCTGTCCAACGGCACGGTACGCAACTACATGGCCGCCATCACCCGCAAGATCGGCGCCCGCAACAGGATCGACGCGATCCGCATCTCCCAGGGCGAGGGCTGGCTGTGACCCGCCGGGCGCTCCCCAGGCCCCCGCCAGGTCGCGGTAGAGCGCCGAGCGTACGAGCAGCTCCTCATGGCGGCCGCAGACGGTGCGCGGACCGTCCATGACGAGGATCCGGTCGGCCCGGTAGGCGGAACTGACCCGGTGGGCGATGACCACCAGGGTGCCGCCGGGCCGGGCGGCGAACGCCCGCTCGGCGCGCTCCTCGGCCGCGGGGTCCAGATGGCAGGTGGCCTCGTCGAGCACGGCCAGGGGCGCGGCCGAGAGATAGGCGCGGGTCAGCGCGATCAGCTGCCGCTCCCCCGCCGACAGGGCCGTCGGGTCCAGCGGCGCGTCGAGCCCGCCGAGCCGGGCGAGCAGCGCGTCGAGGCCGGTCGCGGCGGCGGCCCGGCCGAGCTCGGCGTCGGGCACCGGGTCCTCGCGCAGATAGCCGAGGTTGTCGCGCAGGGTGCCGCTGAAGACGTACGCCTCCTGCGGGATCAGCACCCGTTCCGCCGCGGCCTGCGGGGCGCGCGCGGGCAGCCCGCAGACCCGGATGTCGCCCGCGCCGGGCACGAGGAGCCCTGCGGCGAGCCCGGCCAGGGTGGACTTGCCGATGCCGCTGGGGCCCACCACCGCGAGGTGGCCGCCGCGCGGGACGGTGAGGGTGAGGCCGTCGAGGACCGGGTCGGCGCCGGGCCCGTAGGCGAAGGTCAGCGAGGACACTTCCAGGGCGGGGGCGGCCGGGTCCGGAGCGGCGCCCGCGTACGCCGACTCCTCGTCCGGGTCGGTCTGTCGCCCCGTCTCGGCCGTCAGCCTGCGCAGGACGACCACCAGGCGGGAGCCGCCCGTACCCAGGCCGTGGACCAGGTTCTGGAGGGCGGGGAGCAGGGACTGGCTGACGTAGGCGAGGGCGCCGACCAGGGCGCCCGCGCTCACCCCGTGGTCCAGGGTCCAGGGCGCGGTCACCAGGAGCAGCAGGAGCGGCAGCTGGCCGCCGATGCCGAGGGCGACGACCCGCGGCACCGCCCACCAGGCCAGGGTGCGCGATGCCCGGAACTGGCGCTCGATCAGCGTGTCCGCGCCGCGGGCCGTCGGCTCCTCGGCGCCGGTCGCGGTGACGTCCCTGAGCCCCGCGCAGACGAGGGCGAGGCGCGCCGAGACGTTCTCGTCGGCGATCAAGAACGCCTCCTGCCCGCGGGAGAGGGGGCGCAGCGTGCCGAAGAACAGGGCGAGGCCGGCGACCAGCGGTGGCGCGACGACGAGCAGCAGCACGGGGGCGAGCGAGAACAAGCCGATCAGGGCGCCGGCCGCGGTGAAGACGAAGGACCGGGACACCATGATCAGGCCGGCGAAGGTGTCCCGGGCGATCTCCACCTGCTGGGTGAGGCGCGACACCGCTCCCCCGTCGCCGTCCCGCACCCCGCGCTCCACGACCCGGCGCACGAGGAGGTCCCGCAGCGGCTCGACGAGCCCGGCGACGGCGCCGAAGACGCGGGCCGTGCCGAGGGCACCGGCCCCGACGCCGAGCGCGGCCACGCCGAGCCAGAGCAGGCCGGTGTCCTGGCGCCCGGCGAGGAAACCGTCGTCGAGCGCGCGGGCGAGAGCCATCCCGAGCACGAAGGTCTGCCCGGTCTCCAGGACCGACCAGGCGATGAGCCGGGCGACCGTGGAGCGGCGCCGCAGCAAGAAGCGCAGACCCTTGCGGTACGTTCCCGGGCGGGCGGGGGTCGTGGTCACGCTGCCCCACCGGCCCCGGCGCCGGCGCCGTCCCTCGTACGGTCGGCGCCGCTGTCGCCCGCGAAGACCGCCCGGTAGTCGGGGTCGCGCCACAGCCTCGCGTGCGGGCCGAGCGCGCGGATGCGGCCGCCGTCGAGCCAGGCCACGGTGGAGGCGCGGGCGGCGGTCGTGGCGCGGTGGGCGACGACGAGGCGGGTGGTGCCGGGGGCGTGCCGCAGCAGGGCGGCGGCGATCTCCCGTTCGGTGATCATGTCGAGGCTGGAGAGGGCGTCGTCCAGGACGAGCAGCCGCCCACCGTGCACGAACGCCCTTGCCAGACCGAGGCGTTGGGCTTCGCCGCCGGAGAGGGGTGCTTCCGTCGGGGCCGTGGCATACCCGTCGGGGAGACGGCGTACGAAGCCGTCGGCGTGGGCGGCCTCCGCGGCGCGGACGATCCGTTCCGGGGCGGGCGCGGCGGGGCCGAGAGCGATCGTGTCGGCCAGGGTGTCGCCCAGCAGGGCGGGCCGTTCGAAGGCGTAGCCGATCGCGGCGCGCAGTTCGGCGCGGCTCAGCTCGGGCAGCGGTGTGCCGTCGAGGAGGACGGTGCCCTCGTCCGGGTCGGCGAGGCGGCCCGCGAGGGTGGCGAGCAGCGATTTGCCCGCGCCGGACACGCCGACCACGGCGAGCGTCTCGCCCGCGGGGACGGTCAGGTCGACGCGGTCGAGGACGGTGCGGCCGTCGCGGCGCACGGTGACGCCGCGCAGCTCGAGCAGGCCGCCCCCGGCGCCGAGCCGGCCGTCTCCGTAGGGGGGCGCGGGCTCGTCCAGGACGTCGCCGAGCCGTTGTCCTGCGGCCCGGGTGCGGACCAGGGCCGAGATGTCGCCGACGAGCATGCCGACGCCGGTGGCGAGGACGGCGTAGCGGGACGCGGCGAGCAACTCCCCGACGGAGAGCCGGTGGTGGAGGAGGAGCAGGCCGGCGGTGGCGATCACCGCGATCTGGAGCAGCGGCGCGAGGGCCACCGCCCCGGCGCTCGCCCGGCCCTGCACGCGCCACAAACGCATGCCGTGGTGGGCGAGCCGGGGCAGCGGTTCGAGGACGCGTGCGGTCTCGCGGTCGGCGGTGTGCGCGGCGGCGATGGTGCGGGTCCCGCCGATCGCCTCGGTGAGCCGGGTGGCGAGGGAGCCCTGGGCCTCCAGGTAGGCGGCGACGCAGTCGGTCGAGGCCCGGGCGAAGGCGCGCAGCAGCAGGGCGAGCGCGGGCGCTCCGGCGAGGAACGCGACGACGAGCCAGGGGTCGATGAGTCCGAGGGCGACGAGCGCGCCGACGGGCAGGGTGAAGGTGGCGGCGAGGGCGGCGACGGTCGCGGGGGCGGGCCCGGCCTGTGCGGTGCCGCCGACGAGCCGCGCGACGAGGTCACCGGCGGGGAACCGGGCGGTGGCGCCGGGTCCGACGGCGAGGACGTGGCGGACGAGTCCCCGGCGCAGCCAGGCCGTGGTGCGGGCGCTGGTGGTGCCGGTGAGGACGCCCTCGCAGGCGTCGAGGAGGGTGAGGCCGCCGAGCAGCGCGGCGGTGGTCAGCAGCCAGCGGCCGACGTCACCGTGGGCCGCGCCGCCGGCGGAGTCCGCGGCGAGCAGGGCGTCGACGGTGCGGCCGAGGACGTACGGGAGCAGCAGGCCCACGCCCGCGGAGACGACGGTGAGCAGGCACAGGGCCAGGCACCGGCCGGCGCTGTGCCGGGTCGCGGTGCGCAGGAGGGTGTCGCCTGACGTCTGCACGGGGCCTCGCATCCGTGGTCGCATCCAAGGGGCGCCGAACGGGAACGGGGCCGCCCCAAGGGGCGGCCCCGCCGTCATCGGTACCGAACGATCTTCACCGGGGCGGACGAACCGTCACAGACAAAGGATCGTGCTGTTGGAGCTGTGCTTGTCGCAGAGGAGCAGGCTCACGTTGCTGCCCGCGCCGCCGCCACCGCCGCCGCCGCCGGTCGTCTCGTCGGCTTCCATGCTCTGCAGGTCGAGAAGTGCCATGGTCTTACCTTTCGTCAAGGTCTGTCTTTGTGGGGACGGGATTGTGCTGTGCGGTTGTGTCACGACTCCGGACGATGCCGGAGCCGGGTTCAGGGCCGCCGCAGGGGCGGCAGGAACGGCAGGTGGGCGCCGCGTTCCTCGTCCAGGGCCGCGCCGAGCGCGAGCAGGCAGCCGGCCGTGCCGCTGCCGAGGTCCATGGAGAGGCGCATCATCTGGTGCCCGGGGAAGGCGAGGTGGTCCTTGTAGCGCATCCCCAGCCAGCCCAGAGAGTCGACCTGCGCGGCGAGCCGCGCTTCGGTGGCGCCGGGCGCCGTGGTGCGGGCGAGGTGCAGGATCATTCCGGCGCGGCCCTCGAACAGGCCGGGCTGGACGTAGAAGCGGGAGGTGGCGGCGGTGACGACGGCCTGCCGGACCTGCTCGGGGTCCCGTCCGCCGAGCTCCGCGCCCGGGGCGAGTTGGAGGTAGTCGTCGAGGACCATGCCGACGCCCACGCTGCCGTCGCCGAGATACGGCATGGTGCGCCAGCCCTCGTCGACGTGGAGGCCGCCGTCGGACGCGGTCCGGCACCGGTCGAGGTCCAACTCCAGCGCTTGTCCGGCCAGTTCCAGGTGTTCCGCGGTGCCGGTGTGCTCGTACAGGCGCAGTAGGAACAGGGCGGGCCCGGTCAGGCCGCGCATCAGTCCGGCCCGCCGCTTCGAGGTCGGCACGCGGTCCGTGGCGCCTATGTGGACGATGTGGTCGGCGACGAGGCCGGCGGCCTCCAGGGCCCGGTCGGCGAGCGCGCTCTCGCCGGTGGTGCGGGCGAGGTGGTCGAGGACCAGGCCGACTCCGGCGAGCCCGCTGTTCAGTTCCGTGGTGAGCCGCCGCCACTTCTCGCCGAGCAGGCGGTCGATCAGGTCGAGGGCGCGCTGCCGGTGCCCGAGCCGCTCCAGGACGAGGGCGACGCCCGCGATGCCGTCGTAGAGGCCGAGCGCGGTGCCGGGCGGTACCGGGTCGGTGTGGTCGAGGAGCCAGCGTTCGCCCTGCTCGTAGCGGGCGGCGCCGGTCTCGGCGAGGGCGTGCAGGACGCCGGCCGCGCCGTGGGCGAGGCCGAGGCCGCCGCCGGTGGCGAACTGGAGGACGTCGCCGGGGAAGAGCCGGTCGTCGCGGTCCGGGGTGGCGGAGGCCAGGATGCCGGCGACCATGGAGTCGCGGCTGTGCGGCCAGTCGCCGGGGTCGGCGAGCGGAGTGGTGCCGGTCGCTCCCCTCGTCGCGACCGGCACGTCGCTGATCCCGCGGGTTATCTCCGCGACCGCCTCGTCCAGGAACTCCCTGGGCACGGTGGGGAATTCGCCGGCTATCACGTCGGCCAGGTGGGCGGCCTTGGCGCGGTCCACGACGAACAGCGTCGTCACGGGCAGGAACAGGGCGATCCGCAGACACGCGAGGGCGTAGCGGTCGATCTCCGTGCCGGTGCGGTCGAGCGGCGCCCAGAAGCCCGGGTGGGCCAGCATCTGGCCGTCGTTCTCCTCGACGCGGGTCGCGGCCTCGAAGTCGATGAGGGTGACGGACTCCGCGCCCTCGACGTCCGAGTCGACCATGATGTTGAAGAGGTGCAGGTCGTTGAAGACGAGGCCGCGCTCGTGGACGGCGGCGACCGCCTTCTCCACGGCCGCGTTGATCCGCAGCACCCAGGCCGCGTAGTCGGCGACGGCCGCCGGCTCCGGGTCGGGGGCGAGCAGCGGGTGGCGTTCGGCGAAGAACGCGTTGAGCGGGCGTCCCGGCACGAGGTCCATGACGAGGAAGCGGTGGTCGCCGATGAGGAACCAGTCGCGTACCTCGGGTGCGACGCCGAGCCCCGAGAGGCGCTCCAGGGCGGCCTTCTCGCGCTCCAGGCGGGCGATGGCGTCGCCCCCGTCGGCGGCCAGGCCGGCGTGCGGGCGGCCTTCCTTGAGGACGACGGCGCGGCCGTTACGGGTGTCGACCCCGCGGTAGACGCCGCCTCCGTTGGAGAAGTGCAGGGCCTTCTCGAAGCGGTAGGGCAGGTCGGTGACGGTCGTGGCGTTGCGGGCGTCGAAGTGGGGTTTGAGGAACTCCGGCAGGGGCACCCAGTCGGGGACCTGGAAGGACGGGTCCCTGTTGTCGGGTACCAGGCGTCCCTCGCCGTCCTCGATGGCGGTGACGAGCGCGCCGCGTTCATTGGCGACCAGCCGGCGGGAAAAGGCGCCGTACCGTACGTAGAGCGGACCGTCGCCCCAGCGGAGGTCGGTGAGAATATACGGTCCCTCGAAGCCGCGCAGCAGTTCTTGCAAATCCTCAAGTATTCGGTGACATCGTTCGTCGTCGGCCGGATAGATGGTGACGAACTTGCCGCTGGTGTCGCGGCTCGCGTATTTCGCGTTCCGCAGGTGCAGGAGATGCGGCTCCGGAACGAATTTGAAGGGAATGCCGCGGGGTATGCAGTAGTCCCAGACGGCCGAGGCGATCTTCTCCGCGTTGTCCCGGGTGGCGGAGGCATGTATTTTCCAGCCCTGGCCCGGGCCCTGACGCGGCGTTCCGTCGTCGTCGAGCGGGGTGAGATTCAGCCATTCACCGTTGCTGTCGGAGCGCCATCCGGCCGGGACCGCGCGGCGGGCCGTATCGAACTCGGGCAGGCGCCGCGCTTTTCCGTCGGCGGAGAGCCGCTCGGGCGTCTCGTAGAAATTCGGATCGGCAAGGGCGTAGACCTCGTACCGCTTGTCCATGGTGTTGGCCCTCCCCCTTCGACAGCCCGTTGTCGGACGGCAACGAGATTCGCACGCACCCAGGGAGCCGGACAGTCACAACTGTCATCAGAAAATATGCGAAACGCACGAGGCAAGTAATGTTCGCCTTGTTCGAGTTCACGCTTTCGCCCTGTGCGACCGGTCGCGTCCACGAGCAGAACGGAGCCGCCGCCGGGGAGGGCGGCGGCTCCGCGGGGTCACTCCTCGGGCGGGAAGACCGGCTCGCCGCCGCCGACGAGCGTGATGCCGATCGCCTCGACGGGACAGCCCTCCGCCGCGGCCAGGACCTGCTCGTTCGCGTCCGTCTCTGGGTTCTCCGGATGGGACTGCCGGGCCGCGTCGAGGCGGAAGGCGCCGGGCGCGTGGTGCAGGCACGTGCCCGAGCCGATGCACACGCCCCGGTCGACCTCGACGTGCCAGCGGTCGCCCATGTTCAGCCCTCCTCGGGTGCGTACCCGGCGGGCAGGTGGATCATCTTGTGCTCCAGGTACGCGCTGTACCCCTCGGGCCCGAACTCCCGTCCCAGGCCGCTGTTCTTGTAGCCGCCGAAGGGGCCGAGCATGTCGAGGCTGAAGGTGTTCACGTTGTACGTGCCGGTGCGCACCCGCCGCGCGATGTCGACGCCGTGCGCGACGTCGGCGGTCCACACGCTGCCGCTGAGCCCGTAGTCGGAGTCGTTGGCGATGGCGACGGCCTCGGCCTCGTCGCCGTACGGGAGGAGGCAGATGACCGGGCCGAAGATCTCCTCGCGGGCGACGCGCATGCCGTTGTGGACATCGCCGAAGAGGGTCGGCTCGACGTACCAGCCGTGCTCCAGGCCGGCCGCGGTGGGCGCGCCGCCGCCGGTGAGGACCTTGGCACCCTCCTCCTGGCCGATGCGGATGTAGTCGAGGCTGCGCCGCTGCTGGCGCTCGGCGACGAGCGGGCCGACCTGGGTGGCGGGGTCGAGCGGATCGCCGACGACGAGGGCGGCCGCGGCCGCCGTGAACGCCTCGGCGAACTCGTCGTAGCGGGAGCGGGGCAGCAGGATGCGGCTCTGGGCGACACAGGCCTGACCGTTGTTCATCCAGGCCGCGGGCACGACCCCCGCGACGGTCGACTCCACGTCGGCGTCGGGCAGGACCACGGCGGCCGACTTGCCGCCCAACTCCAGGGTCACGCGCGTCAGATGACGCGAGGCCACCTCCATCACACGCTTACCGGCCCCGACGGACCCGGTGAAGGAGATCTTGTCGATGCCGGGGTGCCCGACCAGGTACTCGCTCACCTCGCGGTCGGCGGGAAGGATGGAGAGCACCCCTTCGGGCAGCCCGGCCTCCTGCGCGATCTCGCCCAGGACGTACGCGTCGAGGGGTGACTCCGGCGACGGTTTGAGGACGACGGTGCAGCCGGTGAGGAGCGCGGGCGCGAGCTTGGCGGCGGCCACGAACTGCGGCACGTTCCACGGCACGACGGCCGCGACGACCCCCACCGGTTCGCGCCGCACCAGCAGCTTCCCGAGGGCGCCGTCGCGGGTCTCCTCGTACGTGAAGGCGCGCGCGACGTTGATCGCGGAGTCCCACACCATCATCGCGCCGAGTGCCTGGGCCAGCACCGACCAGGAGTAGGGGGAGCCGTTCTCCTGGGAGATGATCCTGGCGATCTCCTCGTGGCGGACGGCGATGGCGTCCTTGATGCGGCTGACGACGGCGATCCGCTCGTCGAGGCTCATGCGCGGCCAGGGTCCCTCGTCGAAGGCCAGGCGCGCGGCGGCGACGGCGCGGTCCACATCGGCGGGCGCGGCGTGCGGCACCCGCCCGAAGACCTCGCCGGTGTGCGGGGAGACGACCTCGATGACGTCCTTGCCGAGGGGGTCGGTCAACTCCCCGCCGATGAACAGCTGTCCGTGTTCCACGAGCTCGGTCATGGCGACTTCCGCTTCCGTGACGTTTTCTGACGGTGTATCAGAACTGATACCAGTTCTAGTTGGGATGCGGAAGGGTGGGGGCGGCGGCCAGAAGGTCGGCTCGGGCGACCAATGAAACAAGTTCTACAAGTTCCATTACAGTGACCGGAGTTCGGCGCGCGGGACAGGCGCTCCGGCGGCGGAGAGGCGAGCCCATGGAAGAGACGTCGAAGACGCCGGGGACGACAGCGGCGACAGCGGACACGCAGGTGACCGACCACGGCGGGGGCGTGCACAGCATCCGCGTACCCATCCCGGACAACCCCCTCGGCCACACCCTCATCCACCTCCTGGACACCGACGCGGGACCGGTCCTCATCGACACCGGCTGGGACGACCCCACCTCCTGGACCGCGCTGACCTCGGGCCTCACCGCGTGCGGCACCGCCGTCACCGACCTCACCGGCGTCCTCATCACCCATCACCACCCCGACCACCACGGCCTCTCCGCGAAGGTCCGCGAGGCGTCCGGCGCGTGGATCGCCATGCACGAGGCGGACGCGGCGGTGGTGCGCCGCACCCGGGAGAACCCGCCCGCCCGCTGGTACGCGTACATGGGCGCCAAGCTGCTCGCGGCCGGGGCGCCCGAGGACCATGTCGCGCCGCTGCTCGCCGCCGCGGAGACGGGCCGCCCGCGCCGCCTGCCCGGACTCGACGCGGCCCTGCCCGACCGCACCGTCACCCCGGGCGACCTCCTCGACCTGCCGGGCCGCAGGCTCCGCGCGATCTGGACACCGGGCCACACCCCGGGCCACCTCTGCCTGCACCTGGAGGAGGAGCACCCGGCGGGGCTGCCCGGCAACGGCCGCCTCTTCTCCGGCGACCACCTGCTGCCCGGCATCACCCCGCACATCGGCCTCTACGAGGACCCGGCCGTCGAGGGCGGCTCCACCGATCCGCTCGGCGACTACCTCGACTCCCTGGAACGCGTCGGCCGCCTCACCCCCGCCGAGGTGCTCCCCGCCCACCAGCACCCCTTCACCGACGCCCCGGCCCGCGTACGGGAGTTGCTGGAGCACCACGAGTCCCGCCTCACCGACCTCCGCGCCCTGCTGGCCACGCCCCTCACCCCCTGGCAGCTCGCGGAGCGCATGGAGTGGAACCGTCCCTGGGCCGACATCCCCTACGGATCACGCACCATCGCGGTCTCCGAGGCGGAGGCGCACCTGCGCAGACTGGTGAAACTGGGCCGGGCGGAGGCGGTGGCCGGGAGCGATCCGGTGACGTACGCGGCGACGCCCTGACGGGGCGCGGATCTTTGCCGTGCGTGGATGGTTACGTCTCTGGCCGTGGGCGTAGGGTCTGGTTCAGAGCCTGTCTTCAAACTCCCGTCGTCGCCCGGAGGGCGGCCCCTCGGCGTCTGGTGCGTGCTCTCGGCGTGGTGGGTGCAAGGCCTCGTACTGGACGTACTTGGCCTTACGCCCAGCGCGGCGAGTGGGGGCACCCCCGGCCGGAGGCTGGGGGAGCGTGCCAGGCGTCGCGGGGCAGACGGGAGTTTGAAGACAGGCTCGCAAGGGCTCATCTGAGCTGGAATGACGAGGGGGCGGCCGCCGATGGCGCCGGACGAGGCTGTGGTCGGCTGTACGGGGGAGCTGGTCGTCGGTACGCGTGGGGCCGCCGGGCCGGGTGAGGTGCTGGTGCGGGTCAGGGGCGGTACGGAGACGTTCATCGCCCACTCCGACCAGCCGCTGACCCGCGGCGCGACCGTGCTGATCATGGAGTCCCTCGGCCACCGGCAGGTCACCGTCATGGCGTGGGGCGATCTCCCGTCCGGCGACGGCGGCGGCGCCCGCTAAGGAGACATCAGGGATGTTCGGATATCGCGTTCCCGCCCCCGACGAGGCGATGCTGATCTCGGGCGGCAGGCGGGGACTTGGGGGAGCGCCGTTCCGCGTCGTCACCGGGCACGGGAAGTTCGTCCTGCCCGTGTTCCGCAAGACCCGCTTCCTCTCCCTCGCCATGAGCGAGGCGGAAGTGGTGGAGAAGTGCGTGACCCGGCAGGGCATCGCCCTGACCGTGCGCGCCGTCATCGCCTTCAAGGTCGGCAACGACCAGGAGTCGATCGTCAACGCCGGCCAGCGGTTCCTCTCCGACCAGGACCAGATGTCCATCCTGACCGGGCGGATCTTCGCCGGCCATCTGCGGTCCATCATCGGCTCGATGACCGTCGAGGAGATCGTCACCGAGCGACAGAAGCTCGCCACCGAGGTACTGGACACGTCGAAGTCCGAGATGGCCAAGATCGGCCTGCACGTCGACTCGCTCCAGATCCAGTCCATCGACGACGGCGACACCGGGTACATCGAGGCCATGTCGCAGCCGCACAAGGCCAACATCCGGCGGGCCGCGCAGATCGCCCAGGCCCAGGCCACACAGGCGTCCACGGAGGCGGAGCAGGCGGCGGCCCGGATGCAGGCCGAGTTCGCGCGGCAGACCGCGGTCGTGCAGGCCGAGTACAGCGCCCAGGTGGACCGCGCCAAGGCCGAGGCCGAGCAGGCGGGTCCGCTGGCGCTGGCCCGCGCCCAGCAGGAAGTGCTGGCCGCACAGACCGAACTCGCCCTCAAGCAGGCCGAACTGCGCGAGAAGCAGCTCATCGCGGAGATCGTGAAGCCCGCCCAGGCGGACGCGGAGCGCATCCGTGTCCTGGCGCTGGCCGAGGCCGAGCGCATGAAGATCCAGGCGGAGGCCGCCGCGTCGTACGACCGGGTCGCCCTCGACCGCATGCTCATCGACCAGCTGCCGCAGATCGTGAAGGAGGCGTCCGCGGGGCTCGCCGGGGCGAACGTGAACGTCCTGAACGGCGCGGACGGGCTCGGCGAGATCGCCGCCGGGCTCGTCGGGCAGGGCCTGACCATTCTCGACTCGGTCCGCAAGAACCTGAGCGGGCAGGAGGGGACGGCGGCGCCGGGTGCGGTGATCGAGCGGTATCTGGGGGCGCCGGCGCCGGCGCCTCGGGCGGGCGATGACGGGCCCGTCGACGTTCGGTGACGCCTTCGCTGGGGCGGGCGGGAGGGGCGGGGTTTGTCTCGCCGGCGCCTCTCGCCGGCCGGCGGGGCGTCGTGTGTGCTCGGGCCCCGGCCCGGGCAGGGGGCTCTCGCCGTGCGGGTGGGGGCTGCTCGGCGGGTGCGGGTCCGCGGTGGTTGCTCGCGCCGTTCCCCGCGCCCCTTACGGGGCTCGGTTCGGCGCCGGATGTGCCTCTCGTCCTGCGGGCGGGGGGCCTCTCGCCGTGCGGGCGGGGGCTGCTCGGCGGGTGCAGGTGCGTCGTGGTTGCTCGCGCCGTTCCTCGCGCCCCTTGCAGGGTTCGGTTCGGCGCTGGATGTGCCTCTCGCCCCTGGCGGGGCTGGGTTCGCGCGGGGGCGCTTTCGCTCTCTCGGGGGTGGGAGCGGGTGGCCGGTACAGTGGGCGGGTCGTCATACGCGCGTGCGAGGGGAAGCCGGTGTGAGTCCGGCGCTGATCCCGCAGCCGTGAAAGCCGGAATGCCTCGGGCGCGTCATGATCGGCTCAGGACCGTCGAGGCATACGGAACCGGAGCCGCCCGGTGCCTGTGTGTGCCGTGCCGCCCGGGTCCCCCGCAGGGAGAGGCACCCGCCCCACCATGAACATTCGCCGCACCGCCGCGCTCGTCGCCGCGACCGTCGTGATCGGCGCCGTGAGCGCGCAGGCCGCGTTCGCAGAGGGTGCGGACAGTGCCTCCCCCTCCCCGAAGGCCGTCGTGCCGTCGGGCCTCTACGGAAAGTCCGACCCCACCTACGACGGCGTGTGGCGGCAGTCCCTCGCCCTCGTCGCCCAGGACACGGCCGGGGTGAAGCCGGCGGAGAAGGCCATCGCCTGGCTCGCCGGGCAGCAGTGCGAGAACGGCGGCTTCGCGGCGTTCCGCGCCCGGCCCGGCGCGGCGTGCGACGCCAAGACGGCCCTGGACAGCAACAGCACCGCCGCCGCCGTACAGGCCCTGGCCGCGGTCGGTGGCCGGGACGGCGAGGTCGCCAAGGGCGTCGACTGGCTGAAGAAGAACCAGAACGGTGACGGCGGCTGGGGCTACAACCCCGGCGGCGCCAGCGACGCCAACTCCACCTCCGTCGTGCTCGGCGCGCTCGCCGCCGCGGGCCAGAAGCCGGCCGACGTGACGTCGGGCCCCGGCAAGTCCGGCCTGGACGCCCTCGCCTCGTTCGCCCTGCCCTGCTCGGACGGCAAGAGCGCCGGGGCCCTCGCCTACCAGCCCGACAAGAAGGGCAGGCTCGCGGCCAACGCCGACGCCACCGCGGCCGGTGTCCTCGGCGCGCTCGGCACCGGCTTCGCACCCGGCAAGGGCAAGGCTCCGGACGCGTACACCTGCGAGGACGGCAGGGCGCCCGAGGACATCGCGCACAACGGCGCCGTCTACCTCCAGAACCAGCTCTCCACCCACCTCTACCTGAAGTCCCAGCTGGCCGGCGCCGAGGACCAGCCCGACTACGGCAACACCGCCGACGCGGTCGCCGCCGTCGCCGCCGCGGAGGGCATCAAGTACACGAAGGACCCCTACGCCTGGCTGGAGAAGAACGCCAAGGGCTGGGCCGCGCAGTCCGGGCCCGCGGCCTACGCCCAGCTGATCCTCGCCGCGCACGCCACCGGCAACGACCCGCGCGACTTCGGCGGCACCGACCTGGTGAGCGCCCTGAACAAGACCGGCCCCGCGCCCGCCTCCGCGAAGTCCGCCGACGACGGCGAGAAGAAGGACGACGAGAGCGACGGCGGCGGCTTCGGCACCTGGTGGATCGTCGGCGTCATGTTCGTCGCCGCCGTAGGCGCCGGTTTCCTGCTCAGCGGCCGCAAGAAGCAGCAGCTGTGACCCGCAGGGGGACGGCCGGGCTCATACTCGGCCTGCTGCTCGCGCTGCTCACGCTCACGGCGGCTCCGGCGCAGGCCGCGGGGTACCGGTACTGGTCGTTCTGGGAGCGGGACGGCGGGTCCTGGACGTACGCGTCGCTGGGCCCGTCCGGGACCACGCCGTCCGACGGTGACGTACAGGGGTTCCGGTTCGCGGTGAGCGCGGACACCAAGGACGCCACGCAGCCGCGCGGCACCGCCGACTTCACCGCCATCTGCGCCGGCACCCCGGCCAGGGACGGCGACAAGCGCGTCGCCCTCGTCATCGACCCCGGCACCGCGCAGGACGCGCCGGGCGGCGAGACCCCGCCGAAGCTCCGCACGGCCTGCGCGCGGGTCGGCGAGGACGCCACCACCGCCGACGCGCTCGCCTCCGTCGCGAAGCCGCTGCGCTACAACAGCAACGCGCTGCTGTGCGCCGTATCCGGGTACCCGCGGACGGGCTGCGGCGAGCAGGTGACCAAGGAGTTCGCCGGGTCCGGCGAGGCCGCGGACACCTCTCCGGCGAAGCCCTCCCCCGCCGGTCCGTCCGTCGGTGTCATCGCCGGTGTCGTCGTCGTCGCCGCGCTCGGCGTCGGCGCGATCTGGCAGGCCAAGCGCCGCCGCGGCTGACGCGATGACCGGCCGTACGCTGCGGGCCCCACAGGCCCACCGTTCCAACGCCGTGCATCCGGGCGCCTGGTGGCTCTGGGCGCTCGGCCTCGGCACGGCGGCCTCCCGCACCACGAACCCGCTGCTGCTGGCTCTCCTGATCGGCGTCGCCGGATACGTGGTGGCGGCGCGGCGGACCGAGGCGCCGTGGGCGCGTTCGTACGGGGCGTTCGTGAAGCTGGGCCTCGCGGTGATCGGGATCCGCCTGGTCTTCGCCACGGTCCTGGGTTCGCCGATCCCCGGCACGCATCTGCTGTTCACGCTGCCCGAGGTGCCGCTGCCCGACTGGGCGCAGGGGGTGCGGATCGGCGGCAAGGTCACGCTGGAGGGCCTGACGTTCGCGTTCTACGACGGTCTGAAGCTGGCCGCGCTCCTCGTCTGCGTGGGCGCGGCGAACGCCCTCGCCTCCCCCTCCCGCCTCCTCAAGTCGCTGCCGGGCGCGCTGTACGAGGCGGGGGTCGCCGTCGTGGTGGCCATGACGTTCGCCCCGAACCTGATCGCCGACGTACGCAGGCTGCGCGCGGCCCGACGGCTGCGCGGCCGCCCGGACAAGGGCATGCGCGGCCTGCTCCAGGTGGGGCTCCCGGTCCTGGAGGGCGCGCTGGAGCGTTCGGTGTCCCTGGCGGCCGCGATGGACGCCCGCGGCTACGGCCGCACGGCCCAGGTCCCCCCGGCCGTCCGCCGCGCCACGGCGACGCTCACCCTGGGCGGCCTGATCGGGGTCTGCGCGGGCACGTACGGCCTGCTCGCCGCGTCCGGTGCGGGCTACGGCCTCCCGGTCCTCCTCATCGGGGTGGCCTCGGCGCTCGGGGGCCTGTGGCTGGGGGGCCGCCGCTCGGTCCGCACCCGGTACCGCCCCGACGTCTGGGGTGTGCGGGCGTGGCTGATCGCGGCGTCGGGCACGGTGGCGGCCGCGGTGATGATCTGGACGGGCACGCAGGACCCGTCGGCCCTGCAACCCCAGGTCGTCCCCCTCGCCACCCCGGCCCTGCCGCTGTGGCCGGCGGCGGGCATCCTGCTCGGCCTGCTCCCGGCCTTCGTGGCCCCCGCCCCGCACCCCTCGTCCGCACAGCCGCCGGAGGCAGCGCAGTGATCCGCTTCGAGAATGTCTCCGTCCGCTACGACGACGCGCCGCGCCCCGTCCTCTCCGGTATCGATCTGGTCGTACCCGAGGGCGAGTTGATGCTCCTCGCGGGTCCGTCGGGGGTCGGCAAGTCGACGCTGCTCGGGGCGGTGAGCGGGCTGGTCCCGCACTTCACCGGGGGCACGCTCTCCGGCCGGGTCACGGTCGCGGGCCGCGACACCCGCACCCACAAGCCGCGCGAACTGGCCGATGTCGTCGGCACGGTGGGCCAGGACCCGCTCGCCCACTTCGTCACGGACACGGTGGAGGACGAGCTCGCGTACGGCATGGAGTCGCTGGGGCTGTCACCCCCGGTCATGCGGCGCCGGGTCGAGGAGACCCTGGACCTCCTGGGCCTGGCCGGCCTGCGCGACCGCCCGACGGCGACGCTCTCGGGCGGCCAGCGGCAGCGGGTGGCGATCGGCTCGGTCCTCACCACGCACCCCCAGGTCCTGGTCCTGGACGAACCGACGTCCGCGCTCGACCCGGCCGCGGCGGAGGAGGTCCTCGCGGTCCTCCAGCGGCTGGTCCACGACCTCGGAACCACGGTCCTGATGGCCGAGCACCGCCTGGAACGGGTGGTGCAGTACGCGGATCAGGTGGCCCTGCTGCCCGCGCCGGGGGAGCCTCTGCGGGTCGGCGACCCGGCACGGGTGATGGCCGACTCCCCCGTGTACCCCTCGGTGGTCGGCCTCGGGAGGCTGGCGGGCTGGGACCCGCTGCCGCTCACGGTCCGGGACGCCAGGCGCGCGGCGACGGGGCTGCGAAGCCGCCTGGCCGGGTCAGCCCCGTCACCGGACCGCGCGGCGGTGGCGGCCGGCGGTGACGTACTCGCGGCCATCCGCGGGCTCGGGGTGCGCCGCGGCCGGGTGGAGGCGCTGCGCCGGGTGGACCTGGAGGTGTCACAGGGGGAGATCATCGCTCTCATGGGGCGCAACGGGGCGGGGAAGTCCACGCTCCTCGCCACCTTGGTCGGGATGATCGAGCCCAGCACGGGGAGGGTGACGGTCGGCGGCTCGGACCCGCACCGGACGGCGCCCCGCGACCTGATCCGCAAGGTGGGTCTCGTCCCCCAGGAACCCAGGGACCTGCTCTGCGCGGACACGGTGGCGGCGGAGTGCGCGGCGGCCGACAAGGACGCGGCCGCGACCCCGGGCACCTGCCGGGCGCTGCTCACCGAACTCCTCCCGAACATCGAGGAGGACACCCACCCCCGGGACCTCTCCGAGGGCCAGCGCCTCACGCTCGCGCTGGCGATCGTCCTGACTGCGGCCCCTCCCCTGGTCCTGCTGGACGAGCCGACCCGGGGCCTGGACTACGCGGCGAAGGCCCGCCTCACCAAGATCCTCCGCGGCCTGTCCGCCGACGGCCACGCGATCGTCATGGCGACGCACGACGTGGAGCTGGCGGCGGAGCTGACGCACCGGGTGGCAATCCTCGCGGACGGCGAGATCGTGGCGGACGGCCCGACCCCGGAGATCGTCACGTCCTCCCCGTCCTTCGCCCCGCAGGTGGCGAAGGTCCTGGCCCCGCAGCAGTGGCTCACGGTGAGCCAGGTGGCGCAGGCCCTCTCATGACGAACAAGACCCCGGAGCCACGCCCGAGCACGCAACAAGACGACCCAAGGGGCCGCGCCGGGATGCCCCCGCAGGACACCGCAGGAACCCAGCGCAGGCCAACCCGCCTATGGCGGACAACAGGCGCG
>NZ_JBVIFR010000003.1:71977-320040 GCF_055571235.1 Streptomyces sp. NPDC030991
CGGCACCCGATCCGGCCGAGGAGGCACCCCGGCACGGGACCCACGTACCGGACGGGGTGCACCCGCGAGACGACGTGAGGGGACGTGCCGGGGTGCCCCCGCAGGACACCGCAGGAACCCAGCACAGGCCGACCCGCCTACGGCGGACAACAGGCGCGGCACCCGATCCGGCCGAGGAGGCACCCCGGCACGGGACCCACGTACCGGACGGGGTGCACCCGCGAGACGACGTGAGGGGACGTGCCGGGGTGCACCCGCAGGACACCGCAGGAACCCAGCACAGGCCGACCCGCCTATGGCGGACAGCAGGCACGGCAACCGATCCGGCCGAGGAGGCACCCCGGCACGGCCCCGCCACCCGACGGGACGGACGGCGCGAGACCCCCGCCCCGCCTGACCGCCAGGCGAACCCCGTCCGTCTCGGCCCGCGCTCCGTCATCGCTCTGCTCCTGGTGAGCGCCGTCGGGGTCGTCGCCATCGGGTGGCCGCTGATCACCGGCCCCGGCTCGCAGGTGAACGCCCACGCCCAGGACGCGCCCTGGCTCTTCGCGGGCCTGCTCGTCCTCCTCGTAGCCGTGGTCGCCGCCACGGTCTCCGAGTCCGGCATGGGCCCCAAGGCGGTGGCGATGCTGGGCGTGCTGGCGGCCGCCGGAGCGGCCCTGCGCCCCATCGGCGCGGGCACGGCGGGCATCGAGCCGATGTTCTTCCTCATGGTGCTCAGCGGCCGGGTCCTCGGCCCGGGGTTCGGCTTCGTCCTGGGCTCGCTCAGCATGTTCGCCTCGGCGCTGCTCACCGGCGGGGTGGGCCCCTGGATGCCGTTCCAGATGCTGTCCATGGGCTGGTTCACGATGGGCGCGGGCCTGCTCCCGGGCCCGCACACCCTGCGCGGCCTCCCCGAGCGGGCGATGCTCGCCGCCTACGGCTTCCTCGCCGCCTTCGCGTACGGGACGATCATGAACTTGGCGGGCTGGCCCTTCATGAACGCCCTCGCCTCCTCCGTCGCGTACCAGCCCGCCGCCTCGCTCCACGACAATCTGGCCCGCTTCGTCGCGTACTGCGTGGCGACGTCGCTCGGCTGGGACCTGGGCAGGGCCGCGCTCACCCTCGTCCTGACGCTGGCGGTGGGGGGCGCCGTGCTGAAGGCGCTGCGCCGGGCCACACGACGGGCCGCTTTCGAGGCCGAGGTCGCCTTCGACGAGCCGAGCCGCAGACCGACCCGGGCGTCTCGTACATGAACGACCGGTACCGGTACGGGAGCGCATGCGGAGCCTGGTCGCACGGGCAGGCCAAGGACTGATACTGAGCCGACAGCGAAAAGCGGGCCGGCACCGGAAGATGCCGCCCCGCGTTTCGCATCACCTGCCGGCGAACCACCGCACGATCTTCGGCGCCGCCTTCTGGAAGCCGCCGAAGTGATCCACGGCCCCCTGGTCGAGGACCGGCACGGACCCGCGCGCCCCCGCCGACTCCAGCCGGGCCGCACAGCTCCGCGCGTTCCCGATGGGCACGTCCGTGTCGCCCGCGGCCGCGTACAGCCGCACCGGCACGTCCGGCTTCCAGGCGCAGGCCCCGTCGTTCGCCTCCAGCACCTCCTTCAGCACTCCGGCCGGGTGCTCCATCTGCGCATAGAACACGGGCGTGAGCAGCTCCCGCAGGGTCGCGGGGAGCCCCTGGACCACGTCCTCCTCGGTGTGATCCCCGTCGAAGAGGGCCTCGACCCGGTCCGCGTAGGGGGCACGGAAGACGTCGCGCGGGTCCTTGTAGAGCGGGTGGAGCCGGTTCTGGGCGACGAGGAAGTAGGAGACGTAGAAGAGGGCGCTGGTGTCGTTGACGCGGCCGTCGAAGAGGGCGGGGATCTCGACGCCGGACAGGTCGTAGGGGCCGCTGACCGGCGCGAGGGCGCGCAGCCGGAAGTGCCGGTCGGCGCCGGACTCCAGGGCGTGGCCGAGCGCCATGGCGACCTGCCCGCCCTGGGAGAACCCGGTGGCGTACACGTCACCGGTGAGCGGGCGGCCGAGCCGGTCGGTGGCGTGCCGGGCGGCGCGGAGCATGTCGAGCGAGGCGGTCACGGACGAGGCGGTGTCCATGTACGGGTGGGTTCCCGGCCCCTGGCCGAGGCCGAGGTAGTCGGGGGCGGCGACCGCTTTGCCGGCGGAGGCGTGCAGGTAGGACGGGATCCGGCCGAAGTCGTCGCCGACGGAGGGCGCGTATTCCCGGTCGACCATGGTGCCGTGGGTGTCGGAGACGAGGTCGAGGCGGTGTGCGCCGCCGGCCGGCAGGGTGAGCAGGCCGGTGGCGAGGGCGGGGTGGCCGTACGCGTCGAGGGTCCGGTAGGTCAGCCGGTACGCCGTCACGCCGTGCCGGGTGCCGCTCGCGTCCATGTCGCGGCCGGTGAGCCAGCGGGTGACGCCGGCCCGGTCGAAGGAGGCGACGCGGGTGACGGAGACGAGCGTGCCGCGCTGGTCCCGGGCCGCGGCCCCGGTGGCGGAGGAGGGAGGGCCCTGGTCGAGAGCGACGGCGGCGGGGGCGGCGAGACCACCGGCGAGAAGCGTCGCGACGACCGCGGCGGCTGCTCGGCGCCGCGCCGAAAAGCCCCTGCTCGGACCGGAGTTGTGCGGGTGTCGGGTCATACGAGGACGCTATGGCCCGCGCCCGCCCCGCCGGTATCCGGACGGCCCCCGGACCCGGGGTGGACATAACTCCACCCCGGAACCCCGAGCCGCCCCCGGACCACCCCCGAACCGCTCTCGAACCGCCCCCGGACCGCTCCCGAACCCCGACGCTTCAGAGCCGCTGGATGATGGTCCCGGTGGCGAGGGCACCGCCCGCGCACATGGTGATGAGGGCGAACTCCTTGTCCCTGCGCTCCAGTTCGTGCAGGGCGGTGGTGATGAGCCGCGCGCCCGTGGCGCCCACGGGGTGGCCGAGGGCGATGGCGCCGCCGTTCACGTTGACCTTCTCCAGGTCCTGCTCGAAGACCTGCGTCCAGCTCAGCACGACGGAGGCGAAGGCTTCGTTGATCTCGACGAGGTCGATGTCCTTGAGCGACATGCCGGCCTTGCCGAGCACGGCCCGCGTCGCGTCCACCGGCCCGTCCAGGTGGTAGTGCGGGTCGGACCCCACCAGGGCCTGCGCGACGATCCGCGCCCGCGGCTTGAGCTTCAGCGCCCGCGCCATCCGCTTGGACGCCCACATGAGGGCGGCGGCGCCGTCGGATATCTGCGACGAGTTGCCGGCCGTGTGCACGGCGGTCGGCATGACGGGTTTCAGGCCCGCCAGCGCCTCCATGGTGGTGTCGCGGGGCCCCTCGTCCCGGTCGACGAGCCGCCACATGCCCTGCCCGGCGGCCTGCTCCTCCTCCGTCGTGGGGACCTGCACGGCGAACGTCTCGCGCTTGAAGCGCTCCTCGGCCCAGGCGTCGGCGGCCCGCTCCTGGGACACCAGGCCGAGCGAGTCGACGTGCTCCCGGGTCAACTCCCGTCGGCGGGCGATGCGTTCGGCGGCCTCGAACTGGTTGGGGAGGTCCACGTTCCACTCGTCGGGGAACGGTTTTCCGGGGCCGTGCTTGGACCCGGAGCCGAGCGGTACCCGGGACATGGCCTCGACGCCGCAGGAGATCCCCACGTCGATGACGCCGGCCGCGATCATGTTGGCGGTCATGTGCGAGGCCTGCTGCGAGGAGCCGCACTGACAGTCGACGGTCGTGGCGGCGGTCTCGTAGGGCAGGCCCATCGTGAGCCAGGCCGTGCGCGCCGGGTTCATGGACTGCTCGCCCGCGTGGGTGACCGTGCCGCCGACGATCTGTTCGACGCAGTCCGCGTGGATGCCGGTGCGGCCGAGGAGTTCGCGGTACGTCTCCCCCAGCAGATACGCGGGATGGAGGTTGGCCAGCGCGCCCCCGCGCTTGCCGATCGGCGTACGTACGGCTTCGACGATGACGGGCTCGGCTGCCATGGCGGTCGTCCTTTCACGCTTCCCGGACCAGCAGGACCAGAACCGGCTCACGCGCCGCACGGGAAACTAGAACGCGTACCAGTTCTCCGTGCAGTCTCGATGTGATTACCCCGGGTACGCAAGGGGCGTGCAAGCACCGCGCACGGAACCAACACCCCCGCGGCCCTTGCCACTTCTAGAACGCGTTACTACCTTTCGAGCCAGAACTGACGGACTGTCAGAACACCCGGGAGTAACCCATGCCGTGCCCCGCACTGCCCGACGGGTTCGACTTCACCGACCCCGATCTGCTGCAAAGCCGTGTGCCCCACCCGGAGTTCGCCCGGCTGCGGCAGGCCGAACCGGTCCGCTGGATCGCCCAGGAACCCGGCGTCTCCGGCTTCGACGACGCGGGGTACTGGGCGGTGACCCGGCACGCCGACGTCAAGTACGTCTCCACCCACCCGGAGCTCTACTCCTCCAACCTCAACACCGCCGTGATCCGCTTCAACTCCTCGATCCAGCGCGACCAGATCGAGGTCCAGAAGATGATCATGCTGAACATGGATCCGCCCGAGCACACGCGCGTACGCCAGATCGTGCAGCGCGGCTTCACGCCGCGCGCCATCCGGTCCCTGGAGGACGCCCTGCGCTCCCGCGCCCGGGACATCGTCGCGGGCGCCCTGCGGCAGGCGGGCCCCGACGGGACGTTCGACTTCGTGAGCCAGGTCGCCGTCGAACTGCCTCTTCAGGCCATCGCCGAGCTGATCGGCATCGCTCAGGAGGACCGGTCCAGGATCTTCGACTGGTCCAACAAGATGGTGGCGTACGACGATCCGGAGTACGCCATCACCGAGGAGATCGGCGCCGAGGCGGCCATGGAGATCGTCGGGTACGCGATGAACCTCGCCGCCGAGCGCAAACAGTGCCCGGCCAAGGACATCGTCAGCCAACTGGTGGCGGCCGAGGACGAGGGCAACCTCTCCTCGGACGAGTTCGGCTTCTTCGTGATCCTGCTGGCGGTCGCCGGGAACGAGACGACCCGCAACGCGATCACGCACGGCATGCACGCCTTCCTCACCCACCCCGACCAGTGGGAGCTGTACAAGCGCGACCGTCCCGGCACCACGGCCGAGGAGATCGTGCGCTGGGCGACACCCGTCGTCTCCTTCCAGCGCACGGCGACCCAGGACACCGAGCTCGGCGGCCGGACGATCAGGGCGGGCGACCGCGTCGGCATCTTCTACTCCTCCGCCAACCACGACCCCGAGGCGTTCGAGAACCCCGACGCCTTCGACATCACCCGTGACCCCAACCCGCACCTCGGCTTCGGCGGCGGCGGACCCCACTTCTGCCTCGGCAAGTCCCTCGCCGTCCTGGAGATCGACCTGATCTTCAACGCGATCGCCGACGCCATGCCCGGCCTGCGGCTGGCCGGAGACCCGCGCCGGCTGCGCGCGGCGTGGCTCAACGGCGTGAAGGAACTCCAGGTGTCCACCACGGACGGCTGACGGCTGACGGTCACCAAACCGGTGGACTTCGGCCGGATCCACACCGGTTACCGCCCGCGAGTAAACATTTCCGTTGCGACGCACGTCTTTGTCCGTGGAACATGCACACGCCCGCGACTCGCAACGGAACGGACCGGTACCCGTGGCCACGGTCGACCTGCCCCTGGGGCGCACCCCAGTACGCCGACGCCCCACCCGGGCCGGGCACCACCGCGTGGCCCTGCTCGCCACCGCGCCCACACTGCCCCTCTACGTCGTGTGGGCGCTGTTCCTGGCGACCGGGGGCGGCGATCTCGCCGCCCAGCAGGCGTGGGCCAGGTTCGCCGCCGACCACGGCGCGTCGGCCTACAACCTGTTCTGGTACGGCGGCATGCACACCGCCAATTACTCGCTGATCTCGCCGTATCTGATGGCGGAGCTCGGGGTGCGCCCGGTGACGGTGGCGTCCGGGGTGGTGGCGGCCTGGCTCGGCGCCCTCCTCGTCGCGCGGACCGGGATCGGCCGCCCGCTGGCCCCGGCCGTGCTGCTCTCGCTCGCGCTGTGGTGCAACGTGGCGTCGGGGCGTACGACGTTCGCGCTCGGGGTCGCGTTCGGGCTCGGCGCGGGCGTGGCGCTGCGCGGGCGGCGGCGCAGGCCGGTCGTGGCGCTGGTGGTCGCGGCGGTGTGCGGGGCGCTCGCCACGATGGCGTCCCCGGTGGCCGGGCTCTTCCTCGCCGTGGTCGGGGCCGGGTACCTGGGCGCCCGCGACCGGTGGCGGGCGGCGGCGCTCCTGGTGCCGCCCGCCGTGGTGGTGGGCACGACGACGCTGCTCTTCCCGTTCAAGGGCGAGCAGTTGATGCCGCTGGACCGGGTCTGGCCACCGGTCCTGTTCGCGCTGACGCTGGTGGTGGCGGGCCCGCGGCGCTGGTGGGTGGCGCGCTGGGCGGCCGGGGTCTACGCGGCCGGCACCGTCCTCACGTATCTGATCCCCTCCCCCGTCGGGACCAACGTGGAGCGGCTGGCCGAACTCGCCGCCCCCGCCGTTCTGTTGGCGGCCGCCCGCACGCCGGGCCTGACCCGGGCGAAGGTGGCGGTCCTGGTGGCCGCGCTCGTCCTGTCGTCGGCGTGGGTGGTGCAGAAGACCGCCGACGACCTCGTGGTGTCGACGCACGTGCCGTCGTGGGCGGCCGAGACGCACGGCGTCGTACGGGAGTTGGAGCGGCTGGACGCGGACCGTACCCGGGTCGAGGTGATCCCGGCACGCAACCACCGGGAGGCGGCCCGGCTCGCCCCGTACGTGAACATGGCGCGCGGCTGGAACCGGCAGCTCGACATCGAGCGCGGGCGGCTGTTCTACGACGGCACATTCTCGGCGGGGACGTACCGGGCCTGGCTGGACCGGTGGGCGGTCGGCTTCGTCGTGCTGCCCGAGGGCAAGCCGGACGGGTTCGCCGAGCAGGAGGCCGCGTTCGTGCGGTCCGGGCCCGCCTATCTGGAGCGGGTGTGGCGCGATCCGCACTGGCAGGTGTTCCGGGTGCGGGACGCGGTGCCGCTGGTCTCCGCGCCCGCCTCGGTCCTCAGCTCGGACGGCGCGCGGGTCACGGTCCGCTTCCGGCGCGCGGGATCGGCGACGCTGCGGGTCGCGTACTCGCCCTGGCTCAGGTCCGAGGGCGGCTGCCTCAAGGTACGCGAGCAGGGCGAGTTCACGGAGCTGACGGCGCCGGCGGCCGGCATCTACCGGATCGGCTCCGGCTGGGAGCCGTCCGCGTCGCCGGGCGCCTCAGGACCCGGGTGTCCCGCACGGTGAGGGTGTCTGTGACGGGGACGGGGCCGGGGTGTCGGACGGGGAGGGCGAATCCGTCGGGGAGGCGCTGTCGGAGGGGCAGCCGGACGGGGTGCCCGGTCCGGTCGGTTCGCCGGTAGGGGGCTCGTCCGTCGTGGGCGGGTCGGTGGGCGGCGTCGTCGTCGGCGGGCCGGTGGTCGGGGTGGCGGAGCCGGAGGGGCCCGGGGTCGGGCGCGGCCCGCCGGTCGGCTTCGGGGACGTACTCGGCCGGGGACTCCTCGTCGGGTCGGGGGCGTGGGTGGGGGCGGGCCCGATGACGATGCCGCCGCCCTTCCCGCCGCCCTCGTGGCCCACCGGCGCCGTGGCCGGAGTCCTGGAGCCGGCGCCCGGGGTGGCCGGGACCACGCCGTGGCCGTCCGGCACGGTGTGCACACCCTCCCGGTAGAAATCCAGCCAGTGCAGGACGAGCCGGAGGTAGTCCTGGGAGTAGTTGTAACTGAGGACGGCGCGCTCCAGGCCGCTCGCGGTGCTCACGTCGCGGTCGCCCGCGCACAGGTAGCGGCCGGCGCCGAGGGCGGCGTCGAAGATGTTGTTCGGGTCGGAGCGGCCGTCGCCGTTGCCGTCGGCGCCCCAGCGGCGCCAGGTCCCCGGCAGGAACTGCATCGGCCCGACGGCCCGGTCGTACTCGGGGTCGCCGTCCCAGGCGCCGTTCTCGGTGTCCCGGATCAGGGCGAAGCCGTCGCCGTTCAGGGCGGGCCCGGTGATGCGGTGCCGGGTGGTGCCGTGCGCGTCGACGTCGCCGCCCCTGGCCTGCCCCGACTCGACCTTGCCGATCGCGGCGAGCAACTGCCACGGCAGGCGGCAGCCGGGATCGGTGCGGGCGACGGTGGACTCGGCGCGGCGGTAGGCGGCGAGGACCGACGCGGGGAGGCCGGACTCGGCACGGGTCCGCTGCACCGGGTACGTGATGTTCGGGGCCTGCGGGGTCTCCAGGGGCGGCAGTTCGGTGTGGTACGAGTCGTCGCCCTGGGAGCCGACGCCGGGCAGCGACTCGGTGGCCGACGCGGCCGGTTCACTGTCGGGGGTCGACCGGGCGGCCAACTCCCGTACGACGTCCGGCGCTTGGGAGGCGGTCAGCAGCGCGGTCGCGGCGACGGCCACGGCGGTGCCGCGCAGGCGGCGGCGCAGTCGGGTACGCGGGGTTCGCATGGGGCCCTTTCCGTCCGGGTCTGTCAGTTTCCTGTCTGCCTTGCTTCGGTCTCCGGCCCGGCCGGGCCGGGCTCCGGTGCGGCTCAGCTGCCGCCGAAGGTGTCGATGGCGGAGACCAGCCAGCGGCTGTCGCGTCGCACCAGGTCGACGGCGAGCATCGCGCCCGCGTAGTTCGCGGCGTCCTTCGCCTTGGCCGCGGTGCTGGTGCTGCTCTGGTCGGCGAAGACGAGTACGCGGGCGCGGTCGCCGTCGATGCGCTCCACGGCGCTGTCGGTGACCGTCGTGGTCACCACGGTCTTCTCCTTCTGGGCCTGGGCGAGGACCGGGGCGAGCAGGGTGCGGTGCTGGGCGACGGCCTTGCCGGTCAGGTAGGTGGCGGCGGCCTTCTGCTGCGCCTGCGGGTCGGCGTGGTCGTAGGAGAAGAGCGCGTTCACGGCTCTGCCCGCCTGCCCCTTGACCTCGCTGGTGCGGGCGGCGTCGGTGAGGGCGGTGTTGCCCGTCGCCGCGCCGTCCCTCAGGCCGCGCGTCTCGGCGTACGCCCACCCGGCGAAGGCGCCCAGGAGGAGGGTGAGGAGGCAGAGGGCGGCGAGCAGGGGCCGCGCGGGACGGCGCGCCCGCTCCGGGCGGTCGTCCAGGTCGCGGGTGTCGCGGGCGCCGCGGGTTTTGGCGGTGTCAGGGGTGACGGTGGTGTCGGGGCTGTCGGGGAGTTCCGGCCCGGCCTGCGGTCGGCGGCGGCGGGGGGCGGCTTCCTCGGGGGCGGCGGGCACGGCGACCGGGGCCGGTGCGGGTTTCTGTGCCTGTGCCAGGCGGCGCTGGCGGTTGATGTGATGGCGGGTCGTCGTCGACATCCCTCGGTCCTTTCCGGTCAGTCGGTGGTCGCGGTGGAGCCGACCGGCGCCTGGCCGAGAGCGCTGAGCTTCCAGCGGCCGTCGGTGCGGGTGAGTTCACCGAGCATGCGGCTGTTCTTGTCGGTGGCCTTCTCTCCTGAGGCCCGTACGGTGACGCGCAGGGCGACCATGACGCGGGCGCGGCCCGCGCGCTCGTCGAGCTCGGTCACCGCGCCGGACAGCACCTTGGCCGTGCTGACGGTCTTCGCGCCCTGCACCTGTTTGGTGAAGGCCGCGCGGCCCTTGACGAGTTGGCTGTGCAGGTCGCCGGTGGTGGAGGACTCCCAGAGATCGAGCCCGGGCTCCAGCTCGCGGTGGTCGAGGGTGTTGAGGTTCTGCACGGCCTGCTCCCCCGCTTCCAGGGCGTCGTCGCGGGTGGCGGCGTACCCGGCGGTGGAATCGTGCGCGGCCTCGTACCAGGACCAGCCGGCCCACGCGGCGACGCCACCCGCGAGGAGGGTGAGAGCCAGCGCGGCGATGAGCAGCGGCTGGGTGAGCCGGGACATGCGCGCCCCTTTCTTCGGGTTCATCGGGTCGATCGGGTTCATCGGGTCTCTCGGTTCATCGGGCCTTGATGTCGACGATCTGCCAGATGTCGTCGTGGAGCCGGGCGGTGACGGACAGCTGGGCGGCGGAGGTCGTGGGCTTCTTCGCGCCGTCGCGCCGCGCGGTCTGGTCGAGGAAGACGAGCAGGTGCGCGGTGTCGCCGCGCAGGCTGACGGTGCCCACGCGCACGGTCTGGGTGGTCAGGGTGACGTGCTGGCTGCGGACGTTCTTCCTGACCTGGGCGAAGAGCCGGCTGTACTGCCGCGCGGCCTGCCCCGACAGCACCGTGCGGGCCGACCGCTCGGTGGCGTCGGTGCCGTCCGGCGTGTACGAGAACACCTTGGCGAGCGCGCTGCTCACGTCCCCGTTGACCCGGTTGGTCGCGTCGGCGTCCGTCAGCGCGTGGTTCCCGGCGGCGGGCGCCGTACGCAACTCGTGGGCCTGATAGAGGAACACGCCCCCGGCGAGGCTCAGCAGCACGGCCCCCGCCACGCCGCCGACCACACCCCGCCGCTCCCACCAGGCCCGCCCCTCGGAACCGGCACCGGCCCGCGCCACCTCGCCCGACCCAGTCTCCGGCCCGGCCTCCTCGGCCCCATCCGCCTCAGGCTCAGGAGCCGCGTCCTCACCCGTGCCTGCCTCAGGCTCCGGAGCCGCATCCTCCGTCAGTACGGGCGACGCCGCCTCCTCCTGCGCCTCTGCCGTCTCCTGCCTCATCCGGACACCTCCGTCACCGGTACCGCGTTGAGCGTCTTCACCTTCCACGTGCCGTCGGTGGCCCGGGCCAGTGCCGCCTCCAGCCGCTTGCGGTCGGTGGACGGTGCCTTGGCGCCCTTCGGGGTCGTCTCCACCCGGACCGTCGCGATGAGCTTCGCCGTGCCGGCCCGGTCGTCGAGCGCGGTCACCGCCGCGTCCGTGACGACGCCGCGCGACGATGCCCCGGAGGCCGGGGCCAGGCGCCCGAGCCGGGTGCGGAGCGGGCCCGACGTGACCGTCTTCCACGTGCGCACCCCGGCCCGGGCCCGCGCCGCCGTCGACGCGTCCAGCGAGGTCAGCGCCGCGACGGCGGACCGCCCGTCGGCGAGCGCCGCGTCCCGCGCCCGGCCGTACCCGAGGTCGTCGTCGCCCCGCGCCTGCGCGTACGACCAGGCCCCCGTCCCGCACAGCCCGAGCGCCGCGGCGAGCCCCACCCCCGCGAAGGCCCGACGCAGGGCGGCCCGGCGGTTCATGAGCCGTCCCCCGCCGGGGAGTTCACGCCGAGGAGGTCCGGCATGCCGGACGCCGAGGACGCCGCTCCCGACTCCGGGACCGAGGGCAGGGACAGCGCCCCGGGCCTGGCCGGTTCCGGCACCGCGCCACCGCCCGGCGCGTTGGCCGAGCCGCGTACGCCGATGCCGCTCGACGCCGGTGCCGTACAGCGCGCGCCGGTGTTGAGGGCGGGCGCCGGGCCGAGGTCCGTACCGAGGCGGTAGGGCGTACCGGAGTATCCGGCCGTGCAGGGAAGGGGTTTGAAGAACGTGACGGCCATGCCGAGGTTGACCTTCTTTCCGTCGACGGCCGTGGCGCCCGCGGCGACGGCCTGCGGGAGCTTGACGAGGAGCTCCTCGGTGCCGCGCTGCCGGGTGACGGCGACTTCGGAGGTGGTGAGGAGGTTGGCGAGGACGACGCCGAGCTCCGGGTTCATGTCCCGGAGCACGCCGCTGAGTTCGGTGGCGGCCTCGGGCGCTGCCATGATCAGGCGGCGCAGGTCCGTGTCGGAGTTCTTCAGGGTCGCCGCGAGGTCCTTCGCGCCGCTCGCGAAGTCCTTGATGGCCTGGCCCTCCTCGGCCTGGGTGCGCAGCACGACCTCTCCGTCGGCGATGAGTCTCGTGGTCCGGGGCAGGGCCCGGTCGGCGGCCTGGACGAAGTCGGAGCCGTTGTCCATGAGGAGCTGGAGGTCCTCGCCGCGCCCTTCGAAGGCCTTGCCGAATTCGTCGACGACCGTGCGCAGGGAGTCCAGCGGCACCGATGTCGTCAGGTCGTCGACGCTCGCGAGTACGTCCGTGACCGGCCGCGGCACGGTCGTCGCGGTCGGGTCGATGCGGGCCCCGTCGGCGAGGTAGGGGCCGCTCGCGCGGTCGGGGCGCAGGTCGATGTACTGCTCGCCGACCGCGGAGAGGCTCGCCACGACGGCCTTGGCGTCGTCGGGGATGCGCGGTGCGGACTTCTTGATGCGCAAGGCGGCCTCGACACCGTCCGGGGTGAGCCCGATCTTGCCGACGCGCCCCACGGAGACACCCCGGTAGGTGACGTCGGAGTGGGTGAACAGGCCTCCGGTGCGCGGCAGTTGCACCTTGACCGTGTAGTAGTCGGCGGCACCCACGTACCGGCCGAGGTCGGCGTAGCGGATGCCGAGGAAGCCGAGGACGAGGACGGCGATGACGAGGAAGGCGAGGTTCTTGAGTCGGACGGCGAGTGTGATCACCGGGTGCCTCCGCTCGACGGCAGAGGCAGCGGCGACGAACCGCGCGCAGACCCTTCCCGCGCGGCCCCTTCCCGCGCGGCCCCGTCCGCCGGGGACCCCTTTTGGACGGTCGCCGAGGGGGTGGGTGACGAGGACGGCGAGGTCTCGACAATCGGCGGGATCAGTGTCGTACCGGGCGCGGCCGTGAGGTCGAGGTATGTGTTGAGGTAGTCGCCCTTGATGCCGCGGAGCACCTCGTCGGTGAAGGGGTACGTGAGGAGCACCTGGAGCGAGTCGGGAAGGTCCTTGCCGGAGTCGGCGAGCGCCTTGAGCGTGGGGGCGATCGCCTTGAGGTCGGCGACCATGTCGGCCTTGCCGGTGTCGATCGTGTCGACGGCGACGTCCTGGAGCCGGTCGAGGGAGCGCAACATCGTCATCAGCGAACCCCGTTGCTCCTTCAGGGTCTTGAGGCCGGGCGAGAGATCGGTGAGCACGGTCCCGACGTCCTCCTTGCGGTGCGCGAGCGTGGCCGACAGACGGTTGACGCCGTCGAGTGCGGCGGTGATGTCACCGCGGTGGTCGTCGAGGTCGGTGACGAGGGTGTCGACGCGGCGCAGGGTGGAGCGGACCTCGCTCTCGCGGCCGCCGATGGCGGAGTTGAGTTCGGTGGTGATGGTCTTGAGCTGGTTGACGCCGCCGCCGTTGAGCAGCAGTGACAGTGCGCCGAAGACCTCTTCGACCTCGGAGTTGCGGCCGGTGCGCGACAGCGGGATGCGGCCCCCGTCGCCGAGCGATCCGGTGCCGTTCTTCGGCGTGACGAGCTGGACGTACTTCTCGCCGAGCAGGCTCGACTGTTCGAGCCGGGCGCCGGTGGTGGCCGGCAGCCGCACGTCGCCGTTGAGCCGCATGGTCACGCGGGCGGACCAACTGCCGCGCCCGGGCAGGGAGATGTCGGTGACGCGGCCCACGGCGACGTCGTTGACCTTGACCGCGGACTGCGGGACGAGGCTCAGTACGTCCTTCATGTCGGCGGTGATCGTGTACGGGTGCGCTCCGAGGTCGGCGCCGCCGGGCAGCGGCAGGTCCTCCACGCCGCCGAACGACGGGGTCGGCACGCTGATGACGCCGATGGTCAGGAGGAAGGCCGAGCTGATGGCGAGCGCGGCCACGGCTGCCGCACCGGCGCGGATCCGTGTCCGCCGGGTCCGCGTCGTCACTGTGCACCGCCGACCGCGGGCAGGGGCAGCAGCGGGCCGCCCATGCTCACCTCGTTGAGGTTGGCCCGGCCGTCCAGGGTGCGGGTCTTCGGGTCGTACGCGCCGACGACGTTGCCCGCGGCGAGCGGTGCGACGTCCAGCGCCTCGGCCAGTGACGCGCGTTGGTCGACGAGGGTCTGGGTGAGGGGCACCAGCCGGTCGACGTTCTTCTTCAGCTCGCCCCGGTTCTCCTTGATGAAGGTCTTGACCTGTCCGAGGGCGGCGCCGAGTTCCTTCAGGGCTCCCGCGAGGTCGTCCTTGTTGTCGGCGAAGTAGCTGGTGACGTCGTCGAGGTTCTCCTGCGCGGTGCGCACCCCGCCGTCCTTCTCCTTCAGCATCGTCGTGAAGCTCTGGAGCTGGCCGAGGGTGGTGAACAGGTCGTCGCTGCTGCCGTTCAGGGTCTTCGCCGCCTTGCCGAACTGCTCGATGCTGTCGCCCATCGCCGTCCCGTTGCCCTTGAGGTTCTTCGCCCCGGTGTCGAGCAGCCCGGACAGGGCGCCCTCGGCGTTGGCGCCGCCGGGGCCGAGCGCCTTGCTCAGCTCGGTGACGCTGTCGTAGAGCTGGTCGATCTCGACGGGGGTGCGGTTGCGGGACGCGGGCAGGGTCGCCCCGTCGCGCAGCGCGGGCCCCCTCGTGTAGGCGGGGGTGAGCTGTACGTACCGGTCGGCGACGACGCTGGGGGCGACGGCGACGGCCCGGGCGCCGGCCGGCACCTTGACGCCGTCGTCGACGTCGAGCGTCACCCGTACCCGCGTGCCGTCGGGCCGCACGGACGCGACCCGGCCCACCCGCACCCCGAGGACGCGCAGGTCGGACCCGGCGTAGATGCCGACGGCCCGGTCGAAGTAGGCGGTGATGCGGGTGCCGCCGTCCGAGGCGGTGGCGCGGACGCCGACGACCCCCGCGGCGATCAGCAGGGCGAGCGCGACCGCGCCCACGAGCAGTTTGCGGCGCGTGGTCATCGTCGCCATGTCAACCACCGGCCTTCACGTCGTACGTCCCGTTCTTCGGCGGCATGCAGGAGTTCTTGGGCAGCGAGGACGCGGGCAGGTAGTCGCGGGGCACGATGCCGCACAGGTAGCTGTCGAACCAGCGGCCGTTGCCGAGCGTGTTGCCGATCAGCCGGTAGTAGGGGCCGACGAGGGCGAGGGTCTTGTCGAGCTTGCCCTGGTTCTTCTCCAGGACGTCCGTGACCCGGCCGAGCGCCTTGAGGGTCGGCCCGAGCTGCTTCTCGTTGTCGTCGACGAGCCCGCCGAGCTCCCGGCCGAGGGCCTCGCTGCCGCTGAGCAGTGCCTTGATCGCCGTGCGCCGCTTCTTCAGCTCGCCGAGCAGTGAGCCGCCGTCGTCGATGAGCGTCTCGAAGCTCGACTTCTTCGTCTGGAGCGTCTTGGTCAGTTTCTTGCTGCCCGCGAGGAGCTGGGCGAGTTCCGTGTCGCGGGAGGAGACGGTCTTCGACAGTGCGGACAGGCCCTTGACGGCCGCCCGCACGTCGGGCGGTGAGTCCTTGAAGGTCTCGGAGATCGTCTCGAAGCTCGCGGCGAGCTGCTTGGTGTCGATGTCGTCGATGGTGCCGCTGAGGTCCCCGAACGCCTCGGTGACGTCGTACGGGGAGGTGGTGCGCGACAGCGGGATGCGGGCGTCCGGGTCCTGCCGGGCGCCGCCGACCGGGTCGAGGGCGACGTACTTCTCCCCGAGCAGGGTCTTGATGGCGATGGCGGCGGTCGTCCGGTCGCCGATCCAGGTGGAATCGTCCTCGATCTCGAAGGAGACCTTGACCTGGTTCCCGTCGAGGGCGACGCCGGTGACCTCGCCGACCTTCACGCCGGCGATCCGTACCTCGTCGCCGTCGCCGAGCCCGGCGGCCTCGGTGAAGCCGGCGGTGTAGGCGGTGCCGCCGCCGACGACGGGCAGGCTGTTCGCGTTGACCGCGGCGAGGCCGAGCAGCGCGAGCACCACCAGGCCGGCCACAGCGACGGCGACGGGGTTGCGCTCCTTGACAGGCTTGAGCCGGGGCCGTTTCGGGGCTCTGGTCCGCATCACTGGCACCTCGCTTCGGTGACGGTGACGCCGGTCGGCGGCTTCGATCCGTCGGACATCTTCACGCCGCCGACCTTCGCCTCGCAGAGGTAGAGGTTGAACCAGGACCCGTACGAGGAGAGGCGGGACAGGGCGGTCAGCTTGGCGGGGGTCTTGTCGAGGAAGTTCTCGATCTGCGGGATGCCGTCGCCGAGGGAGGTGGACAGGCGGCCCAGCTGGTGGATGTCGTCCTTCAGGGGCCGGCGCGCGTCCTGGAGGAAGCCGGCGGTGACGGTCGTCAGGTCCCCCATCGCCTCGACGGCGTCGCCGAGCGGTTCGCGGTCCTCGCTGAAGCCGGAGACGAGTTCCTGGAGGGTGGTGACGAGGTCGTCGAACTGGTCCTCGCGGTCGTTGATGGTGGTCAGGACGTCCGTCAGGTTGCCGACGACCTCGCCGATCACCTTGTCCTTGGCGGCGACGGTCGACGACAGGGAGCCGACGTGCTCGATGAGGCTGTCGACGGTGCCGCCCTCGCCCTGGAGGACCTTCACGATGGACCCGGCGAGTTCGTTGACGTCGCGCGGGGAGAGGCCCTCGAAGAGCGGCTTGAACCCGTTGAAGAGGAGGGTCAGGTCGAGGGCGGGCGTGGTGCGGTCGAGCGGGATGGTGGCATCGGCGTCGAGGGCCCCCGTCCCGTCCCCGGTGCCGCGCGCCAGGGACACGTACCGCTGGCCGACCATGTTGAGGTACTTCACGGCGGCCGTGGTGGTGGGCGGCAGATGGCGGTCCCGGTCGACGGTGAAGGTCACCTGGGCGGTGCGCCGGTCGACGACGCGCACATCGGTGACCTCGCCGACCTTGACGCCGGATATCCGTACGCCGTCGCCGTCGACGAGCCCGGTGACATCGGTGAACAGCGCCTTGTACGTGGTCCCGTCGGTCCCCACGCCGGTGTTGGCGATGCTCAGGCCGAGCACGGTGGTGGCCAGCGCGGTGACGACGACGAAGACGAGGGACTTCAGGAGCGGTCCGGCGAGGGACTTGCGTCTGATGTGCTTGAACTCCGCTTCCTCGCTGCTCACTTGAGCTTCACCTCCGTCCCCCGGTAGAGGGGTCCGGCGAGCAGGCTCGACCAGTCGGGGAGGTCGTCGGGCGATGCCTTGGCGGCGGGCGCGATGAGCTCGTTCACCAGGTCGTTCTCCTGCGGCGAGTTGGCGGGCCCGAGGTCCTGCCCGGCGGGGGCCGTGGCGGAGACGGGTGCCTTGGCGGTCCCCGCGCCGAGGTACGGCACCGGGTAGCAGTGCGGCCCGCCGCCGGCGCCGTACGAGGGTGTGTCGCGTCCGGCGGTGTAACTGCCCCGAGAGGGCACGGTGGTGACGTCCACGTGCAGTCCTGGCCGGTCGGTCCCCTTGCCGAGCACCTTGTCCATGCGCGGCACGAAGTCGGCGAGGGTGCGCAGGGTGCAGGGGAAGGACGAGGAGTACTCGGCGAGCAGTTCGAGGGTGGGCCGTGAGGTGGCGGAGAGCCGGATGATGTTGTCCTGGTTGGCCCGCAGGAAGGCGTCGAGGTCCTCGGCGGCCCGGGTGGTGTTGCCGTAGGCCCCGGCGAGGTCGCTCTCCTTCTCGGCGAGCGTGCCGCTGGTGGTGGTGAAGTCGGTGAGCGCGTCGATGATGCCGGGCGCGGCGTCGGCGTAGACGTGGCTGACCTTGACGAGCTGTTTCAGGTCCGCGTTCAGGGTCGGCAGGTTCGGGTTGAACTTCCGCAGGTGCGCGTCGAGTTGCGTGAGCGTGTCACCGAGCGTCGCCCCTCTGCCCTCCAGCGCCTGCGACACGGCGGACAGGGTCGACGACAGTTTTTGCGGCTGCACGGCGGTCAGCATGGGCAGGACGTCGTCGAGGACCTGTTGCAGCTCGATGGCGTTGGCGGAGCGGTCCTGCGGGATGGTCGCCCCGGCCGCCAGCGTCCGCGTACTGGGATCGTCCGGCGGTACGAGGGCGACGTAGCGCTCGCCGAACAGGGTGGTGGGGAGCATCTGGGCGCGGACGTCGTCGGGGACGGAGTCGAGCGCTCCGGGTTCGAGGGCGAGGGTGAGGCGGGCCCCGGTGGGCGTGGCGTCGATGTCCCTGACCTCGCCGAGGACGACGCCGCGCAGCTTCACCTCGGCGCCGAGGTGCATCTCGTTGCCGACGCTGCCGGTCTCCACGACGATGTCGTCGGAGGCGACGAAGTCCTTGTTGTAGACGGCGACGGCCAGCCAGATGAGCAGCGCGGGGACGACGAGGAACGCGATCCCGGCGAGTCTGCGGCGGAGGGTCTCCGTGCGTGTCTTCGTCACCCCGCCACCTTCACGGTCGTGGTGGCGCCCCACAGGGCCAGCGACAGGAAGAAGTCGGTGACGGAGATGAGCACGATGGCGTTGCGCACGGACCGTCCGACGGCGATGCCCACCCCGGCCGGGCCACCGCTGGCCCGGTACCCGTAGTAGCAGTGGGCGACGATGACCATGACGCTGAAGATGAGCACTTTCAGCACGGAGAGCAGCACGTCGGTCGGCGACAGGAACAGGTTGAAGTAGTGGTCGTACGTGCCTTGCGACTGCCCGTTGAAGACGACGGTGACCAGGCGTGAGGCGAGGTACGAGGAGAGCAGCCCGATCGCGTAGAGCGGGATGATGGCGACGACGCCGGCGATGATGCGGGTGGTGACGAGGTAGGGCATGGACCGCACGCCCATCCCTTCGAGGGCGTCGACCTCCTCGTTGATCCGCATGGCGCCGAGCTGGGCGGTGAATCCGGCGCCGACGGTCGCGGAGAGCGCGAGCCCGGCGACCAGCGGGGCGATCTCGCGGGTGTTGAAGTACGCGGAGACGAATCCGGTGAAGGCGGCGGTGCCGATCTGGTCCAGGGCGGCGTACCCCTGGAGGCCGACCACGGTGCCGGTCGCGGCGGTCATCGCGATCATCACGCCGATGGTGCCGCCGATGACGCCGAGCCCGCCGGAGCCGAAGGCGACCTCGGCGAGCAGACGCTGCACCTCTTTGGTGTACCGGACCAGGGTCCGCGGTATCCAAAGCAACGCGCGTACGTAGAAGAGGAGTTGGTCGCCGCCGCGGTCGAGCCAGACGAGCGGGGAGGTCATGACGGTTCAGCCTCCCTTCGGCGGAACGATCTGGAGGTAGATGCCGGTCATCACCATGTTCACGAAGAAGAGCAGGATGAAGGTGATGACGACGGACTGGTTGACGGCGTCCCCGACGCCCTTCGGGCCGCCGCGCGGGTTGAGTCCCCGGTACGCGGCGACGATCCCGGCGATGAACCCGAAGATGACGGCTTTCAGCTCGCTGATGTAGAGGTCGGGGAGCTGGGCGAGCGCGGAGAAGCTCTGCAGGTAGGCGCCGGGGGTGCCGTGTTGCAGGATGACGTTGAAGAAGTAGCCGCCGAGGGTGCCGACGACGGAGACCATGCCGTTCAGCAGGAGCGCCACCGTCATGGTGGCCAGCACGCGCGGCACGACGAGCCGCTGGACCGGCGAGACGCCCATCACGGTCATCGCGTCCAGCTCTTCGCGGATCTTGCGCGAGCCGAGGTCGGCGCAGATGGCCGAGCCGCCCGCGCCCGCGATGAGCAGGGCGACGATGAGGGGGCTCGCCTGCTGGATGACGGCGAGGACGCTGGCCCCGCCGGTGAAGGACTGGGCGCCCAACTGCTGAGTCAGCGAGCCGACTTGCAGCGCGATGACGGCGCCGAACGGGATCGAGACGAGCGCCGCGGGCAGGATGGTGACGCTCGCGATGAACCAGAACTGCTCGACGAACTCCCGGAACTGGAACGGCCGCCGGAAGACGTCCCGCGCCACTTCCAGCGCGAGCGCGAACAGCTTGCCGGTCTGCCGGAGGGGGCCGAGGAGGGGGTTCGGGGGGCGGGGGGCGGCCCGTTTCCCGGTGTCGGCCGGGGCGGGGGGTGCCTGCGGCGCGGGGCCCGGCACCTTGTTGTCGACGCTCACATCGACCCCCTCAGGGGCGCGCGGAAGTGTGCGACCAGCCACGACGCACCCCGCATCCGGCAACGAGACGGCAAGCGGCGGTCCTCGATGCCCGGAGGGGCTTGATATCTCACGACGCACCCCCGGCGCGGGGCAGCACCGCGGTCGGCTCCAGCCCGGCGGAGCCGTACGTGGCCCGGATCGCGGCGGCAGCAGATGCCGGCAACGTATCGAGCATCCTGAGCACCCGGGCCCGCCGCCGAGCGACAGCGGCCCGCTCCCCGAGCCCCGGTGAGGGCTGGAGCTGCGGCACCAGGGCGCGCGGCTCGATCACCGTGCCGCCGCCGGCGGCCTCCGCGGCCAACGTCGCCGCGTCCTTCTCCTCCGACATCCCGATGGGCCCCGCCTTGCTGGCGGTCAGGAACTGCGCGACCACCGGCTCCCTGCTGGTCAGCAGGACCTCCCTGGGGCCGAACGTCACCAGGTTCCGCCGGAAGAGCATGCCCATGTTGTCCGGCACGGTCGCGGCGATGTCGAGGTTGTGGGTGACGATGAGCATGGTCGCGTCGATCTGCGTGTTCAGGTCGATGAGCAGCTGGGAGATGAAGGCCGTCCGCACGGGGTCGAGCCCCGAGTCCGGCTCGTCGCAGAGGATGATCTGCGGGTCGAGGACGAGGGCCCGCGCGAGACCGGCGCGCTTGCGCATACCGCCGCTGATCTCCCCCGGCAGCTTCCCCTCTGCGCCGAGGAGCCCGACGACGTCGATCCGCTCCATGACGATGCGGCGGATCTCCGACTCCTTCTTCTTCGTGTGCTCGCGCAGCGGGAAGGCGATGTTGTCGAAGAGGTTCATCGAGCCGAAGAGGGCGCCGTCCTGGAACATGAGACCGAACAGCTTGCGGGCCTCCATCACGTCCCGCTCGGGGCTGCGCGCCATGTCGACGCCGTCGACGAGGACGCGGCCCCGCTCCGGCTTGAGCAGACCGATCAGCGACTTCAGGAAGACGGTCTTGCCGGTGCCGGACGGGCCGAGCATGACGCTCACCTCGCCGGCGGGCAGGGTGAGGCTGACGTCCTGCCAGATGCTCTGGCGGCCGAAGGACTTGGTGAGTCCCTCGACCTTCACTTCGATTCCCATCGCTTCTCACCTTCAGCGAGCGAACTCGGCAGCGCACGGTAATTCGCTCCGTGCGTGCCGGACAAGATCTCGGAACGGCCGTCCCGAATCTTCCTGAAAACTTGTCATCGGATGACAAGAGACCGGTTCTCCCCTGTCGGGAGATGAGTGGATCCACTCCGGCCCTCGGATTTTCCCGTGGTTCGTGGCGGAGCCCCGTCTCACCGGGGGTACGGCGAAAAAGATTGGGGCCCCGCCACGGAGACGCCGGTCAGGAAGGAGGACTCCGACCGGATCTCTTGTAACCCCTGACCGACGGGGGCGCCGACCAGGAGCGGAGAAAGTTTTTCTGACGTTACGGCCGAGTAACCTTGCCTAGCAATAGCGGTTCGGCAAATTTTCGGGAGCCGATTCCGGCCCGCCCGTGGATTTATCACCCGGCGACAGGACAGGCGCGGCACCGCATCACTTGACCGCTGAGTGCCAGTACTGGGAGAAGACCTTGCCCTGGTTCGGCGCGGCGGCGCCCGGGTCGTTCAGGGTGCCCAGGTAGGTCGAGGTGTTGTTGAGCTTCACGCTGTTGGTGCCCGAGGCGGCGGGGAGGCCGGACTTGAGGTTGACCGCCCAGTTGAAGGCGCCGAGCCCCAGGGGACCGCAGCCGCTCGCACCCGGCGCCGCGAAGGTGAGGTCCTGCTGGGTCGAGCCGGTCAGCACGAGCCGGCCGAAGGGGCCCTCCGCGGCGGGCGTGCCGTTGGACGTGGCGCTGTCGGCGGCGATGTCCGGAGCCGCGGCGTTCTGCGGGCGCAGGACGACGGGGGCGGACTTGGTGCCGATGTAGCAGTTGCCGCCGATGAGCGGGTTGCTGAGGTGGATGCGGACCGGGAGCGAGATGATCGGCACACCCTCGGAGGCCCCGGCGAGCAGTTGGAAGTCGGACGGGGTGCCCACGGATTCGATCGTGGCGACGACCCGGTTGACCGTGCTGTTGGTGATCTTCCCGCAGACGGCGCTGACGACCGGCACGGAGCTGGGACACATCAGTCCGAGCAGGCCGCCGGGCAGGTCGGCGGGGTCGGCCACGAGTGCGCCGCCCGACGGCGCGACGACCGTGTTGGTGCCGTCGGCGTGGGTGACGATGCCCACCTGGAGGTCGGTCCTGCCCGTCGGGACGACCGAGCTGCCGAGTTTGATGACGCCGCTGGACGAGCTGGAGGAGACGCACGTCGCCTGGTCCTCGATGCCGTCGGCACCCAGCATGGCGGCGTTGTCGACCGGGCAGCGGTTGAACGGCGCCCAGTTCCCGTTCAGCTGGGTGCCCGCCGCGGAGGACGTGCCGATGGAGGCGATCGTGGCCAGGGCCGCCGTCGCGCCGAGTACGGACATACGTCTGAGAGTGGCCATGCCGGTTTTCCCTTCTCGTAGGGGAATGCGAGCCCGGACGTTACTCACCGGAAACCTTGCGCACAATGCCCTTGCTGACAGTTCCTCCACTACTCGCGGGTTTATCGGAAAGTGAGTATGTGCGACTCCTCCTTGCTCACTTTGTGAGTGTTTCTCGGAGCGGGCCGAAAACTCGTCACTCGCGGACAAGGAAAGTGACGCGACCTGTTCTTGACGAGACAAGAAAAACTGCGCGTTTCGATCCGCAGGAGGAACCTCGCACTTTCCCATTGCGACTTCCGGTTACTAGCTCGTAACGTCCGTCTGGAAGGCGACGACGGTTGGCCTGTGGCCGATCCCCCGGGGTTGCCTGGAGTTGCGACACGGTCGCGTCACCGCGAAGCGGTCACGCCCCCTCAATTCACCCTCGTTCTCGTTCACGCGGAGGAACCACTGTGCGCAGATTCGCCCGTAACACCGCCCTCGCCGCCGCCGCGCTCACCTCGGCCGTCGGCCTCTCCGTCTCGTCCGCATCGGCCACGGCTCTGGCCACGTACACGGTCACGCCCGGCGGGGCGTACACGGCCAACGCCGCCAGCCCGAAGCTGAAGGTCGGCACCACCACGCTGACCTGTACCTCGTCGCAGGCGAAGGGCAAGCTGAAGTCCGGTTCCGGCCTGGCAGGCGCGCAGATCGGCACCATCACCAGCCTGACCTTCACCGGCTGCACCGTCGCCGGCATCCCGTTCACGGTCTCCAGCACCGCGTCGACCGGCACGCCCTTCTACATCAACGCCACGGGCACGACGGCCAACCACATCGACGGCAACATCAGCGGCATCAACGCCTCCATCAGCGGCACCGGCTGCCACGCGACCTTCGCGGGCACCACGACCGGCTTCTACGAGAACACCTCGAACTCCCTGAACACCGTCGGCGGCGGCACCCTCGCCGCGCAGCCGGGCGCCAGCTGCCTCGGCCTGATCACCTCGGGCGCACACGCCGACTTCACGGCGAAGTACGTGCTGACCACCACGAACACGATCACCTCCCCGTGATCCCGTAGCACTCCTCAGCCCGCCGCCGAGCTCTCACTCGGCGGCGGGCGCGCACGCGTTTGCGGGACAGATCGGGCGAAGGGCGAAGCAACATGACTCCAGGAGGCAGGGACCGGATGCGAGCGATCGGAAGGCGGCCCGAGCCCTGTGCACGGCGCTCGGTACGGGTGGCGTCCGTCGCCTCGGCCGCGCTGATCGCCGGGCTGTTGTCCGGTTCTGGTTCACGGGCCGATGAACAGGCCCCCGCCTCGGTCGAGTTGGCGTACGAGTGCGACCTGTCTCCGGCCGCGAGCACCGGCGCCGGCGGCTCGGCGACGGCCACGCCCTCGGCTGCGAAGCCGAGTGCCACGGTGAAGGTGTCCACCCAGCTGCCGAGGACCGCCGTCACGGGACGGCCGATCCAGGCGAGCCCCGTCCAGGTCGAAACACGGCTGCCACGCGCCGAACTGGCCGGGCTGCTGCCCGCGGGGAGCGATCTCACGAGCGAGGCGACCCTCGGTGTACAGGTGCGGCAGAACGCGAGCAAGGGGAACAAGGGCGGCAAGGCGGAAGCGACGTGGGCCGGCCTCGGCGCCAAGGCCGTCATGCCCGCGGAGGGCGCGGATCTGGTCCTGACCCATACGGGAGACGTTCCCTCCGTCACCGTCAACTCGCCGGGCGACGTCGAGCTGATCGCCGGGCGCCTGGCTCTGACGGTGACTCCGGCGACCGGGAGCCCCGTCACCCTCACCTGCTCACCGGCCGGGGACACCGATCCGCTCCTGGCCCGGGTCGCCGTACCGGGAGACCCGGAGAGCGAACCGGGTGATGGTTCCTCGCCGTCGGGGACGCCGTCGGACCAGGAGGGCGAGCGCTCTCGGCGCGGCGTCACCGTCACGCCGCAGGACGAGCCGAAGGCGGACGCGGCCACGTGCGGGGAGAGGCCGAAGGGCACGCCGGACCTGAGTCAGGTGCCGATGCCGAAGGTCGTCCCCACCCCGGTGCCCATCGAGGGGCTGCGCGGCTGCGCCTACGCCGCGGGGCTCGCCACGGTGCGCAAGCAGAACGGCTCGATGGTCATCAACAATCCGTCCGCATCGCCCGCGCTGATGGACGTCAACGGTGCCATGCAGGTCGCCAACTACGTGGACCCGGAGACGGACGCCAACTACCTCCGCCTCGACTCCGTCGGCCAACTCACCCTCCCGGACGCCACCTCGACCTTCCTCAGCTTCGGCTTCGTCCCCGTCTCCGCGAAGGTGGCGTTCGAGAACAGCCCGGTCAGCATCTCCACCGGCAACATGACCGGGCCGACCGATCCGTTCGCCGTGGTGACGTTCGTCCAGACCCTGCGCATCCGTTCGGTGAAGGTGAACGGAACCGCCCTCCCGGTCGGCGCCGACTGCCGCACCGAGAAGCCGTTCCGCGTCACCCTGCGCGGCAAGTTCGGGGAGGACGGCACCGGTTCCTACATCAACGTCTTCGCGGGCGGCCTCCTCACCGGCAAGGTCGCGATCCCCGCCTTCACCGGCTGCGGAACCGGCGGCGAGAATCTCAACCCCCTCTTCACCGCGTCCATCAGCGGTCCGGACAACCTCATCTCCATGAATCAGGCCCCGGTCTGCGCGCCCGATCCCGGGTACGAGTTCGGCTGCCCCCCGGCACTGCCCACCCTCCCCCCGTTGAAGACCCCGTGACCCAAGACCCGTGACCCAAGACCCGTGACCCACGCCCTGCCCCTCCGGCACCTTTCAGCCACATCCCCCACGCGGTGATCGATCCCTGCGCAACTGATGTACAACGCACAGTAGTTGTTCTAATTTCATAGGCCTCATTGGTACGCACCTGAAGGGCGGGACAGCGCAACCCTGCGCCGGCCCGCCCGGCCCCCCACCCGGCGCTCGGACAAGCGAGGAAAGCGGCTATGCCCCTGCCCGCGCACACGAAGGATGTCGAGGACCCTCTGGGGCCGCTGCCCCGGGAGTTCGCCCGCATCATGCGGCCCGAACTCCCCGGCCTGATCAAGGAGATCAAGGTCGAGGTCACGCGCGCGTTCCCGGAGTACGCGGCGCTATTGAGCGGCCCGAACGAAACAGCCATCCGGCAGGGCGTCGAGCAGAGCCTGAACAGCTTCGTGGACCGCGTCGCCGACCCCTCGGCGTCCACCGCGACCCGTGACGAACTGCTCCGCACGTTCGGCCGGGTCGAGGCGTACGAGGGCCGGGACCTCAGCACCCTCCAGGGCGCCTACCGGCTCGGCGCGCGGGTCGCCCTGCGCCGCGCGAAGGACCTGTGCCGCCGCTTCGACCTCTCCCCCAGCCTCCTGCTGACCTTCGCCGAGGCCGTCTTCGCCTACATCGGCGAGCTCGAAGCCCTCTCCCACGAGGGGTACATGGAGGTGCAGTCGAGAGCGGGCGCGGCGGGAGAGGTACTGCGCAGACGGTTGCTCCATCTGCTGCTCGCCGGAACGCCGCTGGCGCACATCACCATCAACAGCCTGTGCGAGCAGGCGGGTTGGCTGCTCCCCGCCGAAGTGACCATGATCGCCTTACGGACCCCGGCCGAGCACCTCCAGGCGGGTCTGGCCATCGACGTCCTCACGGACCTCGGCGCACCGCAGCCGCACCTTCTGATCCCCGGCCCGCTCACCCCGGAGCGCCGGGCCATGCTGGCGGCCGCCGCCCCCAGCAGCTCGTACGCCGTCGGCCTGACGGTGCCCACCGAGCAGGCCGCCGATTCGCTGCGCTGGGCCCGCCGGGTGCTTCAGCTCGTGGACGATGACATCATCGCCGATGCGCAGGTCATCGACAGCGCGGACCACCTGGTCACGCTCTGGTTGCTCGCCGACCCCGCGCTCGTCAAGGAGATCGCCACCCGCGAGCTGGCCCCACTGGACAAGTCCTCCGGCGCCCGCCGCGCCCGTCTCGTGGAGACCCTGCACGCCTGGCTGACCACGCGCGGCACCGCGGACCAGGTCGGTGAGGTCCTCGGCGTGCACGCCCAGACGGTCCGCTACCGGCTGCGCAACCTCGACGCCCACTTCGGCGACCGCCTGGAGGACCCCACGCACCGCTTCGCCATGGAGGCGGCGCTGCGGGCGCTGCGCCTCCACGACGACCAGTTGGCTCCATAACGGCCACCGAGCTCCATGCCGGCCGGCGAGCTCTATGACGGCCAGCGAGCGCTATGACGGCTGGTGAGCCGGGGAGTTCACGCACTCCGTGACGAACCGTCCGAACGCCTCCGGGGAGAACGTGATGCTCGGCCCCGCCGGGTCCTTGGAGTCCCGCACGGCCACGGCGGCGCAGGGCGTCCCGGCGACCTCGACGCAGGAGCCGCCCTGGTCACTGCTGTAAGTGGACTTCTGCCAGGCGAGCGCGCCGACGGGAGCGCACTCCACGCAGTCGCCGCCCTGGTCACTGCTGTAGGAGGACGTCCGCCAGGCGAGAAGTCCGAGCGGCGCGCACTCCACGCACTCGCCGCCCTGGTCGCCGCTGTAACTGGACTTACGCCACTGGATGTTCGTCGATTTCGGCATAGTGCTCCTCCATCACGTACCTGATCAGCTCCGCCGAGTCCCGGACGGACAGAGCAGCGGCTTGCAGATGATCGTAACGGAGCGAACAGTCCTTGACGGTAGCCGGATTGGCCGTCGGATGCCCCTGCCCGTACCCCTCGGTGTAGACGATGGCCGGGTCGGAGAAGAAGCGATAGAGGTTGTACGAGCCGGTCATCCCCGCGTGCGGGCCGGCCGGGAACGGCAGCACCTGCACATTGACCCGCGGGTCGTTCTCGTAGGACAGAAGGCGCTCGAACTGCCCCCGCATCACCGCCCGTTCCCCCACCCCCATGTCCTGGTACAGCACCGCCTCGCCGAGGACCAGCCAGACCAGCGGCGGCTCCTCCTTCTCCAGGATGCGCTGCCGGGCGAGCCGGACCTCCGTGCGGTCGTCGAGGTTCTCCTGGTCGAGCGCGCCGAGCACGGCGCGCGCGTACTCCCGGGTCTGGAGCAGCCCGTGCACGAGGTGCGTGTGGAAGGCGCAGATCTCCACGGCCCGCGCCTCCAACTCGGCCACCTGCTGGAACCAGGCGGGCAGTTGGGACCGGAGCACCAGGCCCACGAGCCGCGAGAAGAAGCCGTCCGTGCCGAGCCCCGCGTCGAGCCGCTCGCTGAACTCCGGTGTCGGCAGCTTCCGGGCCGTCTCGATCTGGCCCACCAGGGAGCCCGTGTAGTTGAGGATCGCTCCGAGCTTGTCCTGGGTCAGCCCGGCGGCCTCCCGGTGTCTGCGCAGTTCGAAGCCGTAGTAGTCGAGCGGTGAGGCGCTCGGGTCGAGGACGTTGACGTTGGCCATGCAGCCCCCTCAGGTCGGCTGCACAGCGTAATCAACTCGCTACGACGGCACCCGGGTTACGGTCCGAATCCACCTGAGCGGGTGGTTGTTTCCCGGTTCGCACGCGGGGGCCCTGAAGTGCGTACGTGAGGAGGAAGCCGAGGCCGACGACGGTCGCGCCGCCCACCGCGTCGAGGATCCAGTGGTTGCCGGTGCCGACGATCGCGGAGATCGTGCACAGCGGGTGGATGATCCCGAGCGCCTTCACCCACCGCCTTCTCGCCAGGACCACGATGACGATGCCGCACCACAGGGACCAGCCGAAGTGCAGCGAGGGCATCGCCGCGTACTGGTTCGTGAGCTGGGTCAGCGTGCCGTAGTTCGGCTTGGAGAAGTCCTGGACACCGTGGACCGTGTCGATGAAGCCGAGCCCCGGCATCAGGCGCGGCGGCGCGAGCGGGTACGCCCAGAAGCCGATCAGGGCGAGCAGCGTGGCGAAGCCGAGGGCCGAGCGGGCCCAGCGGTACTCCGCGGGGCGGCGCACGTACATGAGGCCGAGCAGGCTCAGCGGCACCACGAAGTGGAACGACGTGTAGTAGAAGTTGAAGAAGTCCTTCAGCCACGTGGCGTGGTGGAAGACCGTGTGGTTGACCCAGTGCTCGACGTCGATGTGCAGGAACTTCTCGATCGAGTGGACCTGCCGCCCGTGGTGCTCGGCGGTGGCCCGGCCGCCGGAGATGGTGCCGCCGGTCGCGGCGAGCCGGACCTGCTGGTAGGCGGAGTAGCCGACGCGGATGAGGAGCAGTTCCAGGATCAGGTTCGGGCGGGTCAGGACCCGGCGCCAGAGCGGGACGAGCGGCACCCAGGTCCAGCGTGCGGGCACCGGCTCGGCGTAGTCGGTCGCGATCGGGGCCCGGTACAGCGGTGACGTACGGGAGAGGAAGGGGACGACGCAGGCGGCGGCGAGGGCCGCGATCAGCACGACGTTGTCCCGGACCGGTTCGAGCACCGGCATGTTCGGCAGCATCATCTTCGACGGCAGGGTCAGCGCGAGGACGACGAGGACCGGCCACATGTAGCGGTCGGAGGCGCGCCTGCCGACGCGGCCGACGACGGCGAGCAGCACCCACAGGAGCTGGTGCTGCCAGGTCGTCGGCGAGACGGCGACGGCGACGCAGCCGGTGATGGCGACGGCGAGCAGCAGCTGGCCGTCGCGCGCGTAGGTGACGGCACGGCGCACGCCGAGCACGGCGACGGCGGCGCCGAGGAGAAGGAACAGCACCTCTTCGAGCGGGCCCGCCAGGCCGAAGCGGAGCAGCATGCCGTGGAGCGACTGGTTGGCGTTGGCGGCCGGGTCGGTGGCAAGCCCCGCGCCCGCCAGGTGGTGCACCCAGTACGTCCACGAGTCGTGCGGCATCGCCGCCCAGGCGAGACCGGTCGCGGCGAGGAACGTGCCGCCCGAGGAGAGGGCCGCGCGTCTGCGCCCGGTGAACCAGAGCAGCGGCGCGAACAGCAGCACGGTCGGCTGGAGGGCGGCGGCGACGCCGATGAGCACGCCGGACGCCTTCTCCCCGCGTACGGCGAAGCAGCCGAGCAGGACGAGGAGGACCGGCAGGATGCTGGTCTGGCCGAGCGTGAACGCGTTGCGCACGGGCAGCGAGAGCATGAGCAGGCTGATCGCGACCGGCGCCGCGAAGAAGGACGTACGGCGGGACACGGGCTGGGGCAGGGCCCGCGCGGCGACCAGGCCGAGCGCCACGACGAGGGCGAGCGAGCCGAACGTCCAGCCCCAGCCGAGCGCCTGCTCGGCGGCGCGGGAGAGCGGTTTGAGGACCAGGCCGGCGAAGGGCGTGCCGGTGAACCGGTCGGGCGCGTCGTACAGGGAGCCCTTGACGTGGAGCACCCCTTCAGGACCGATCCAGGTCTCCAGGTCGGTGAGGCGTTCGCCGCGCGGCGTGCTCAGCACGGCCACGAGCTGGCGTACGGCGAGTACGGCGGCGATCAGCCACAGCCCGGCGCGCACGGCGCTCATCCGCCCCGTCGCCGGCCCCGCCGGTCCCGTCATCGGCCCTCCGTGCTCCACATTCGCCACGCGCTCCTGGCCTCCCGCCCCTGTCGGCTTCCGCGGTGGAAGCCCCATGTCGTCCCTAAAGTCCCTGGTCGTCCCTAGAGGTTCGCACCGCCCCCGGTATCAGACGCACGCAACCCCTGCTTCACCTGTCTGTCCACTCGGTTTTGACCGGAAGACGGCGCTGCGAGGCCACTTCGTTGCGCGTTGCACGGGCTTGGTTCCGCGACAAAGATCACAGAATCGTCCGTTCGGGGCGCGCGGATCCCGCGACGTTTTCGCAGGTTGAACGCGGTTTCCGTACGGAAAGGAGCGAGTTCCACACTACCCGTTACGTTCGCGAACGCCCCTATGGTCCCTATAAGGCCGTTCCCCGTGGACGGCCTTTGCCCTTGTCCCCCACGAAAGGCAGGCGAGCGGAGCCTTGGCCAGCGCCACGTCCATCGCAGTCAGTACCGGCAAGGTCTCCGCCCCCGCGCGGAACCGCACCTCGTCCGACGTCACTGTCACCGACCCCTCACTGGTCAAGCGCGCGGTCAAGGCAGCGGCGCTCGGCAACGCGATGGAGTGGTTCGACTTCGGCGTCTACGGCTATCTGACCGCGACGCTCGGCCACGTCTTCTTCCCGACGGCGTCGAGCACGGCCCAGGTGCTGTCCACGCTCGGCACGTTCGCCGCCGCCTTCCTGGTACGTCCGATCGGCGGCGCCTTCTTCGGCCCGCTCGGCGACCGCATCGGCCGCCAGCGCGTCCTCGCCATCACCATGATCATGATGGCGGCGGGCACGTTCGCGATCGGCTTGATCCCGTCGTACGGCACCATCGGCGTGTGGGCGCCGGTGCTGCTGATCGCGGCCCGCATGCTCCAGGGCTTCTCGACCGGCGGTGAGTACGGCGGCGCGTGCACGTTCATCGCCGAGTACGCGCCCGACAAGCGGCGCGGCTTCTTCGGCTCGTTCCTGGAGTTCGGCACGCTCATCGGTTACGTGGCGGGCGCGGGCCTCGCGACGGCCCTGACGACGCTCCTGTCCGACGGCGACCTCTACAGCTGGGGCTGGCGCCTGCCGTTCCTGATCGCCGGTCCGATCGGCCTCGTGGGCCTGTACGTCCGGATGAAGCTGGAGGAGACCCCGGCGTTCAAGAAGCTGACGGACGAGGCCGAGAACAAGCAGAAGGCGCGCCCCAAGCCGAAGCTGAAGGACATGTTCGTCGGCAACGGCAACGCGATGGCGATCTGTATCGCCCTCGTCCTCGTCTTCAACGTCACCGACTACATGCTCCTCTCGTACATGCCCACGTTCCTCAGCGAGGAGCTCGGCTACGACGCCACGCACGGCACGCTCATCCTCATCGCCGTGATGCTGCTGATGATGTGCGTGCAGATCCCGATGGGCCGGGCCAACGACCGCTACGGCCACCGGGTCGTGATCGGCGCGGCCTGCGCGGGCTTCGTGCTGCTCTCCGTCCCCGCGGTGCTGCTGATCCGCGCGGGCTCGACCTGGGCCATCGCGCTGGGCCTCGCCGCGCTCGGCCTGCTGCTGGTCGGCTTCACGTCGTCGATGCCCTCGACGCTCCCCGCCCTCTTCCCGACGAAGGTCCGCTACGGCTCCCTGTCCGTCGGCTTCAACCTCTCCGTCTCCCTCTTCGGCGGCACCACCCCGCTCGTCGCGGCGGCCCTCATCGCGGCCACCGGCGACCTGATGATCCCGGCCTACTACATGATGGCCGCGGCGCTCGTCGGCGGCATCGCCGCGTGGCGCATGCGCGAGTCGGCGGGCCGCCCGCTGCCGGGATCGCCGCCGGCGATCTGACGGGACCCTTCCGGGGCCTGTCCGGGGCCTGTCCTACGGTCCCGGGGTCACGCGATCTCAAGGGTCCCGGGGTCGCCGCGGTGATCTGGCGGCCCCTGTCCTTCGCCGCCGGTGATCCGGCGGTCCCGGCCCGGGCGGTCCGAGACGGTCCCGGGGTCACGCGATCTCGACGGCCCCGTAACCGCGGGAACCGGACCCGCACGCGCCCCCGTCGCTACCCGCATGACCACAGCAACGGGGGCCGCGGGCGCACCACTCACCGCCCGGACCAGAGCCCTCCTCATAACGCTGGCGCTGCTCGCCGTCCAGCTCGCCTGGATCGCCGTACCCGCCTACGCGTGCGGCTGCGGGGCGATGGTCCCGCGCCAGGGCCGGCAGGTCGTCGTCGACGACGAGACGTCGGCGGTCCGCTGGGACGGCCGCACCGAGCAGATCGTGATGCGCCTGTCGCTGAGCGGCGGCGCGCACGACGTCGCCTGGGTGATGCCGGTCCCGCACCGCGCCGACGTCACGCTCGGCGACCCCGGACTCTTCACCGAGCTGGACCGCGCGACCGCGCCCGAGCAGCGCACCCGGTACCACTTCTGGCCGCGCGGCGACGACTGGCCGTTCGGCGGCGACGACGACGGCGCCGCCGCGAAGGGGCCGGGCGAGGCCGCACCCGGCAGCGGCGTGGACGTCGTGGGCCGCGAACGCCTCGGCCCCTTCGACGTGGCCCGCCTCACCGCCACCGAACCCGGCGCCCTGGCCGGCTGGCTGCGGAGAAACGGCTTCACGCTGCCCGCCCGCCTCGACAAGGCCCTGCGCCCCTACGTCGACCAGGGCTGGGAGTACGTCGCGATCCGACTCGCCCCCGAGGACCGCGACTCGGCAGCCGTCCTCGGCGGGCGGCTCGACCCGCTGCACCTCACCTTCGCCAGCGACCGCCTCGTCTACCCGATGCGGCTGTCACAACTGGCCCGCACACCACAGCACTTGCGCCTCTACGTGCTCGCCGCGCACCGTACGGAGCCGCGCTCGGCCATCGGCGGACAGCCACCGAAGGTGACGTACGCGGGCCAGGTCACCGCCCCCCGGACCGGAGCCCTCCATCAACTGGCCGACGGCACCCCGTACTTGACCGCGCTGGAACAGTCCTTCCCGCACCCCGCGCGGATCGACGCCGACCACGAGCTGCGGCGCGCGCCGGACGACACCCCGTACCGGCGGGTGCGCTACACGGACGAGCTGCTCACGGTCGGCCCGGGCGTCCCCGCCTGGACGCTGACGCTGCTCGGCGCGGCGGTCGCGCTGACGGTGGGCGCGGCCCTGCTGATCCTGCGCGCCCGGCGACGCCGACCGGTTCTCCCACCGCCGCCCGTGCGGGTGCCGCCGCGCCTAGGCTGACGGCCATGACCTCACACTCCGAGCCCTGGCAGCCAGGCCCCGCGGCCGCCGTGGACGCCTACCTCAGCGACCTGCTCGCCCCCGCCGACGAGGCGCTGGCCGGCGCCCTCACGGACAGCGAGGCCGCGGGCCTGCCCAGCATCAGCGTCTCCGCCACCAACGGGAAGCTGCTGCACCTGATCGCCCGTATCCAGGGCGCCCGCCGCATCCTGGAGATCGGCACGCTCGGCGGCTACAGCACCATCTGGCTGGCCCGCGCCCTGCCCGCCGACGGCGCCCTGGTCACCCTGGAGTACAGCGCCCGCCACGCCGAGGTGGCCCGCGCGAACATCGCCCGCGCCGGCCTGGACAAGGTGGTCGAGGTCCGGGTGGGCGCCGCCCTCGACTCGCTGCCCCGGCTCGCCGACGAGGGCGGCACGTTCGACCTGGTCTTCATCGACGCGGACAAGGCGAACAACCCCCGGTACCTGGACTGGGCGGTGCGGCTGACCCGGCCGGGCAGCGTGATCGTCGTCGACAATGTGGTCCGCCAGGGCCGCGTCGTGGACCCCGAGGCCACCCAGCCGGACGTCACCGGCACCCGCGCGGCGCTGCAACTCCTCGCCGACCACCCGAAGTTGGAGGCGACGGCGATCCAGACCGTGGGCGCCAAGGGGTACGACGGCTTCGCCCTGGCCTACGTACAGAGCTGAGGGTCACGGGTCGCGGCCCGCGGGACGGCGCTCACCCCATGGCGGCCCGTGCGGGTGGCTCGTGCCGCTCGTCCGGTTCGTGATGGAACCCCACGCTCACGCTGCGCGGCCCGCCCCGGTCGAGGACGACGACCTCCCCGGAACCGCCGCGCGGCAACCGCGACGCCCCGCCGTACGCCAGCGGAAGGCCGGGGCCCCGGTCGCCGCCGAGCCGCACCCGCACCTCGGCGGCCGGGTCGCCCTGGGAGCCGCGCAGCCAGCCCACGCTCCACTCCCCGTCGGGCCCGCACCGGAACTCCAGATGCACCCGCGACACGAACAGCCACTCCTCCGGCGTGACGAGCCCGCACACACCCGGGTCCCGGCCCACCCGCAGCACGGCCCCCGGCTCACTGGGCGCCTCGGCCATCGTCATCCCGGCCGTGGCCCCCGCGTCACCGCCCGCCACGGCGGCCATGGTCAGTTCGAGCACCGCGTTCTCCCCGCGTCCGTCGCCTCCATAGGGGCCGCATCCTAAGGCTCCCGGCCGGTCCGCGGCGGGCTGCGCGACAATAAGGTCATGACCGAACGCAAACCGCCCGGCGTCAGCTTCGAGTCATTCGTGGACAAGCAGATCCGCGAGGCAGGGCCCCTGGGCCTGAAGCCGTACGACGTGGAGGAGATCGTCCACCGCTGGCGGGCGGCCCGGCCGTCGCCGCCCGGCGGTGCGGCAGGATGACCCCATGAGCATCGTCAAGATCAACGTCCTGACCGTCCCGGCCGAACAGCGCGAGGTCCTGGAGAAGCGCTTCGCGTCCCGCGCGGGCGCCGTCGAGAACTCCGACGGCTTCGAATGGTTCGAGCTGCTGCGCCCCATCGAGGGCACCGACGACTACCTGGTCTACACGCGCTGGCGCGACGAGGCGTCCTTCCAGGCGTGGATGGAGGGCCCCATGAAGTCGGCCCACCAGGGCGGCGGCACCGACCGCCCCAAGCCCGCGTCGAGCAGCGCCGCGGTGTGGTCCTTCGAGGTCGTACAGCAGGCGGCGCCGAAGGCCGCGTAGCGCCCACCGTGGATGGGACATGCGCTGCACCGCAGACCAGGTACAGGGCACGTCCCATCGACGAGACGGACAAGTCATCGATGACCCGTCGGGCGACAGCCGCAACGTCGCTAGTCGGCGGACCACGTCTGCGAAAGGCGTCATCCGTCAGCCGTCATGAGACCGCTTTCGGTCAAGAATCGCTCAGGAGTCACGGCACCCGCTGCGGCGTAGCCACGATGTTCTCCATGGCAGCTTCGGGGGCGAGCAAGACGCATTTCGGCGGGCTGGGCAAATGGTGGGGCGTTCTCGCGGGCGCGCTACTGATCGCAGCATGGATCAACTCTGCCGCTGGGCCGGCAGTAGTGCTCGGACTGTCTGCTGCTGTACTCGTCTGGTGCTTCTTTCAAGCACCCGTCACTTGTGGAGCGCCTGTTCGCGGGCGAGTAGACGGTTGCCGCAACAACGCTGCCGGCCTGTTGCTCGGCTGCCACATCCGCCAACACCGCTGGCAGAAACTGAAGATGCTGGTTCTCCGCCGGCAGCTACGAAGCTTCTGCGCCGGGCTATTCTCTGACGGCAAGGCAGCCATCGTCACGTTGGCGGGCTTGGGCAGCTTCGTTTCAGGCCTCGTCGCGTTGGTTCCTGGCGTTGTCGTCCACTGAGACAGCAGCGAACTCACGTCTTTGGGATTCAGGAAGCGTTCCCGCTGGGCGGCCTTGATTATTGGACCCAGCACCGTGGCGGTCTATGAACTCCCACGCGTCGCCTTCTGATTTTGGGTGTTCTTGCTGTCGCGGCCGGCCGTCGGGACCGAGTCTTCATCGCTTGCAACCCGTGAAGGTACATCTGCACACCCTGTGTCCCGTCGAGGGCACCGAGGACTACGTGGTGTACATGCGCTGTACCGCTACCGCACGAACACCGAAGCCCCGCCCGGCACTTGGCCGAACGGGGCGCTTTGCTGTCTGCTTACCGCGCCGGTAGCTCGTCACCCGGGACCAGTCCCGCCCCGAGCGCTACGGCGTGCCTCGGGCACGCGCCGTTGGGCGAGCATCCCGGGATACCGAGGCCTGTTGAAGGGGGTAGCACGCGGACGGGGCGGCGGAACCTTGCACGGTGCGCACCGTGGTTCGGTCCCTCATCCGTTGCTGAACACGCCCAGCGGGCCCCGCAACGGGTCTTGCAACCCGCTCGCGCCGCCCTTCCCCCGTGAGGGGGTGGTGCGGTCCGAAACGGGCGTCTGTGGTGCTGGTGAAAGCTAGGCTCCGGTCATGCCCGAGCCCTTCACGAACGGCGACGTACACCACCGCGCGTGCGGCATCTGTCCGTCGCGGTTTCATGCGGTCGGCAAGTTCGACGTGTTCGAGCGCCCGACCCCGGAATGCCCGTTCAACAAGGCAGACGGGCACCGCTACTTGAGCGACGGGACACCGGTCTGTGTCCACCCCGAAAAGGTCGGGCTGCCCGCGGGGCGCTACAAGAGCGAGGGCGCACCGCTTGCTGTCGAGCTGGACCTACCGCCCGACCCTTCCGAGGTAGTGCCGTACTTGCACGACGTGCTGTGGGGTGTCGCGCCCGTTCTGCTCGATGAACTGATCTATCAGGCACAGCGGCAGGTACGGGAGCGATTCCCCGAGCTGGACCCGCTTACCGTGATGCGGCGGGCCCTCGGCTGACTGCTACGCGGCTACGCGGCTACGGGCTCGAACGTGATGCTGTGCGCGAGACCCATCCGGCGGAAGCCTGCCGCTTCATATTTCCCGCGCAGGATGCCGAGCCGGCGGGACACCTCCGCGTGCGTGATCCAGTACCGGGCGGGCGGCTCGCCCCACGCCGCGCGGTACGCCTGGTGCGTGTAGTCGTCACGCGTCCAGTCGGTGTGCTCCTGGTCGGTCTGGTGGATGATCTGCGCGCCGACCCGCGCCGTGATCCGGGCGAGGATCTGCGGCTGAGCGATCATCGCGTGGGTCATCTCGTCCACGGGCACGGCGACGGAGATTTCCGCCGCGCGTTCGTCGCCGGTCACCTCGAACACGGCGGCTTTGAGGGAGAGCGCGCGCAGTCCCTCTACGAACAGCGGTGCCGCGTCGGTTGCCTGGTCGTACTCGCTGATGACCGGACCACCGGTAAAGCACGTCCAGTCCTCGCTGTAGCGCAGGCTCGCTGCCTTGAACGCGGCGAACTCCGGATCGACCTCGATGGCCGTCAGGATCTCCCGTGCGCGCTCTGCGGTGCGCTCGGCATGGGGAAGGGTGTTCACGACTGTTCTCCTTTGGTCGTGTTTTGCAGTTGGGGCGAGCGACCCGCCCCCGGTCGGGCTACCGGCCGTGAGGGGTACCGGTTCCCAGGGATGCCCCCTCCGGGGGCGGGAGTTTGAGCGGCCTATGGGGCGGCTGCAACGTAGGGGCGCACCCTGCCTCCGCGTTCTGCCAGCGGAGTCTGGCTACTGCCCAGCAAAGGTGCCGACGCTGCCAATGGGTGTGCTGAGAGCGCGTACCAACACAGGTCGTCTTTGGCAACAAGCTCGAACGTCCACCCCGCATTGAGCTGCCGCAACGCGTCGCCCTGGTGCTCGGCATCGTCGGCCCAGCGACGGAGTACAGCGGGCGCGTCCCGCTCGGTGTGTGTCACCGGTTGAAGCGCTTGGGGCGGCACCCACTCGGCGAACGGGGACGGGTCCAGAGCATCGGCGAACCGGTGCGCTTGCCGCCGCAGGAAGCGGAGAGCCCGGCGAGGGTTCCGCACGTCGAGACCCCCGAGAAACACAGTCGTCTCAGCGTCGCCCCCGTACACCTCGGCGCGGTACAGGAAAACGTCCGTCATGCGGCACGCTCCCCGTTGTGACGGATCGCGGCTTTCAGGTTCTCGGCTGCCGCTTCCATGGCGTCCGTGAGCGCTTCCAGCTCGGCCAGTTCAGCGGCAGCACGCTCGGTGAGCACGGTGTCCAGCACGGCGAGGAACAGCGCGCGGAACGCGGGGTCCGACTCGATGCGGTCCAGTTCGGCCGCCCGGTGCCGCTGCGGGGTGAGCGCGTCCATGATCCGAGGGAAGCGGGTCCGTAACCGAATCTCCGCGGCCCCCGCAGCGAGGACGAGCCGCACGCGTAACCGGGTCACAGCACTTCCCCCCGGCTCTGTGCGTTCGCGCGGGCGTTCCTCGCGCTCAACCGCTCTATGGGGTCCGCGAGGCGTACGTGCTCGGGCTCGGCTTCCCACTCGTTCCCGCCCCCGAGGGGCCGCAGGGACCAGTACGCGCCGGCGACCCCTCGGAACTCCCCGATGCGGCTACGGCTGGTGTCCACCATCAGCGCACCCACGGAGGGCGGTACCGGCTCTGCATTCACTCGCCCATGTCCTTCCGCTGCGAAGTCTCGTGTTCGCTTTAGGTAACCGCGTGATCACGCCCAGCGGTACTGTTGGAAAGCGCACAAGGATTAAGAGCGTTAAGCCGCTTAACGCAGTCGTGCATGGGGAGTTGAACGACCGTGGGCACCGACGAGCCGAACACAGGACTAGAGCGACTCTTCCGCGAGACCGGGTGGACGCTGCGGCAGTGTGCGCAGGTGATCAATCGGGTTGGAACTGAGCGCGGCACCCCAACGCAGTACCGTGCGCCTTCCGTTCACCAGTGGCTGAGCGGGAGTGTGCCGCGCGATGATGCCCGGCCGCTGATCTTGGAAGCGCTCGCCCGCAGGCTCGGGCGACCCGTCACATACGCGGAAGTTGGCTTCTCGGCCCCCAAGAACGGGACGGAGGCGACACCATCCAGCACGGTCGACGGGATCATTGATCTTGGAAGGCTGGACATGGACCCTTCCCGCCGCAGCGTGCTTAGCGTCGCTCTGTTCTCGGTTGCCCTCGCCGTTCCGGATTGGCCGGACGTGGTGGGGCGCATGGAAGCCGCACAAGCAGGCACCCGGACCCGCGTCGGCATGACCGACGTGCACACGGTCTCAGCCATGACGGAACAGCTCTCCTCGATGGATGACCAGTTTGGGGGCCGGACCGCTCGCCCTCTTGCGGCCACATTCTTGGTAAACACCGTCGCCCCCTTCCTGCGGACGGACGGGCCCGAGGACGTGCGTAAAGCCATGATGTCCGCTGCGTCCGATCTCTGTTACCTCACGGGATACATGGCGGTCGATGAGGGATTGCACGGGCTCGCACAGCGGTACTACTTGAAAGCCCTAGAACTTGCGGGAGCGTCAGAAGATCACTTGACGTTCTGCACCACACTTCGGGGCATGAGCGTGCAAGCGGTCGACCTAGGCCAGGGACCGATGGCTATGCGGCTCGCGGATGCTGCGGCGGCTTCCTCCCCACAAGCCGGTCCACGGATGCGTGCCTTCCTTGCTGGCCAGCAAGCACATGCAGCCGCGCAGATCGGAGATCGGCGGTCCGCACGCATGTACTTGCAGGAAGCCGAAGTTGCCATGGACAAGGCAGAGTCCCGAGGGAAGGTGTTCGGTTCGTACGACCCCGCATCGCTCAACTACCACACCAGTCAGGTGCGGTTCGAAATGGGCGACGCACACGGGGCGGTTGCCGCCATGCAGGAATCGGACCGGCTTCGGTACAGCATCTATCGGCGCACACGTGTCAAGGAACGGGCGATCCTCGCCGAACGGCAACTAGCCGTTGGGCATCTCGAAGCCGCCTGTATGACTTGGGGCCTTGCACTGGACGATTACCCGCTAGTCAACTCGGGCCGGATCGATAAGCGGATGACGGATATGTTCAACCTGATTCGTCCGCACGTCCGCAACCATGACGCCCAAGCTCTCTACGAGCGTGCACGCGAGACCGTCCGGCCCGAGCTGATCCCCGCATAGCCAAATCCCCGCCACACCCCCCGGTCGGGAAGCATGGCGACCACTCAGGGTCTTTACCTCCCTGAAGTGGACAGGTAATCAGTTCCGTGTCCATATGGATCACCCGCGTTGCCCCGCTTTTGCGCTTGCTTCCCGTTCTCCTCGTGGCAGCCCTATTAGCGCCTACGTGGCTCTTTGCCGTAGCCCTGCCCGCCGAACGGCGCCAGTTCGCCTTGGACGCGCTCGAGAAACGGCACCGAAGGGCGCGTAGCTCTTGCGCCAGGTTGCACGGAACGTGCCCTGCACCGGGAACGGGTGCGGGGCACGTGCCGTCGGCGGCGCCGGAGTGGGCGTCGCTACGTCCTCGATCGGCGCAGGACCGACGCCAAGGACCTGAAGAGGTTGATGAACTCGGCCACCTCGTCCCTCCAGCCGGACATGACGCCGCGCTCGCGACAGAGGTACTGAGCAGGCCGCGTCCACTTCGTGGCTGGAAGCGAGCTGCGCGAGTTTTGGTCAGGTTTGCGTATTGGGTGCCTTATGCGGGCCGTGTTGCCAAGATGTCTGGTGTTCCCGCCGGATGATCGGGCCAGAGCCCGTACGGCGGAAACCTCACGCAGCGTCGTCCACTGAGGGGAAGTCCCATGGCGAACGAGCTCAAGTACGGCGACCAGATCCACCTGCAGAACGGCTACAACGGCTGGCAGGGCGGCTACCTCGACACCATCGGCCACAGTTCCGCCACCGGCGGCAAGTACAACGTGGCGACCGCCGACACCCCCACCCGCGGCAAAGGAACCGGCACCTGGGAGATCCTCTCCGTCTCCGGCAAGGCCTCCGGGCAGCCCGTCGTGAGCGGTGACCTGGTCCACCTGCGCAACCTCTACGGCGGCGACGGCGGCTACCTGGACACCAACGGTCACGCCAGTGACGTGCAGAAGGGCTCGGGGGCCAAGTACGACGTGTCCACCTCCCAGACCAAGGACCGCGCCGCGGGCACCGGCCGCTGGCGGATCTTCGCGCAGACCTCCACGCCCGGCGACCAGAACGTCCGGATCGCTGACGTGGTGCACCTGTGGAACACGTACGACGACAACGGCGGCTTCCTGGAGACCAACAACCTCAGCCCGGTCCAGGGAGGCAAGCTCGACCTCTGCACCAACGCCTACTTCAACCGCAGCGCCAACGTCGCGGACTGGAAGATCCACAAGGCCTGAGCCCGATCCCGTGGTCCCCGGACTCCCACAACCTCGGCTGCGGGAGTCCGGCCATCTCGCCAGGGCCCCCGGACGACCTGACGGGGTGCACTGCGAACAGTCGGCCCCCTCGGGGAACCGCTGGGCCCTGCCGGATACCGGTCAGGAACGGAGAAGCCACGGGGGACGGGCCGGGCCTAGCGTGAGAGGCATGAACTCCCTCGCATCCGTCACCCTCGAGGTGGACGACCCCACCGCCGCCGACCGCTTCTACTCCGCCGCCTTCGGGCTCGGCGCCCCGCACGTGCTCCTGCGGGCCTCCGAGACGCCGACGACCGGCTTCCGCGGGTTCACGCTGTCCCTCACCGTCTCCCAGCCCGCCGACGTCGACCTGCTCGTCGGCGCGGCGCTGGAGGCCGGCGCCACCTCGCTGAAGGCGGTCTCGAAGTCGCTCTGGGGCTACGGCGGCGTCGTCCAGGCCCCGGACGGGACGATCTGGAAGGTCGCCACGTCGACGAAGAAGAACAGCGGCCCCGCGACCCGGGACGTCGACGCGATCGTGCTCCTGCTCGGCGTCGGGGACATGAAGGCGGGCAAGGAGTTCTACGTCGGTCAGGGCCTGACCGTGGGCAAGAGCTTCGGCAGCAAGTACGTCGAGTTCACCGCCGGGGCCGGGCCCCTCAGGCTGGCGCTCTACAAGCGCGCCGCCCTGGCCAAGGACGCCGGTGTTCCCGCCGACGGTGCGGGTGCGCACCGGATCGTGCTCGGCGGAACCGCCGGGTCGTTCACCGACCCGGACGGCTTCGCCTGGGAAGCGGCGTCCCTTGCCAGGACGGCCGAGTAAGCGTTGCGGCGCGGAGGCGCCACGGCTCAGAGGCTCAGCAGGCGCTCCGCGGTCTCCCGGTAGTCGCGCAGGGCGAGCCGTAGCTGCTCCGTGTCCTCCTTGGAGTCCTGCCAGGACGTGCGCAGGGTGCGGCGGTGGCCGGCGAGGCTCTCCGCGAGGCGTGCCGCCAGGTCCTCCAGGACGTGGTCGGCCTCTTCCACGGAGGCCCGGGGCTCGTCCACGAACCCGGCGACCGCGTGCCGCAGCCGCTCCTCCAGGTCCGCGCGTGCCTCGTGCGCGAACAGCCCCGAGCGGGCGCCGTGGGCCGGCCCCTCCAGGTCGTGGCGGGGGTCGAGGTGCGGGTCCCGGTGGTGGCCGGTGCCGTCCGTGCCGTCGGTGCCGGGCCCGGCGAGCGGATCGCCGCCGACCGGGGCACTGCCGACCGGGGCGCTGCTGAGCGGGTCACCGCCGACCGGGGCACTGCTGAGCGGGTCACCGCCGACCGGGGCACCCGCGCCGGGGATCCGGTTCCCGGGCTCGTGGCGGGGCTCGCCGTGCGTCCCGACCCGGGGCTCCTGCGTGCCGGGCGCCGTCGGGTCGAGCAGCGGGTCGTGACCCGGTACCGAACCCTCGTGCCGACCCGGTACCGAACCCGGCGCCGAGCCGTCCTGCCGGCCCGCTGTCGGGCCGTCCTGCCGTCCGGGGACCGAACCGTCCTTCCGGCCCGGTATCGAACTGTCCTGCCGATTGCGGTCGATGTCCGCCATCTTCGCTCAACTCCCCTTCGCCAGGCGCCCCTTGAGGGTGCTCGTCCGCTCGTCCCGCGTCGTGCCGCCGTCCGTCGTACGGCCTGTCGTCCCGTCCGTCCCGTCCCGGTGCGCGACGTGGCCGCCCGTACCGATCAGGTCGTCGAACAGGGCCCGCGCCTCGACCATCGCGGCGCGCAGCTCCTCCGTACCGCCCTTGCCCTCGGCACGGTGGACGCGCCGGTAGCCGTGCACATGCGGGCCGTGGTGGACGGAGAGGGCCTCGAACTGCTCCTCGTAGTGGCTGCCGTCGGGGAAGCCGCGCTCCTTCGCGAGGTCGGAGATGAGCAGGTCGGCCTCGGTGACCGCCTCTCCGGGCGACTCGACGAAGCGCTCCTGGGCGGCGGCCCAGCGGGCCTGGTACCGCTCGCGCGCGGCGGGCTCCAGTTCGTGCGTGCGCAGCGAGCCGTGCCGCCGCACCCGCTCCGTCAGCTCCCGTTCGGCGGCTTTGGTGTCGCCGTCGTGCCGGGCGACGACCCGCTCGTACTCGGGTCCGAAGCGGCGCTTGAGGCCGCGTCCCCCGCGGGGCTTGGTCCGCGCGGCGAACACGCCCGCCGCGACGACGACCACGACCCCCACCACGATCAAAGCGATGATCACGCCTGTGGACATGGGTGTCTTCCCGACCTTCCCGGTATCGTCGAACTTGGGTCAACCGTGCTTACCGTGAACCGGGTTGCCCGCCGCGCCCGGCTCAAACAGACCTGCGACCCGTGGCAGCCTTGCGACGTAAACCGGTTGCGGCGCCGCGCCCCACCGCCCCCACAATGCGCTGTGCGCACCTCCTGGACCGTCTCCCCCGAACCGTACGACTCGCCCGTCGCCGCCGCCCTGTGGCGCGCGTACTACACGGAGGTGAGCGACCGCTGGTACCTGCGGCACGAGGGGCGTACCACCGAACCGGCGGAGCTGGAGCGCGGGATCGCGTCCGAGACCGGTGAGCAACTGGCGCTCCCGTACGGGCAGTTGCTCGTCGGGTGGTACGACGGCGAGCCCGCCGGGAGCGCCGGGGTGCGGTTGGCGGGTCCGGGCACGGCCGAGCTGACCCGCGTCTTCGTGCGTGCGGAGCATCGCGGCAAGGGCGGGGCGCCGCTGCTCGTGGCGGCGGCCGAGGACGCGGCGCGCGCTCTGGGTGCCGGCCGCGTCCGCCTCGACACCCGCGACGACCTGGTCGAGGCCCGCGCCCTGTACGCACGGCTCGGCTACGAGGAGACCGGTCCGCACAACGACGACGTCTACGCCGAGCACTGGTTCAGCAAGCGGCTGACCGGCTGACCCCGGGGCGGGCACGTCACGTCAAGCCGCGAGCCGCTTGCCTGACGTGAGGTACCTGCCGGGCAGGCGTCAAGCCGCGAGCCGCTGCCGGCCGCCGCGCGCGTCATGCGGCCGTTCCGCGTCGGAGCCGCACATCTCCGCGTTCAGTTCGCGGACCAACTGGTGCAGGTCCGTGGGGCGTTCGGGGGTCCACCAGTCGCCGAGGAGTTCGGCGAGCGAGTCCTCGCGGGCCTTGCCGAGGCGGGCCGCGGCCGCGCGTCCCTCGTCGGTGAGGACGAGGTCGACGCCCTGACGCACCGCGAGGCGCCGCTCCTCCACCTGCCGGGCCGCCTCGATGATCACCGGCAGGGGTACGGCGCTGTGCTCGGCGAGGGCGGCCGGTTCGGCCCAGCCGTAGCGGTTGACGCGCAGGAGCAGCCAACTGGCCGCGGGCAGCAGGTCGTAGCCGGCCCGCGCGGTGATCTTCTCGTAGATCTCGCGCCGCCCCTCGCGCGACCCGAGGGCGGACAGGGCCCGCGCCGCCTCGTCGTAGGAGGAGCGTTCCACGGGGTTGGAGGCGAGCGTCTGGGTCGGGTCGGGCGCCGTGACGGAGGCGCGCAGTTTGTCCTCGCGCAGGAACCAGGAGAGGACGAAGGCGACCAGGGCGACCGGGACCGCGTAGAGGAAGACGTCCGTGATGGAGGTGGCGTAGGCGTGCAGGACCGGCTGGCGCAGCGTGGGCGGGAGTTCGCCGATGCCGCGCGGGTCGGCCTTGAGCGAGTCCGGGCTGACGCCGGGCGGCACCTGCTGTCCGCTCAGCGCCGACGTCAGCTTCGTGGCGAGCCGGTTGGCGAAGACCGTGCCGAAGATCGCGACGCCGAAGGAGGCCCCGATGGAGCGGAAGAACGTGGCGCCCGAGGTGGCGACGCCCAGTTCCTCGTACGGGACCGCGTTCTGCACGATGAGCACGAGCACCTGCATGACGAGGCCGAGACCGAGACCGAAGACGAAGAAGCACACGCTCATCGCGATGGTCGAGCTGGTCTCGTCGAGGTTGTGCAGGAGGAGCAGGCCGATCGTGGTGACGGCGGTGCCCGCGACGGGGAAGACCTTCCAGCGGCCGGTGCGGCTGACGATCTGGCCGGAGACGGTGGAGGAGAGCAGCAGGCCGATCACCATGGGCAGCATGTGCACGCCCGACATCGTCGGCGAGACCCCCTGCACGACCTGGAGGAACGTCGGCAGGTAGGTCATCGCGCCGAACATCGCGAAGCCGACGACGAAGCTGATGACGGCGGCGAGGGTGAAGGTGCGGACCCGGAACAGCCGCATCGGCAGCACCGGCTCCGCCGCCCGGAACTCCACGAACACGAAGAGCACCGCGAGCGCGACACCCAGCACGGCGAGACCGATGATCTGCGGCGAGCTCCAGCCCCACGTCGTGCCGCCGAGCGAGGCGACGAGGACGAGGCAGGTGGCGACGGACGCGATGAGGAAGGTGCCGAGATAGTCGATGCGGTGCTTCTTCGAGCGGACCGGGATGTGCAGGGCGGCGGCGATGACGACGAGCGCGACGACCCCGACCGGCAGATTGACGTAGAAGACCCAGCGCCAGCTGAGGTGCTCGGTGAACAGGCCGCCGAGCAAGGGTCCGAGCACGCTCGTCGCGCCGAAGACAGCGCCGAACAGGCCCTGGTACTTGCCTCGTTCGCGCGGCGACACGAGGTCGCCGACGATCGCCATGGACAGCACCATGAGGCCACCGCCACCGAGCCCCTGGAGGGCGCGGAAGCCGATCAGCTGGGGCATGTTCTGCGCCATTCCGCACAGCGCCGAGCCGATCAGGAAGATCACGATGGCGAGCTGGAAGAGCCGCTTGCGCCCGTACTGGTCGCCGAGCTTGCCCCACAGCGGTGTCGCGGCCGTCGCGGCGAGCATGTACGCGGTGACGACCCAGGAGAGGTGTTCCAGGCCGCCCAGGTCGCTGACGATGGTCGGCAGCGCCGTGGAGACGATGGTCTGGTCGAGCGCGGCGAGCAGCATGCCGAGGAGCAGCGCCCCGATGGAGACGAGGACGCCGCCGGTCTTGGCCCCCTCGCCCGGCGGCGTGCCCCGCCGCGTGCGGGAGCTGCCAACCTGGCCCGCCGCGCCGATGTCCTGGCTGCTCATGGCCACCTCCGAGGGCACCCCGGACCGGTCGCGCCGGGGGCTTGGTACTTCCCATCCTGGTAGCTGCGGCCCGGTTTGGCCTGTTGAGTTCGGTACCGGCGCTGCGGGCGGACCCCTGGGTCTGCATAATTCGCTGCAGTTCTCGGGGAGGGGGACCACAGATGAGTGGTGAGGTGCGTACGTGTCCGGGGTGCGGGGCGGTGGCCGGGCCGGAGGGCGGCCCCACCTGCGGCTGCGAGGCGGAGGGCTTCGGTCCGCTCCGTGTCCGCCCCTACGTGACGCTCTCGGAGCCCTCGCAGCCCCCGCCGCCGCGCGTCCCCGACCCCTACGCGCACCCTCCGCTGCCGCCGGAACAGGCCCCGCCCCCGGGCGAAGGCCCCCACCACGACGACGACCACCCCGAGAACGCGCCGCGCCGGGCGCCGGTGCTGCTCCTGGCCGCGATCGCCGGTGTCCTGAGTGTGGCGGCGCTGGTCACGGTCCTGATCTCGTCGGGCGACGGCGACACGGGCACCGCCGCCGCGCAGGAGGCCGCGGCCCCGCTGTCCACGACGTCGGCGCCGCCCATACCGGCCCCGAGCCGGTCGGCCCCGGCGCGCCGCACGACACCACCCCCGTCCGCGACCCGCTCGGCCGCGCCCCCCGCGGCCCCCACCACGACACCCGGCCGCACCCCGACCACGACGCACTCGGCGCCGACCCCGACGCCGGCCACGCCCTCCACACCCCCGCCGTCCTCGACGCCCCGGCAGAGCCACACGCCGCGGGAGACGGTCCTCAGCCGCGGCGACCACGGCCCGGCGGTGGTCGAACTCCAGTACCACCTACGGAAGTTGAACCTGTACCCGGGTGACCCGGACGGCAGCTTCGACAGCCGGACAGAGTACGCCGTCCGCGCCTACCAGATGGCCCGCGGCGTCCACGAGGACCCTCCGGGCACGTACGGCGCGGCCACACGCCGGGCACTGGAGGCGGAGACGCGGTAGGGGGCGCGGGGGCCGTACGGATGAGGCCGGCGCGGTCGGGGTGCGGGGAGCGGGGCGGGCGCCGAGAGACTGGGGCGCCCGTGGATCACCCGATGCGGTCGCCAGAGATGATCACCCGGCGTGATCACCCGACGTATCACCCGAGGTGGTCTACCGACGCGATCTACCGACGTGATCACCCGATGTGCAGCAGGATCTCCCCGTCACCACGGATCTCGACCCGCACAGCCGTCAGGTCGTCCACATGGACGGTGGGCCCGTGCGCCCCCGCACGCGGCCCGACCCCGACCACCCGCATCCCCGCGGCGCGCCCGGCCTCGATGCCCGCCCCAGAGTCCTCGAACACGACGCAGTCCGCCGGGTCGACGCCCAGCTCGGCGGCGCCCTTCAGGAACCCCTCGGGGTCGGGCTTGCTGGCGCCCACGCTCTCCGCCGTCACGCGCACCGCCGGGTAGGGCAGCCCGGCGGCGGCCATCCGCCCGGTGGACAGGGGCACGTTCGCCGACGTGACCAGCGCGTGCGCGACCCCGCCGGAGGCGAGCGCGTCCAGGAACCCGGCCGCGCCGGGAACGGGCACGACCCCGTCCATGTCGGCGGTCTCCGCTTCGAGCATGCGGGCGTTGTCGGCGTAGTTCTCCGCCATGGGGCGCTCGGGCAGCAGCACGGCCATCGAGGCGTACCCCTGCCGCCCGTGCACGACGCCCATGACCTCGTCGCCGTCCAGCCCGTGGGCCGCGGCCCAGCGGCGCCAGATCCGTTCGACGACGGCGTCGGAGTTGACGAGCGTGCCGTCCATGTCGAGCAGGAGGGCGCGCGCGGAGAGAACGGTGGGCGTGGCCGTCATCGGCAGGCTCCAGAGAACGAAGGGAAACAAGGCGGCCCCGCCCACCGGTCAGGGTACGCGGGCGGGGACCACTTTGTTCCTCCACGGTACAAAACGAACACCGGTGATCGCCACCCACCCCCCTCACCCCGACCACGCCGCCCCGGACACGCAAGCCCTCGGGCACTTCCACAGCGGGACCCGGGGCGACATCCCGCCACCGGAACCGCGGCCCGGCCGGGACGCAAGGAGCCCACCCAACCTCCGCATGGCCCAGGGGAGTTCCCACCCAACCCCTTGCCCCGCACACCAATTTGACGCGACCCTGTCACCAGCCGCACACCCACCGGAAACCCCCACCCCCCACCATGGCCGCACGCACACCCGCCGCCCGGCCAACGACCCCCCACCCCCAGGGAGTTCAGATGTCCCGCCGCACCCTCCGCACGCCGAAGCTCTACGCGCGTAAACCCGGTTCCAGGGCCGCCGCCACCCTCACCGCGACCCTCGCGACCACCACCCTGGCCTTCACCCTCCTCGCCGCCCCGCCCGCCCAGGCGGCCCCGCCCACCCCGGTCACCGCCGCCACGGCCCGTACGTACCTCGCCGGGCTGACCGTCAAGGCAGAGGGCTCGTCCGACGGCTACAGCCGCGACAAGTTCCCGCACTGGATCACCCAGTCCGGCGCCTGCAACACCCGCGAGGTCGTCCTCAAACGCGACGGCAAGAACGTGACGACCGACTCCAACTGTGCGGCCACCGCGGGCAGTTGGTACTCCGAGTACGACGGCGCCACCTGGTCCGCCTCGGGCGACGTCGACATCGACCACGTGGTGCCGCTGTCCGAGGCGTGGAAGTCCGGCGCGAGCGGATGGACGACGGCGACCCGCCAGTCGTTCGCCAACGACCTCACGCGCCCCCAGCTCATAGCCGTCACCGACAACGTCAACCAGTCCAAGGGCGACCAGGACCCGGCCGAGTGGATGCCGTCCCGCACCGCCTACGCATGCACGTATCTGCGGATGTATGTGCAGGTGAAGCACTATTACGCCCTCTCGGTGGACTCGGCGGAGAAGGCGGCGATCCAGTCCGGGCTGAGCGGCTGCTGACGCACCGGCCCCGCCACCCGCCCCGCACCCTCCCGGCACTCCGCTCCGTACCGTACGGTCCGACGACGGGGCATACGGTCCCGAGGCACGGGCACGAGGCCCGGGTCCGGGCCGATCACGGCCCGGACGCCGGAGGAGCGGAGGAGACAACGTGGCGAGGCTGCGCCTGGGACCACTGCTGAGGTACGTGGACGAGGAGGCGGCGACGGTCTGGGTCGAGGCGAGCCGGCCCTGCGTCGCCGAAGTGCGCTGTGCGGACGGCACGTCGGGCAGCGCACCGACCTTCCAGATCGACGGACACCACTACGCGCTCGTCCCGGTCACCGGCCTCACCCCGGGCACCGGGACGGCGTACGAGGTGGTCCTGGACGGCGTCACGGTCTGGCCCGAGCCGGACTCCCGCTTTCCGGCCAGCACCATCCGCACCCCGGCGTACACGAGCGGTGAACCCGTCCGCGTCACCTTCGGCTCCTGCCGCTGGGCGGCGCCGCCCGCCGACGAGCACGACCCGGTGGGCCCGGACGCCCTCGACACGCTCGCCGCCCGCCTCGCCGCCGACCCGGAGGCCGACAGGCCCGACGTCCTCGTCCTCCTCGGCGACCAGGTGTACGCGGACGAGACGTCCCCGGCGACGCGGGAGTGGCTGGCCCGCCGCCGCGACCTGACGGAGCCGCCCGGCACCCAGGTCGCGGACTACCAGGAGTACACGCACCTCTACTACGAGTCCTGGCTCGACCCGGAGATCCGCTGGCTGCTCTCCACGGTCCCCAGTTGCATGCTCTTCGACGACCACGACGTGATAGATGACTGGAACACCAGCGCCGCCTGGCTGCGGGAGATGCGCGAGACGCCCTGGTGGCGCGAGCGGATCCTGAGCGGCCTCATGTCGTACTGGGTGTACCAGCACCTGGGGAACCTGCACCCGAAGGAGCTCGCCGCCGACCCCGTGTACGAGGCGGTGCGGGCGACCCCCGACGGCACGGACGTCCTGCGCGAGTTCGCCGCCCGGGCCGACGCCGATCCGACCTGCGCCCGCTGGAGCTACCGCCGCGACTTCGGCCGCGTACGGCTGCTGATGATCGACACCCGGGCGGCCCGCGTCCTCGACGAACAGAACAGGGCGATGCTCGACCCGGACGAGGAGCGGTGGGTGCGCGCCCAGGCGCTCGACGGGCAGGACTCCGCGCCCGGCGCCTACGACCATCTCCTCGTCGGTTCGTCGCTGCCGTGGCTGCTCCCCCATCTCATCCACGACGCGGAGGGCTGGAACGCGGCGATGGCCAAGGGCGTACGCGGGGCCCGCTGGGCGCGGTTCGGCGAGAAGCTGCGCAGGCAGGCCGACCTGGAGCACTGGGCGGCGTTCCCGACGTCGTTCGACACGCTCACGGATCTGGTCGCCGAGGCAGGGTCGGGTCCGGCGGCGCCCGCGACCATCTCCGTCCTCGGCGGCGACGTGCACCACGCCTACATCGCCGAACCGTCCTGGCCGGCCGGCGCCCCGGCCCCCGCCCCCGCCGCCCGCGTCCTGCAACTCACCTGCTCCCCCGTCCACAACACCATCCCCCGCTACATGCGCTTCGGCTTCCGTTTCGGCTGGAGCCGAACGGGGCGGGCCATCGGCCGCGGCCTGGCCCGGCACGCACGCGCCGCGGCCCCGCGCGTCAACTGGCGCAGGACGGGCGGCCCCTGGTTCGGGAACCACCTGATGACGCTGACCATGCGCGGCCGCTCGGCGGACCTCTCCCTCGACCGGGCCGACACCCGACGCGGCCTCGTCCGCGCGGACCACCGGACGATCACCTGAACCCGGGACCGAAGCCAGAGGCGGCGCCGACAGCGCCGTGAAGGGCAGGGAAACGGAAGATGACCATGGCTGGATGTTGAACTTGCAAGCATTGGTTAGGTGCTCCTAACCTGTGGATCTCCCAAGCCGATGGCAACGGCGGCAGCGTCGGCGCCCACTCCATCGGTGAATCGGTTACGTCCCCAACCGACCGAAGGAGTCCCCCACCATGACTGGACGTCTCAACAGCGCCCAGCCCTACGCCATCGGCCTGTTCCGCATAGTCGTCGGCCTGCTCTTCGCCTGCCACGGCGCCGCCTCGCTCTTCGGCGTCCTCGGCGGCACCATGACCGGCGGCACCGTCGAGGCCGGAACCTGGCCCAGCTGGTACGCGGCCGTGATCCAGCTCGTCGGCGGCGGCCTGGTGCTGCTCGGCCTCGGCACCCGCGCCGCGGCCCTCGTCGCGTCCGGGTCGATGGCCTACGCGTACTTCAAGGTCCACCAGCCCGAAGCGCTGTGGCCGATGCAGAACGGCGGCGAGGCCTCCGCGATGTTCTGCTGGGTCATGCTGCTGCTCGTCTTCACCGGCTCGGGCGCGTTCGGCCTTGACCGGTTGTTCGCCGGGCGCGGCGAGCAGGCGGACCCGGCGCGGCCGGAGCGCGCGACGGTCACGGCCTGAGCCCGCCTCTGCCCACCTCGTACGCCCGCGCACACCACGGCGCCCGCCCTCCGCGCGGAGGGCGGGCGCCGTCTCGCCCCGCATCCTGGGGGCCCGCGGAACCTAGGGAAGCGACTCGAACGGCACCGTGAAGCACGCGGCGCGCGCCCCCGCCCCGCCGGGCGCGTCATGGATCACGACCGATTTCGCCTCACCCGCCCGCAGACTCCACGCCTTGCGGACCTTGGCCGTGCCCACGCCGTGGGCGTCGGTGGTGAAATCGAGCCACACCTCGTTGTCGGCGTTGACCAGCTTCGGGTTCACCACGTGCTGGTAGTGCCCGCCCGCCGCCGCCGGGTCCGCGCCGCACGGCTTCTGGTGCACGTGCGCCCCGTAGGCGTGGCCGGCGACGAGGCCCCGGACGCTCAGCCCCACGGTCATGCCGTCCGTGTCACCGCGCTGGGTCACCGAGATCGACGCCGCCGCGGGCACCAGCTTCATGTCGTACGTCATCGCCGGCGACGGCACGAACGCCGTGGGGGGCGAGAACGTCGCGTCTGCGTTCATCCAGTAATTGCCCACGGCGCCGCCGCCCCCGCCGCCGCCCGCCGCCAGCACGGCCGCCGCGAGAGCGCCGGTCACCATTCCTGCCACCATCGCCAGTTCCTCCGGTTCTCCTTGGTACTGGGACGTTCGTACGCGACACGGCGGCCCGACGCAGCCCAGGGCGGCGCACTCGGGTGAACGTGAGATGGGGAACATCTGTGCATCTTGCGTCCTTCGAGCCAGACTCCAGGCGTACGCTGTACAGCTGTCATACAACCGCTCCTGCCTGGAGGAACGGTCGGGGGAACGTCCGTACGGGAGTGGGCCAGCAGTGTGGGAGAGCGTGGGGTCACTGACCGGAAGCCCATGGATCTACGCGATCGTGGCGCTCTCCGTGCTCTTCGACGTCTTCGTGCCGGTGCTGCCGAGCGGTGTCCTCGTGATCACCGCGGCCACCGCCGCCGCGGCCGGCTCGGGCGCGGCCACGGGCGCCGTCCCGCACGGCGTGCCGGACCTTCTCGCCCTCACACTCAGCGCCGCGACGGCCTCGGTCCTCGGTGACCTGGTCGCGTACCGGCTCGCGTGGCGGGGCGGCGAGCGCCTGGACCGCGCCATCGCCCGCTCCCGGCGCCTGACGACCGCGCAGGAACGTCTCGGCGGGGCGCTCGCCCGGTCCAGCGGCGGCCTGCTCGTGATCATCGCCAGGTTCGCGCCGGCGGGCCGCTCGGTCGTCTCCTTCGCGGCCGGGTCCGCGCACCGCAAGGTCCGCGAGTTCCTGCCCTGGTCCGCCCTGGCGGGCGTGGCCTGGGCGGTCTACAGCGTGGCGCTCGGCTACTTCGGCGCGCAGTGGCTCGGCGCGAGCTGGCTCTCCACCGTGGTCTCGCTGCTCGCGCTGGTCGGCGCGGGCCTGGTGGCGGCGTACGTGATGCGCCGTCCGGCCCCGGAGCCTCAGGAAGCCTGAGCCGCCCTGGCGGCGCCCCGCACCTCCAGCCCGGACAGCAGGGCGGCGGTGGCCCGGGCGATCTCGTCGACGGCCTGGTCGAACACCTCCTGGTTGTGCGCGGCGGGCGCCCGGAACCCGGACACCTTCCGCACGTACTGCAGGGCTGCGGCCCTGATCTCCTCCTCGGTGGCTTCCTCCGGGAGGACGGGCGGGCGAAGGGTCTTGATGCTGCGGCACATACCTCCAGTCTGCCGCCGACCCCCGGCCTCCCGCCGCCCATCGGCCCGATCACACGTTCGCGTGAACTGCCTCGACCGGCTCGCACCTGTAATTCGAACAGACGTACCATTGCCGGGTGGCAGCGACCGATGATTCCGACTTCGACTTCCCGAGCGACCTCCGCGCCGGACAGGAGGAGCTGCACCAGATCCGGGCCGAGCTCCTGGCCCTGCTCAAGCGGCTCCCCTGGTCGGTCGCGCCCCTCGACGCGATCAACGACACCCAGGGCTGGCGCAAGCTGGAGCGCCCGGCCTCACCGGGCTGGAGCGAGGACGAGCAGGCCGAGGTCGAGAAGCTCCGCAGACGCGAGCTGGAACTGGCCGTCTTCGTGACCTGCCACCGCTACTGGTCGAACCTGACGGGCCCCGACACGGTGCGGGCACGAGCGCGGCTCAAGCACGCGTGCGGAGAGGGCGCGGCCGGGCCGGAGAGCGAGGAGCGGGCGTGACCGCCGGGGGGCGAACGGATCAGCCGGGGTCGAACGGATCACACGCCTGCGGCGGGCCCCGGCCACGGCAGAGGCCCCTCGGCATCATCGCCGAGGGGCCTCTGACCTGCTACTCCATACCGTGGGCGCGGACGGTTTCGAACCGCCGACATCCTGCTTGTAAGGCAGGCGCTCTACCCCTGAGCTACGCACCCGAGATCCCGCGCTTTCGCGACCAGGACGAGCCGACAGCCTACCTTGCCGTTGCCCGTGCACCGCAAACCCCTGACGGACCCCTCCGGCGCGGGGGTTAACCCCACCCGCGATCCGGTGGCCGTCCTCATGCCGCGTACCGCCCGCGCCACCGTACGTTCATGGGGTGCCGGCCGCCGGTCCGGCGCCGTGACACCGTTCGCAGCAGGGGGAGTTCACCATGACCGTCCGCCAGTCCCGCACCGCCCGCGGTACCCGTGCCGTCCGTGGACTGGCCGCCGTGGCGGCCGTCTCCGCCGTCGCCGCCATGGCCACCGCGTGCGGCGCCGACTCCTCCGACGACGCCCACCCCGACCACCGTTCCTTCGCCCTGCACGGCACGACGCTCACCGTCGACTCGGACGACTCGGCCCTCGAACTGGTCCCGGGCGACGGCGACCGGGTGCGGGTCACCCGCTGGTTCCGGGGCTCCACCGTGATCGGCTCGGATCCCAGGGTGACCTGGAAGTGGCAGGCCGGTCAGGACCGGTTGACCCTGCGGCTGCACTGCAGCGGCTTCGTCGCCGACTGCGCGGCCCGGCACCGCGTCGAGGTGCCGCGCGGCGTCGCCGTCGTGGTCCGCAGCGACGACGGCAGCGTCCGCGCGAGCGGATTCGAGAAGGGTGTCGACATAGCGACCCAGGACGGTTCGGTACACGTGAAGAACGTCTCCGGACCGCTGCGCCTGCGCGGCGACGACGGCTCGTTGCACGCCTCCGGCGTCGACGCGCGGCAGGTCTCGGTCCGCACCAAGGACGGCGGCGCGCACATCACGCTGCGCACGGTCCCCGACCGCGTCGACGCGACCAGCGACGACGGCTCCCTGACCTTCACGCTCCCCGCCTCCGCCCGGTACCGGGTGACCACGCGCACCGACGACGGCGGGGTCGACGTGTCGGTCCCCCGCGACGCCCACAGCACGCACCGGATCTCGGCCCGCTCCCAGGACGGAAAGGTCACCCTGCGAACCGCGGACTGACCGGCCCGTGTATTCGCCTCCGACCGGTGGGAGAATGGACACCGGTCAGGGCTGATGAGGGCACGGGCAGCACGGGAGTGGTTGGTGACGACGGCGACGAACGACCGCCCCGAAGCGGCTGAGCCGCACGCGGCACACGGACCCGGCCGGGCGGTCCCCCGCCCGGCGCCCCCCGGTCGTCCCGTGCGCGATCTCCTCACCCTCGCTCTCCTGCCGGTGCCCGTGCTCGTGGTGGCGATGAGCGCCGCCTTCGCCGGGGGCGGCACCCGGAAGTGGTTCGGCGGCCGCGCCGAGTCCCAGCGCGCGGAGGCGCAGGCGGCGAAGGACGCGGCGGCCGCCGCGTTCTACGAGCTGGACACCGCCCAGCGGGACCTGCGCATCTCGATAGAGACCATCACCGCGGTCGACGACTCCCCCGCGGCGCGCCGCGCCGTCAGCGACTTCCAGCAGCTCGGCGTCCGCATCGACGAGGTGAGCGGCCAGTACATCACTGCGGTCGACGCCCATGACCTCGACCGGGACGACCTGGAGGCGAGCGTCGCGTCGCGCGCCCAGGCCGAACTCACGCAGGCCAAGGACCAGTTGACCCGGACCAAGCAGGACCTGGACCGGTTCGCGCGGGGTCTCGGCCCGCTGCTCGGCAAGGCCGAGACGCAGCTGGCCCGGCTCGCCCCGTCCGTGGAGCGCGCCCGTCAGGCCCTGCTCGCCGCGACGACCGCGCTGGACGCCGTCCGCCGGTCGGGGCTGGCGGCCGACGACCTCGCCGGCCGGCTCGCCGCCCTCGGCCCCGAGCTGACCAAGCTGAACCAGGGCGCGGGGCAGCACGGCGTACCGGAGACCCTGGAGCGCGCCGAGCGGGTCGCGCGGGACGCCGAGTCCGTGCGGGCGGAGGCCGAGCGGCTGCCCGAGCGGGCCGCCGAGATCGACCGGCGCCTGGTCTCGTTGCGTACCCGGGCGCAGGCCCTGACGACCCGCGCGGGCCAGGTCGAGCCGGTCCTCAGCGAGCTGCGGCGCCGGTTCACCGCCGCGTGCTGGCAGGACCTCCAGGGCGTACCGGAGCTGGCCGCGGCGAACGTGCGGCAGGCCGAGACCAAGCTCGCCGAGGCCCGTGCGGCGCGGGACGCCCAGCGCTGGCCCGACGCCACGTCGCTCCTGTCCACGGTCCGCGCCCTGCTGAACACGACGGACGAGTCGATCTCCGCCGCCGCCGACCGGCTGCAACGGCTGAACGCGGTGGCCAAGGACCCGCAGCAGGAGATCGACCGCACCCGGTTCGCGATCCGGGACGCCCAGCGGCTGGCGATGGCGGGCCGCAGCACGCCCGACCCGCGCCACGCCCGGCCCCTCGACGACTCGGTGGCGCGCCTCGACCGCGCCGTCGCCGGCCTGGAGGGCCGCCACCCGGACTACTGGCACTTCCTCACCGAGACGGAGGCCGTGCGGCAGACGGTGGGCCGGGTCGTGACCCAGATCCGCGAGGAACGCGGCGGCGTCTGACCGCCCGGCCCCGCGGTGGCGTCCCGGCCGCCCCTGGCAACCGGGACGGGCCTGACGGAGGGGGTGCTCGGCGAGGCGGCGCGGGTGCTCGCCGCGCGGGACGAGCGGGACGAGTGGGACGAGTGGGTGCACGCGGGCCCGCACCCTCACCCGCCCCCTCCCACGCCGAAGTCGCCGCGCGGGTACGCGAGATGGACGTCGGCGGGGCGTACGCGGCGATGCTGGAACTCCCGGACGTGCCGCGGCGCGACGACCCGTAACCTTGACCCATGCCTCGCTACGAGTACCGCTGCCGCACCTGCGGCGACACGTTCGAACTGAGCCGCCCCATGTCCGAGTCCGCCTCCCCCGCGACCTGCCCCACGGGCCACCCGGACACGGTGAAACTCCTGTCGACGGTGGCGGTGACGGGCGCCGCGACAGGCGCCGCGTCCCCCGCGCCGTCAGCGGGCGGCGGTGGCGGCTGCTGCGGGGGCGGCTGCTGCGGCTAGAACGCCGCCGCCGGGCGGGGCGGGGCGGGGTCACAGTGCGCCGAGGAACCCCCGCAGTACGGCCTCCCCCGCCGCGACCCCGCGCTCCGCGAGCACCGTCACCCCGGGCGCGGTCCAGCCCGCGTCCGCCAGTTCGCCGTGGCCGGGGCGCCAGCCGCGGTCCACGACGTGCAGCAGGTCCGCGTCGAGCAGGGAGTCCCCGGCACCCAGGGTCCGCACGGCCCCGGTCCGCCGGGCCACCTCCTCGACCGCCGCCCCCTTGGTCAGCGGCTTCGGCACGGCGTACACCTTCCGGCCCTGCAGCGACACGCTCCAGCCGACCCCGTTGGCCCACTCCCCGAGCTCCTTGACCCACCCCGGCGGCAGCAGCGCGCGGTCCACGACGAGGTACGCGAAGAGGTCCTCGGCGACCCGCTCCTTCAGCAGCCACGCCGGATCCGCGGCCGCGACCATCCGCTCCCGCACCTCCCCGAGCGGCGCGCACTGCGCCTGGAGGCGCGCCGCCACCGCGGTGCTCCACTGCGGGTCCGACACCCCGTCGACCAGCAGATGCCCTCCGTTGGCGCAGATCGCGTACCGCGGTACGGGACCGGGCAGCCGCACCCGGCCGTACTGCTCCCGCGTCCGTGTCGTCGTCGGTACGAACACCGCGCGCCTCGCCAGCTCCGTCAGCAGCGCGGCCGCGTCCTCGGTGACGTACGACAGGGGTCTGCCCTGGTACACCTCGACGCAGAGAAGCCGCGGCGCCCGCGCGTCGGGCATGGTGAGCCCGAGCGCCCCGGCCGAGTAGATGAGCGTACGGTCGAGGTCGCTCGCGACCACGGTCGGCCCGGTAGCTGAGCTCACTTCGCCGCCACCGCCGTGCCGTCCGCGCCGGTCGCCCCGCGGGTGAACCGCGGGTGGATCAACCCGACGCAGATGTACGGGAGTTCGGCCACCTCTTCGACCGGCACACCGCGCTGCTCGGCGAGCAGGCGCACATGGTCCAGGTCGGCCCCGGCGCCGGCCCGCGCCAGGATCTTCCACGGAACGCGGCGCAGCAGCACCCGCGTCGTCTCGCCGACACCCGGCTTGACCAGGTTCACATCATGGATGCCGTACTCCTCGCTGATCCGCTCGACGGCGGCCCAGCCCTCCCAAGTCGGCGCCCGGTCGGCTCCGAGCAGCTCCTTGACGTCCGCGTCGACCGCGTCCCCGGCCGCCTCGAAACGCCCCTCCACCACATCGAGGAAGTGTCGCGACACATCCGAACCGGCCAGCTCTGCGTAGAACTTCGCTCCGTGGAAATCGTCGGGGCCGACCAGGTCGGAACGCAGGACGGTGCGCGATATGAGCCCGGACACCGTGGAGTTGAGGCAGGCCGAGGGGATGAGGAAGTCCTCGCGCGTCCCGTACGTCCGCACGCACGACCCGGGGTCGGCGAGCACCGCGATCTCCGGGTCGAACCCCTCGAACCCGGCGACGGCCGCGGCCAGTTCGCGCGTGATGGCGCCCTTGCCGGTCCATCCGTCGACGAAGACGACGTCCGCCGGGTCGTGGTGCGCGGCGAGCCACCGCAGCGCGTTCGCGTCGATGCCCCGGCCGCGCACGATGGAGACCGCGTAGTGCGGCAGCTCCAGGCCGTGCCGCCACCGGGCCCACCGCCGCATCAGCACACCGACCGGTGTCCCGGCGCGCGCGAGGGAGACCAGGACCGGCCGCGGCGAGCGCTCCGCCAGCACCGTCTCCGTCACCACGCCGACGGCCCGCGCGATCCGGTCGGCCGAGGTGGCGAGCGCCGCGTGGAACAACTCCTGGTACTGCGCGCTCGGTTGGTACTCGACCGGCAGTGATTCGGCGTAGTGCGCGCCACCGCTCTGGATGGCCTCCTCGCGCTCCTCGGTCGGCGCCTCCAGCGTCACGTCCGAGAGGTCCTGCAACAGCCAGCCGACCTCGTCGGGCGCGTACGAGGAGAAGGCGGGGCCGCGCAGCGGCTCGGGCAACGACATGGAAAGCCTTTCCTGAGGAACGTACGGCTCCTGCGGGACGCGGGTCCGCTGCGGGACGTACGAGGGGACCACGACCACGACCACGCGCGCCGCATGCTCGGCGACCCGCTCCAACAGGCCGCCCGGTGCGGTGAGTTCGGCGCTGTCGCCGACGGAGTCGAGGACGACGACGACGGTGTCGAAGCCGCCGCCCGCCACGTTGTACGCGTAGCGCTCGCCGGGCCCGTCGGCCGGTGCGTCGTGCGCGGGGAAGACGAGGCGGGTGCGGATCGCGTACCCCGGGTCGTCGACGGCGAGGACGGGTGAGCGGGTCGTGGTGGAGTACGCGACGTCGGCGCCGGTCGCCTCCAGTGCGGTGGCGAGGCGCAGCGGCGCGTACATCAACTCCTCGTTGCCCAGGACGAGTACGCGGCCGTGGACGTACGGCGCGAGCCGTTCGGCCAGACCGGGCAGCGCCGCTTCGAGCCGCGTGCGGTGGGCCGGGGTGAAGCCGTGCCGTCCGCCGTCCGGCACCTCGGCCGGCCAGCCGAGGTCACCGGCCCGGACGATCTCACCGCGCTCGCGCCGGGCCGCGGGCACGGCGGCCGCCTCGTGCGCGGCGACGAGCGCCTGCCCCTTCTCCAGGACCCCGTCCGGCAGCCGCACCGAGCCGCGCGCCCTGACCACGAGGTCGACCCGGGCGCCCATCTCCTGGGCGAAGGCGTCGAGGCGGCCCTGGTCGCCGGGTGAGCGCATGTCGACGAGCGCGACGATGACGTAGTGGTCGCGGGCGTACAGCTCATGCAGCGCGCGGATGGTGTTCAGGACCGTGTTGCCCGTGGAGAACTCGTCGTCGACCAGGACCAACGGACCGCCCCCCGCGAGCAGTTCGGGGTCCACGGGCAACAGCAGGTGGGAGGTGGCGTGCGAATGGGACTCCTCGAAGCCGCCCGCGCTGGCCACACCCTCGACCGGGCGGCGCGTGGAGTGCAGGTAGGGCGCGAGCGCGAGGCCGTCGGCGACCGAGTGGCCGAGGCCGGTCGCCGTCTCGGCGTACCCCAGGACGACGGCTCGCGCCGCCGCTTCGTCGCCGAGCAACTCCCGCACACGTATGCCCAGTTCGCGGCCCGCGTGCCAGATGACCGACGGGCGCTGCGGCACGTGTTTGCCCAGCACGTTCGAGACGAGCAGATGCGCGCGCTTGGGGTTGCGCCGCAGGGCGAGCCCGAGGAGCCCGGTCAGCTCCCGGTCACCGGCCAGCTCGACCCCGAGCCGTTCGGCCACCCATGTACCCGACCACACCACGTCGCTGTTCTCATCTCTCGTCGCTTTGTTCTCAGAAGTTCCGGGCCCAAGGGATCCGGGTCCGGGGGTCCCGGGTTCAGGGGCCCCGGGTTCAGGGGCCCCGGGTTCAGGGGCCCCGGGTTCAGCGGTCCCAGGTTCAGCGGTCCCAGGTTCAGGGGTCCCGGGTCCAGGGGTTCCGGTCTCACCGGCGTCGGCCGTCCCCCGGCCCGTCACGCGGGCAGCCCGGCGGCCAGCAGTTCCACGAAGCCGACGTCCTCGTGCGCCACCCCGAACGCCTCCGCCCGCCGCAGGGTCCGCTCGGCCCAGGCGCGGTGCGGCTTCACCTCGTTCATCTTGTTCGTGTACGCGGACCGGAGGACTCCGCCGCCGCCCCGCTCGGGCCGCAGGATGTCCCGGGCGTCGCTGTACTCCTCGTGGCTCACGACGGACAACGCGTGCACGGGCAGTACGTGCGAGGGGTGGATGCAGGTCTTGCCGAGCAGACCGTTGGCCCGGTCCAGCTCGATCTCGCGCAGCAGACCGTCCATGTCGTGCTGGATGAGCGCCTCGCGCAGCGGCTCGGCGCCCTCCTCCAGGAAGGGGCTGCTCCGCAGCTGCGGCTTGAACATCCGCTCCTGGTGGCGGAAGTACTCCCAGACGGGTCCGGTCACCGTGAAGCCGGTGCCGTCGGCCCGGCCCAGCAGATTGACCACATCACCGATGACGGAAGCGACGATCTGCACGTCGTACGCGGTCATGTCCGGCGGCCGGCGCAGCCCGTACGCCGAGCAGAAGTCGGTGACGCCGAGCCGCAGCGCGAGGACCCGGTCGCGGTACTTGTCGACGGTGCGGGCTATCCCGGTGAGGGTCTCGGTACGCGTCTCCAGGTGGAGCAGTTCGGGCGACTCCAGGACGGGCATGGCGAAAAGCCGTCGCCCGGTGGCGGCCTCGGCGGCGGTGACCGCTTCCAGGAACGGAACGCCCCGCTCCTCCGTGAACTTCGGCAGTACGAATCCGGCCAACAGCTCCGCGGCCGGCCCGAGGCGGTGTACGAGATCGGTGATCTGCTCCGCGGCGCGTACGCGGACGAAGAGCAGCGGCACCTCGACCCCGCGGGCGGCCAGGTCGGCGAACTGGCGCACGAGGTTCTCCTCGGCGTCGCTCACCTCGGAGTCGTCGATCGAGTCCTCCAGGCACAGCACCATGGAGACCACGCCGCGGCCGGCCTGCTTGAGCACGTCGTCCGCGAGATGCGGCCGGGTGGCGGGGCTGTAAAGAGTCGCCCCCAGCGCCGCGGCGAGCATCCGGGGCGCGGAGTCCGCATCGAACGGCTGTGGCTCCTGATGGAAAAGGCGCTTCCGCACCTCAGGGGCGATGTGCCCGAAATGACGCATAAGTCTCCCCGTACTGCCTGGCCGCCCGGCTTGATGTGGCCGGTAATAGTACGTACAAACCTGTGTCAAGAGTTCCCGGCGGCAATGAAATTCTGGTAACCCGTGGATGTCGGGAGGTGCGTTCCGTCCCTCCTGTCCGGCCCGCGATCCCCGCGGATCCCCGTACCCCGCGTTGTCCCGGCCCACCGCGGGAAGGCAGGATGACCGCATGACGCACGCGATGCTCAAGGGGGCGAACGTCCCGCTCGACGCCACGGCGGTGCGCGCCGTGCTCCGCTGGACCCCGGGGCAGGGCGTACCGGCGGTGGACGCCTCCGCGCTGCTGCTGGGAGCCGACGGCAAGGTCCGCTCCGACGAGGACTTCGTCTTCTACAACCAGCCCCGGCACCCCTCGGGGAAGGTCTGGCGGCTCGGCCAGAAGCGCGTGGCCGACGGCATGACGGACACCCTCCAGGCCGACCTGGGAGGCGTCCCGCCGGAGATCTCCCGGATCCTCTTCACGGCCTCCGCCGACGAGGTCGCGTTCGAGCACGTGCAGGGGCTGCGCATGTTCGTCTACGACGCCTCGTCCGACGGCGCCGAACCGCTCGCGCACTTCGACATCAGGCCGGAGACCGGCGCCGAGACCGCGCTGATCTGCGGCGAGGTGTACCGGCGCGGCGACGGCTGGCGGCTGCGCGCGGTCGGCGAGGGCTACTCGAACGGCCTGATCGGCCTCGCGACGGACTTCGGCATCTCGGTCGACGAATCGGCCTCCACGGAGCCCGCCCCGGCGCCGACCGCTCCCGCGCCGGCCCCTGCCCCCTCGTTCCCGCTGCCGCCCCAGCAGCCGCCCTCCTACGGCTACCCCTCGCAGCCCGCGACGCAGCCGGCCCCGCCGTCCCAGCCCGCGTACGGCTATCCGCAGCCGGTGGCGGCGACGGCCTACCCGGACCCGGCGTTCCGCCTGCCGCCGCAGGGGCCGCAGTTCATCGGCCGCTGACCCCTGCCGGGGCAGCGGCTACCGGCCGCCGGCGTTGGACTTGTAGCCCCGGCCCCACTGCAGGCCCCAGCCGTACAGACGGTCCAGCTCGGCCTGGAACCCGTACACGAACTTCACCTCGCGCCGCACCACCAGATCTCCCTTGACGTTCTCCAGGGAGACGACGGCGCAGGAGCGGGCCTGGGGTGCGCGCTCGTCCAGGCTGATCTCGATGCGTGGGCCGTTGTTCGGGTACAGCGTCACGATCGCGTGCGTGCGGTCGAACGCCGGCGTCTGGTCGTAGATGTAGACGAACACCAGCAGCCGCTTGATGTTGTCGCGGTGGTCGAGATTGACGTAGATGGTCTCCCCGGACGCCGAACCGAACCGGTCGTCCCCGCTGAGCTTCACGTACGGCGGCTCGTTGAGCGCGCCGAAGAAGCTGCCGAGCGGCTGTACGACGCCCCTCTCGCCGTCCGTCAGCTCGTACAGGCAGCCGAGGTCCAGGTCGACGTTGACCATGGACTGGGTGTGCGCCTGCACGACCTCCGGTTTGAACATGCTGAACGGATGCCGAAACAGGCTGCTCTTCTCGAACCCGCCGAGGTCCGAGGTCCGCATCCGCCAGGAGAGATTGACCCGCAGGTTGCCGGTGGCCGCGCCCTGCTTGGAGAGCGAGACGACCGGATGTCGCTTGGTGAGTTCGATGGCGTTGGTCGCCGCGCTGCCGGAATCGAACTCGAACTGCGCGGACCGCCCGCGCCAGAGTGTGTCCCAGAAGGACATGCCGCCCCCAAATACTGTTCCGGTACTGCCCGTTCCCGCCCATATGTGCCCGTATCCGCCGAACGGGGCGGCCGCGGGAGGACTCTGCCTCGTACGACCGCCCCGTTCAGAGGGTTCCAGGAATGCGCCCCGGGTCAAACACCGGGCTCCGGGTCAGACTCCGGACGAAACCTCACTCTTGTCCGGGTTCCCCGCGTTTCCCTCCTCGGCCGCGATCCGCTTGTTGCGGCGCACCGACGACCAGAAGGACCAGGCGATCAGGACGACACCGATGAGGCCCGTGACGATCTCGTTGATCTGGTGCTGAATGGTGACCAGCAGGATCACGGCGAGCGCGCCGATCGCGTAGTGCGCGCCGTGCTCCAGGTACACGTAGTCGTCGAGGGTGCCCTGGCGGACCAGGTAGACCGTGAGCGACCGGACGTACATGGCGCCGATGCCGAGGCCGAGCGCCATCAGGACGATGTCGTTGGTGATGGCGAAGGCGCCGATCACCCCGTCGAAGGAGAACGACGCGTCCAGGACCTCGAGGTACAGGAACATGAAGAACGCGGCCTGGCCGCCCAGCACCACGGCGGACTTCGGCTTGCCCTCGCGGGCGGCCTTCTCCTCCGCCTCGTGTTCTCGCTCCTCCTCTTCCTCGAGACGGTTCTCGAAGAAGCTGGAGAGACCGCCGACGACGAGGTACGTGATCAGGCCGGCGACCCCGGAGATGAGCACGGTCGACTGCTTGTCCACGTGCACGCCACCGTGCTGGTGCGCGTGGACGGCGAACGTCATGGAGACGACCAGGAGCACGATCAGCGCGATGCAGACCGACAGCATGTCGACCTTGCCGAGCTTGGCGAGCGGGCGCTCCAGCCAGCCGAGCCACTTGATGTCACGGTCCTCGAAAATGAAGTCGAGGAAGATCATCAACAGGAACATGCCGCCGAACGCCGCGATGGACGGGTGCGCGTCCGTGACCAGTTGCTCATAGCGGTTTGGCTGGTTGAACGCGAGGTCGACCGCCTCGACCGGCCCCATCTTGGCGCTGATCGCGACGATCACGACGGGGAAGACCAGGCGCATGCCGAACACGGCGATCAGCACGCCGACCGTGAGGAAGATCTTCTGCCAGAAGGCGTTCATCTTCTTCAGGATTCCGGCGTTGACCACCGCGTTGTCGAAGGAGAGCGAAATCTCCATGATGGCCAGGATCGCGACCAGCCCGAGCGCGGTCCATCCGTCGTAGAACACCGCTGCGATCAAACCGAGCACGGTGATCGCGAACGACCAGCCGAAGGTTTTCAGAACCACTGGCTACCCCATTGTGTGTACGGGTTTCCCCGTGCTGGTTGTACGGGGCTCCCCCGCTCCGTGCACGGCTTTAGCAACGCTTTAGGAAACGTTGACTCCGAAGTCTAGAGCGATGCCCCGGAGTCCGGACGCGTACCCCTGCCCCACGGCACGGAACTTCCACTCTGCGCCGTAGCGGTACACCTCTCCGAAGATCATCGCGGTCTCGGTGGAGGCGTCCTCGGACAGGTCGTAGCGGGCGAGCTCCTGGCCGTCCGCCTGGTTCACCACACGGATGAAGGCGTTGCTGACCTGACCGAAGGTCTGTCCCCGGTTGTCCGCGTCATGGATCGAGACGGGGAAGATGATCTTGTCGCAGGCGGCCGGCACCTTGGAGAGGTCGACGAGGACCGACTCGTCGTCACCCTCGCCCTCACCCGTGAGGTTGTCCCCGGTGTGCTCGACCGAACCGTCGGGGCTCTTGAGCTGGTTGTAGAAGATGAACCACTCGTCGCCCATGACCCGGCCGTCGCTGCACAGCAGCGCGCTGGCGTCCAGGTCGAAGTCGGCGCCGGTGGTGGAGCGTGCGTCCCAGCCGAGTCCGACGAGGATCTGTGTGAGGTTCGGTGCGGCTTTGGAGAGGGAGACATTGCCTCCCTTGGCGAGCGTGACGCCCATGATGGTGGTCCTCCCCGCGCGTTGAGGCGTTGCTTTGTCGAGCGCGTCCGGCGCCGCACTGCAGGAGTGCGGCGCCGGACGGGTGTGCGTGGTGCGGTGTCTCGGCTCAGACGTTGACGCCGAAGTCCTGCGCGATGCCGCGCAGGCCCGAGGCGTAGCCCTGACCGACGGCGCGGAACTTCCACTCCGCCCCGTTGCGGTACAGCTCGCCGAAGACCATGGCGGTCTCCGTGGAGGCGTCCTCGGAGAGGTCGTAGCGGGCGATCTCGGCGCCACCGGTCTGGTTCACCACGCGAATGAACGCGTTGCGCACCTGGCCGAAGGACTGCTGGCGGTTCTCGGCGTCGTAGATCGAGACCGGGAAAACGATCTTGTCGACGTCCGCCGGGACCGCCGCGAGGTCGACCTTGACCTGCTCGTCGTCGCCCTCGCCCTCACCGGTGGTGTTGTCCCCGGTGTGCTCGACCGAGCCGTCCGCGCTCTTCAGGTTGTTGAAGAACACGAAGTCCTGGTCGTTGCGGACCTTGCCCTCCGCGTTGGTCAGAATGGCGCTGGCGTCGAGGTCGAAGTCCGTACCGGTGGTGGTACGGACATCCCAACCGAGGCCTACGACGACCGCCGTGAGGCCAGGGGCCTCCTTGCTCAGCGATACGTTGCCGCCCTTGCTGAGGCTGACTCCCACGAGTCCTCCCTATGGTCTGTAGGGGCGGGGAGCCCCGTAGTGCGTCTGGTATCGGATCAACGTCTGGATCCTAGTGAGGGGTTCCCGCCCCCGGCGAGGCTTCCTACCGGGTGTCGTCCCCCGGGAATCCAGCGGAACGCTCAAAGAGTCTCGAGCGCCTTGGCGTACTCGTTCAGGTCCCGGGCGTCCGGCAGGCCGTTGACGACGGTCCAGCGGACCACGCCCTCCTTGTCGATGATGAAGGTGCCGCGCACCGCGCACCCCTTCTCCTCGTCGAAGACGCCGTACGCGCGCGAGGCCTCGCCGTGCGGCCAGAAGTCGCTCAGCAGCGGGTACTCAAGACCCTCCTGCTCGGCGAATACCCGCAGCGTGAACGGGGAATCGTTGGAGACGGCGAGCAGCTGCACGTCGTCGTTGACGAACTTCGGCAGCTCGTCACGGAGCGCGCACAGCTCGCCCGTGCAGACCCCGGTGAAAGCGAACGGGTAGAAGAGCAGCACCACGTTCTTCTCACCGCGGAAGTCCGAGAGCTTCACGGTCTCCCCGTGCTGATTCCTGAGCTCGAACTCCGGAGCCTTGGTGCCGGCCTCGATCGCCATGGTGAAGCTTCCCTTCGATGGGGCTGTTCGGGTGGTTCACCCTAGTTGGCGACGGGAAATAAGCGTTCACCGGCCGCCACAGCCGGCGGTCCGCCTCCGCAGGGCCTCACGCATGCGTGAGGCCCTGCGGGCGTGCTCAACACGCCCGCAGGGCCTCACCTGGGGTATCCCGTCCGCCGGGCCGCGGCTTACCGCTTCTTGGCGGCCGTCTTGGGCGTCACCAGCCTGCTCCCGGTCCAGTCCTTGCCCACGCTGACACCCTTGGTCTGCGAGAGCCCGGCGGTGGTGGCGGCCTCACCGATCTCACTCGGCTCGACGTACCCGTCCCGCCCGGTCTTCGGCGTCAGAAGCAGGATGTAACCGCCGTCTTCGATGTACGTGGTGGTGTCCACCAGCGCATCAGTAAGGTCCCCGTCGTCCTCACGGAACCAGAGCACCACGGCATCAGCCACGTCGTCATAGTCCTCGTCGACGAGCTCTGTGGTGGTTGTGGCCTCGATGGCCTCACGGAGCTCCTGATCGACGTCCTCGTCGTAGCCGATCTCCTGGACCACCATGTCGGTCTGGAAACCCAGCCTCACGGCAAGGTTCGTCTCCGCGTGGTCCGCGGTCGCGCTCACGGATTGCCTCCTGATCATGTTTACGAAGTTGTCTGCAGCATCGCGCACGCGCGAAGCGTTGGCCGTAGTCCACACGTGCGCGACGGATCGCGCAAGTACCCGGCCGTCGAGACCGCCGAAACGGTGACGTTCCAGGCCGTGCCACCACAACTCCTGTCAAGGATTCCCGCAGGCCGGTGATGTACGCCACAGCATTCTGCCGGGTTTGCCCGCCCTGCCCCCACATCGAGTGCGGCCAGGGCCGAACAGCCCCATGGGACACCTGATCGTAATGGGCACAAGGACGCGAATTGTTCACAGGTGCCCCAGAGCCGCTCTCGGCCCCCTCGATTTACCTCTCGGTAGAGATGACGATTCCGATTCCGAGGTACACGATGGACAACGGCGTACCCGGCGGCGCACCCGCCAGGGGAACAGTGGCATCACCGACAGTGAAGGAACAGCGTGGCTTCCGGATCCGATCGCAACCCGATCATCATTGGCGGTCTTCCCAGTCAGGTCCCGGACTTCGATCCAGAAGAGACCCAGGAGTGGCTCGACTCCCTTGACGCGGCAGTCGACGAACGCGGTCGCGAGCGCGCCCGCTATCTGATGCTCCGCCTGATCGAGCGGGCCCGCGAGAAGCGCGTGGCCGTGCCCGAGATGCGCAGCACGGACTACATCAACACGATCGCCACCAAGGACGAGCCCTTCTTCCCCGGCAACGAGGAGATCGAGCGCAAGGTCCTCAACGCCACGCGATGGAACGCGGCGGTGATGGTCTCCCGCGCCCAGCGCCCCGGCATCGGCGTCGGCGGTCACATCGCCACGTTCGCCTCCTCCGCCTCGCTCTACGACGTGGGCTTCAACCACTTCTTCCGCGGCAAGGACGAGGGCGACGGCGGCGACCAGATCTTCTTCCAGGGCCACGCCTCGCCCGGCATCTACGCCCGCGCGTATCTCCTGGACCGCCTCACCGAGGACCAGCTCGACGCCTTCCGCCAGGAGAAGTCGAAGGCGCCGCACGGCCTCTCCTCGTACCCGCACCCGCGCCTCATGCCGGACTTCTGGGAGTTCCCGACCGTCTCCATGGGGCTCGGCCCGCTCGGCGCGATCTTCCAGGCCCGGATGAACCGGTACATGGAGGCCCGGGGCGTCGCGGACACCTCCAAGTCGCAGGTGTGGGCCTTCCTCGGCGACGGCGAGATGGACGAGCCGGAGTCTCTCGGCCAGCTCTCCATCGCCGCGCGCGAGGGCCTCGACAACCTCACCTTCGTCGTCAACTGCAACCTGCAGCGTCTCGACGGCCCGGTCCGCGGCAACGGCAAGATCATCCAGGAGCTGGAGTCCCAGTTCCGTGGCGCCGGCTGGAACGTCATCAAGCTGGTCTGGGACCGCAGCTGGGACCCGCTGCTCGCGCAGGACCGCGACGGCGTCCTGGTCAACAAGTTGAACACCACCCCCGACGGCCAGTTCCAGACCTACGCCACCGAGCCCGGCTCCTACATCCGCAAACACTTCTTCGGCGACGACCACCGGCTGCGCGCCATGGTCGAGAACATGACCGACGACCAGATCCTCCACCTGGGCCGCGGCGGTCACGACCACAAGAAGATCTTCGCCGCGTTCACGGCGGCCAAGGAGCACAAGGGCCAGCCGACGGTCATCCTCGCGCAGACGGTCAAGGGCTGGACCCTCGGCCCGAACTTCGAGGGCCGCAACGCCACTCACCAGATGAAGAAGCTGACGGTCGACGACCTGAAGGGATTCCGCGACCGACTGCACATCCCGATCTCCGACGCCCAGCTCGAAGGCGGCGCCCCGCCGTACTACCACCCGGGCCGCGACTCCGAAGAGATCCAGTACATGCACGACCGCCGCCAGTCGCTCGGCGGTTACGTCCCGACCCGTGTCGTCCGCGCGAAGCCGCTCCAACTCCCGGACGACAAGGCGTACGCGACCGTGAAGAAGGGGTCCGGCCAGCAGTCGATCGCCACCACCATGGCGTTCGTCCGCCTCCTGAAGGACCTCATGCGGGACAAGGAGATCGGCAAGCGCTTCGTACTGATCGCACCCGACGAGTACCGCACCTTCGGCATGGACTCCTTCTTCCCGAGTGCGAAGATCTATAACCCGCTCGGCCAGCAGTACGAGTCCGTGGACCGCGAACTCCTGCTCGCGTACAAGGAGTCGCCGACCGGCCAGATGCTCCACGACGGCATCTCGGAGGCCGGCTGCACGGCGTCCCTGATCGCCGCCGGCTCTGCTTACGCGACACACGGCGAACCTCTCATTCCGGTCTACGTCTTCTACTCGATGTTCGGTTTCCAGCGCACCGGCGACCAGTTCTGGCAGATGGCCGACCAACTGGCCCGCGGTTTCGTCCTCGGCGCCACCGCGGGCCGCACGACACTGACCGGCGAGGGCCTCCAGCACGCCGACGGCCACTCGCAGCTGCTGGCCTCGACCAACCCCGGCTGCGTCGCCTACGACCCGGCGTACGCCTACGAGATCGCGCACATCGTCAAGGACGGCCTGCGCCGGATGTACGGCCCCACGGCCGACGGCAAGCCCGGCGAGAACGTCTTCTACTACCTCACCGTGTACAACGAGCCGATCCAGCACCCCGCAGAGCCGGCCGACGTCGACGTCGACGGCATCCTCAAGGGCATCCATCGCATCAGCACCGGCACGTCGGGCGCCATCCCCGCCCAGATCATGGCCTCGGGTGTCGGTGTCCCCTGGGCGCTGGAGGCCCAGCAGATCCTCGCCCAGGAGTGGAACGTACGGGCCGACGTCTGGTCCGCCACCTCCTGGAACGAACTGCGCCGCGAGGCGGTGGACGTGGAGCGCCACAATCTCCTCCACCCCGAGGAGGAGCAGCGCACGCCGTACGTCACGCGGAAGCTGTCCGGCGCGCAGGGCCCGTTCATCGCCGTCTCCGACTGGATGCGGTCCGTGCCCGACCAGATCTCCCGCTGGGTCCCCGGCACCTACCAGTCGCTCGGCGCCGACGGGTTCGGCTTCGCTGACACCCGGGGTGCCGCGCGCCGCTTCTTCCACATCGACGCGCAGTCGATCGTGGTCGCGGTCCTCACGGAGCTGGCGCGTGAGGGGAAGGTCGACCGCTCGGTCCTCAAGCAGGCCATCGATCGCTACCAGTTGCTGGACGTCACCGCCGCCGATCCGGGCGCGGCCGGGGGCGACGCGTAGCGGTTCGCTTCGGGGAGCGAGTCGCTTCTAGGGGTGGGGTGCTTCTTGGGGTGGGGTGCTTTAGGGGCGGGATGCTTCTAGGGGTGGGCAGCTTTGAGGCGGTTCGCCTTGGGGCGTCGCTTCTAGGGGTGGTCCGCCTCGAGGAGCGGCCCGCTTTGGGGAGCGGCGGGGCTTGAGTCCCGCCGCTCTTCGGTTGCCGGCTGGGAGGACGGTAGCCGACGCTCGGGTGTTGAGGACCAGGTGCCAGGAGGCCAAGGGTCGGGGGCCGGGGCTTGGGGCTGGGCGTCGAGGCGGTACGTCGGGGCCGAGGACGGGCCTCCGGTACGCGTCTTTCCGTACCCGCCCTTTCTGTACCCGTCTTTGACGCCGGGGCCTTCGGAGACGGCCCCGGGTGTTACCCCGGGGCCGCGTCGAGTTGACCGCGCGGAGCGGTCAGTCGCTCCTGGTCAGGCTCTCTCCTGCTCGGACTCAGAACAGTCCGCCCGCGGCCGAGCCGGGCATCGAAGCCAGCCAGATGATCGCGAGCAGGGTGTCGATCGCGCCGAGGACGACTGCTACCAGCGCCGGCACCGACCGCGTACCGGTCCAGCGTCGGCCCATGGCCAGCCAGCCGCACACGACGGCGACCGGTCCCAGCACGATCTGCAGGACGAAGAAGCCCGCGATCGCGCTGATGAGTCCGATGATTCCGAGCGTCGCGCGGTCCGGCCCGCTCCGCGATCCTGCGCGGCCGCGTGAGCGAGGGTGCTTGCGCGTGGTGTGACCGAAGCCCGCCATCATCACTCCTCGAGTTCGTCCGGACTCGGGCAATGAATCGGGTACCCCATCTACCGCGGTCTACCACCGGCGCCCCCGACCGGTCATCTCTCCCACACCTTGAACGCCCGTGCCCGGTAAGGCGATTCAGGCTCCCACGTACCACTGCCCGGGTACGTCTGGAACTCCCCCGTCTCCCCGCAGACCGCGGACTGGTACGTGGTCACGGGACGGCCGGTACGGTTCGCGACGGACGCCACGCTGCTCCCCTCCGGCAGCGCGACGCAGCTCTCGATGTCGATCCCGGCCAGTTCATAGGTGTGCCGGTGCCCCTTGAACCCGGCCTTGCCCCACAGGCACAGCTCCCCCGCCCCGCAGGCGCCGAGCGTCGGTGGCGCCGCCGCTGTGGCGAGGCCGGGCGTGAGAGCCACCGCGGCGAGTGTGATCGCCGCGACGGCGATGCTCATAGGAACGCGCATAGGCATGGTCGTACGCATGTGTGTTAACCCCCGTGTCAGATCGACCAGTTCCGTTCGCGACTGATCGCTTGTCACACACTCTGGCCCGGAGGATCTGATTCCGGGAAGGGCTTCCGATCGACGTCACCCGGATAAGCGAAAGCCCCCGGATAGTTCCCCGGGGGCTTCCCTCACAAGAGCGGTTTGAGCGCCTTGCGCGCGGCTGAGGGGGGTGCCTGCCGAAGCCCTTGAGCTGGGCTTCGGCAGCGCGACCCGTCCCGTGTCAGATGTGCGCGGCGCCCGCTCCCGCCGCGTCCGCGTTGGCACCGCGCTTGGTCAGCATCGCGACGAGAACCGCGACGACCGCGACCCCCGAGGCCACCAGGCAGGCCAGGCTCATGCCGGAGATGAAGGTGTCGTGCGCGACGCTCGTGATCTTCTCGGTGAGTGCGGCCGGCGTACCGGGCGGCACCGGGGCGGCGCCGACCTGGACGGCCTCGGACGCCTGGTCCAACTGGGTGCCGGAGAGCGGCGGCAGCTTGGCGTCCGCCCAGTTTCCGGCGAGGTCGCTGTCGACCTTCGAGGCCATGACGGCGCCGAGGACGGCGGTGCCGAGGCTGCCACCGATCTGCATGGCCGCCTGCTGGAGGCCACCGGCGACGCCGGACAGCTCCATCGGCGCGTTGCCCACGATGACCTCGGTGGCGCCCACCATGACGGGCGCGAGGCCGAGGCCGAGCAGTCCGAACCAGACGGACATGATGCCGCTGCCGGTGCCCGCCTCCAGCGTGGACATGCCGTACATGGCGATGGCCGTGCACGCCATACCGCCCGCGAGCGGGATACGCGGTCCGACCTTCGTGATCATCGCGCCGGCCAGCGGCGAGGCGACGATCATCATGCCGGTCAGCGGCAGCAGGTGCAGGCCGCTGTCGATCGGACTCATGCCGTGCACGTTCTGCAGGTAGAAGGTGACGAAGAACAGGCCGCCCATGAACGCGATGGCCATGAGCACCATCAGCACCACACCGGCCGACAGCGGCACGGAGCGGAACAGGCCCAGCGGGATGAGCGGTTCGGCGACCCGGGTCTCCCAGACCGCGAACAGCACGAAACAGAGCACCGCCGCGGCGAGGAACGACCACGTCAAAACGTCGCCCCAGCCCCACGACGGCGCCTTGATGAGGGCCCAGACCAAACAGAACATCGCGCCGGACAGCAGCACGATGCCGGGGATGTCGAAGGACCGTGGGGCGTTCTTGGCGCGGTGGTCGAGGAGGATGACGAGTCCGAGGACGAGCGCGAGGACGCCCACCGGCACGTTGATGAAGAAGACGGACTGCCAGCTGACGTGCTCCACGAGCACACCGCCGAGGATGGGTCCGCCCGCCGTCGACGCGCCGATCACCATGCCCCAGATGCCGATCGCCATGTTCAGCTTCTCGGCAGGGAAGGTGGCGCGCAGCAGGCCGAGCGCGGCGGGCATGAGCAGCGCGCCGAACAGGCCCTGGAACACGCGGAACGTGACGACGAACGCGATGCTGTCGGACAGGCCGATGGCCCCCGAGGCGGCCGCGAAACCGACCACGCCGATGAGGAAGGTCTGTCGGTGTCCGAACCGGTCGCCGAGCTTGCCCGCGGTGATGAGGGTGACCGCGAGGGCGAGGAAGTAGCCGTTGGTGATCCACTGGACGTCGGCGAAGCTCGCGCCGAGGTCCTTCTGAATGGCCGGGTTGGCGATGGCGACGATGGTCCCGTCGAGGGCGACCATCATCACGCCGATCGCGACGGAGAAGAGAGTCAGCCAGGGGTGGCCGCGCAGCCCCTCGGCTGGTGTCGGGACGGGATCGGGCTCCGGAACCCGGTCCGTCTTGTCGACAGTGGTCTGACTAGTCATACCTTCGAGGCTAGTGACAGTCCCTGACAGTTGACAAAGCATTTCACTAGTCGGTAACTGTCACGTCGCTCACACTACGATGGGCTGCGCAAACAGCCAGAAAGAGGACCATGGCGACTCGACTGAACCTGCGTGAACTCAAGAAGCAGCGCACCCGGAACGCGCTGCTGCGCTCCGCACTTGAGCTCTTCACGTCCCAGGGGTTCGACCGCACGACGGTCGATGAGATCGCCGAGGCCTGCGAGGTCTCCCAGCGCACCTTCTTCCGCTACTTCGCGAACAAAGAAGAAGCCGCTTTCGCCGTACAGGAGATGGTGGAGTCCCGATTCGTCGCCGCACTGCGAGAACGCCCCGCCGGGGAAAGCCCGTTCGAGGCGATGCGTCACACCGTCCTCGGCACGTGGGAAGCACTGAGCCGCTCCGTCGAGGAAGTCATCCCGGTCGAACTCCACATGCGTACCTACCAGATGATCGAGTCGACACCTGTTCTGCTCGCCGCACACCTGCGCCGCTCCACGGAGCTCGAGGAGGAGATCGCGCGCGTGATCGCCGAACGGGAAGGGCTCGACGTGGACACCGACCCCCGGCCGCGCGTGGCGGTGGCCGCGTTCAGTGGCGTGATGCGGATGACAGGGCGCCTCTGGGGCGCCGGCGAGGATGCGAGCGTCGACGCCATCCGCAGACTCACCGAGTCCTATCTCGACCATCTGAAGCCGTCCTTGGGCGAGCGATGGACCCACAACTAAGCGTGACCGATCTCGACGGCCGCACGTGACGCCGTCCGCACTGCCGCGCGCGTGAAGCGGCTCATCCTCCTTGCGCAGCGTGAATACCTGGTGGCAGTCGCGCCCGCGATAACCCTATTAGCCTGCGGAAAACGTGATCTGCCTCACCCATTGCACGGAGCCCCGCGTGCTTCTCCTAGGGTGTCTCGCAGTGACTTCCTTCGACTCTCCCCCCCAGCTCAATGTCTGGCGCGCGCTGCTTGCGCTGTCCGTCGTGTTCGTCATGCTGGCGACCACCGGTTGGACCGCGGTGCGTCAGCACCAGGGCTCGGCATCACCGCTCCGGACCGCGCTCACCGCCTGGGAGCACGGCAGCCTGAACGGACACGCCCTGCCCGCGCCCGACGGCTCCCCCACCCGCCTCGCGCACTTCTTCGCCTCGCTCCACCCGCACCAGCGCAGCCGCCTTGCCGCCCGCTACCCCCTCGCGGTCGGCAACATGAACGGCGCACCCGTCGAGCTGCGCTACCGCGCGAACCGGATCGCCCTCGATCAGGCCCGCAAGATCGAGGCCGAACGCGTGCACGACGTCCGGCTGTCCTCCGTCGGCCAGGCCGACGCCGAGCAGCGCATGAAGCGCTTCGCACTGCTGACCCGTGCCGACCGCAAGATCCTCGCCTTCGACCCCCTGGGCAACGGCCGGGTCGCCGAGGTCTTCGGCGACCTCGACGCAGCGCAGCGCGTCTCCGTGGTGGTGCCGGGCGTCGACACGAACGTGCTGACCTTCCAGCGCACCTTCCGCAAGTATTCGGCTCCCGTGGGCATGGCCCGCTCGTTGTACGCCGCCGAGCGCACGGCAAGCCCGCACACCCGTACCGCGGTCATCGCGTGGGCCGACTACACGGCCCCCGTCGGCCTGGGCGTGGACGCCGCCACGTCCATGCGTGCCGATGACGGCGCAGTACGGCTCAACGCGATGCTGGGCGCTCTGCCCGGTCGTTCCCCCGTCGCCCTGTACTGCCACAGCTACGGCTCCGTGGTGTGCGGTGTGGCGGCGCGTGGCCTGCCCTCGCGGGTCAGTGACATCGCCGTGGCCGGTAGTCCGGGCATGCGTGCCGAGAGCGCTTCGGACCTCGGCACCCACGCGCGCGTGTGGGCCGCCCGCGACAAGGACGACTGGATCCAGGACGTGCCGTACATGGAGGTGGGCGGTCTCGGGCACGGCGCCGACCCCGTCTCACCGAGCTTCGGGGCCCGGGTCATCTCCTCGGCGGATGCCAGGGGCCACACCGGTTACTTCGCCCCGGGCACCGAGAGCCTCAGCAACTTCGCCGAGATCGGGACTGGCTCGTACCCGTCGGTGCGATGTGCGGACGCGGATCAGCACTGTCGGGAGGGTTTTTCCGGGAGCGCCTCCACCTGACGCGCGTAGAAATCGGTGAAACAGTGGTCCGACGCAACAGGCGACGGGGGCGCGCGTGCCGCATACGATGAGCCGCATGGGTGACGTACTGGCCGGATTTCATGCCGCCTGGGAGTTCGAGTCCGACTCCGTGCTCATCCGCTTCGAACGGGGGATCCGCACGCCGAAGCTGCTTCAGGCGCTCGGCGAGCGCCGTATCCCTCTGGAAGCGATCGCGGCGGTGACTCTGACTCCCGGCAAGCGCGGGACTGTGGTGCTGCAGGCCGTGCCCAGACCCGGGGCCGATCCGCTGATGGACGCCGCGGCGGGCCAGCTCAAGGAGGGCAGCGACCCTTACCGCCTGGTGCTGCCGGCCGAGCGGGAGACCCTCGCCGAGTACTACGCGGACGAATTGCGCGGCCGACTGGTCGCCGAGGAAGACGCCTGGCCGGACGGGTACCTGGTGGCTCCGCCCGAGCCTCCACTCCAGTTCAAGGCGTACGACGGCAAGGCCTCGTTCGATGGTGCATCGGTGTCCTTCCGCTGGTTCTGGACGGGTGCCTCGTCCGCGAAGTGGAAGGCCGGGGACAAGACGTTCCCGGTCGCTGACCTGAGCGGGGTCGAATGGCGCTCCCCGGAGCTGTTCGAGGGGCACTTGCGCCTTCTGCACCGGGAGACGGCCGACGAACAGCCGGGCCAGGCGGACCAAGACCCGGCCGCCGTGGTCTTCGGCCTCGGCTACGGTCCGTTGCACGAGTCACTTCCTTTCGCGGCCTCGGTACTGGCCGCCGTACGGTCCACGAGCCCCGCGCAGCCGTCCCCCGGACAATTGCGCACCGGGTCCACCGCGGTCGGGCGCCGCGACCCGGCGGACATCGCCGACCGCATCCGTCACCTCGGTGAACTGCACCAAGCGGGCCTGGTCACGGACGCCGAGTTCACGACGAAGAAGACCGAACTGCTCGCCGAGCTGTGAACAACCGGCCGGTCCTGCGCTGTTGATACCTGGGTATGAAGTGCGGTTGAGCACTCCGGTATGACGGCATGACCCGTGCTCATTGCCTACGCTGATCCGGCGATGAGCACTGCACCCCCTCCACCCGACCATGCCCCCCGCCCGCCGGACGAAGACTCCGGGCGAGGAGGGCGGCGACGCATGCCCCGTGTGCTGGGCCGAGATCTCCGCAGCACCGGCGAGAGACTGACCGCGGCCGCATCGGCGCTCACGACCGCTGTGGGCGGGGATCGCTCCGAGCCACTGCTGGCCCAGGCACCCAAGCGCTGGATGCGGCTGCTGCCCTACCTGGTCGCCCTGGGTCTCGTCGCGGTGCTCATGCCGGTCACCACGCAGGTGTTGTCGCACGACTACGGCGTCAACGGCGGTTTGGCCGGCGCCATCGGAGTCGCACAGTCCGCTCCCCTGCTTCTCGCGGTCAGCCGTCCGCTGGCCGCCTGGTACATCACGATCGTCGCCGTCGTACTGGGCACGATCCCGCTGTTCCAGGGTGACGCACATAACCCGTCACCGTGGACACCCATGGTCGTCGTCGGCTACGTGGTCCTGTGCATAGTCCTCGCGCTGCGGGAGAGCCGACGCACGCTGGTCCGCATCTGGCTGGTCACCGTCGTGGTCACCATCATCCTCGGGATCTTCCGTGACGGGACCAGTCAGGACTCGGGCGTCCTGCTCATCGTCCTGAGCGGTGGGGTACTGCTGCTGGGCGCCCTTCTGCGCGAGCGGGGCGAGGCTCAGCGCAAGCTCGTGGAACAGGAGACGATCAGCGAGGCCGAGCGGACCCGCCGCACGTTGCTCGAGGAACGGACCAGAATCGCCCGCGAGTTGCATGACGTCGTGGCGCATCACATGTCGGTGATCACCGTGCAGGCCGACTCCGCGCCCTACCGGCTCCAGGGCCTGACCGAGGAGACCCGAGCGGAGTTCGAGTCCATCGCCTCGGGCGCGCGCGAATCGCTCACAGAGATGCGACGCCTCCTGGCCGTCCTGCGCAGCGAGGGCACGCAGGGCGATCTGGCGCCACAGCCCGGCCTCGCCCACCTGGAACAGCTGGTGGAGGCGACGATACGAGGCGGGGTGCCGGCCGAGCTGTCGTACCCGGAGCTGCTTCTCGTCGGTCAACTGGCCGATGTGCCGCCCGCGGTGGACCTATCGGCGTATCGCATCGTGCAGGAGGCGCTGTCGAACGTGGTGCGGCACGCCCCCGGTGCGCGCACCCAGATCTCGGTCGGCCTGGACGCGGACGCCCTGCTGGTGATCGTGGTCAACGGACCGGCCCGGGAGCCTGTCTCCCCGATCGAGTCCACCGGCACGGGACACGGACTGATAGGGATGCGCGAGCGCGTACGGTTGGTCGGCGGCACGCTGGACGTGGGGCCACTGCCCGCCGGAGGTTTCCGTGTCGCTGCCCGGCTTCCGCTCACCGTGTCCGACTCCCCTTCGGCGTAAAGGAATTCCGCACGCATGACCATCCGCGTGATCATCGTCGACGACCAGAGCATGGTGCGGGCGGGCTTCGCCGCGCTGCTCTCCGCGCAGAGCGACATCGACGTCGTGGGTGACGCCCCGGACGGCAGACAGGGCGTCGAGGTCAGTCGGTCCACTCATCCCGATGTCGTCCTCATGGACGTGCGCATGCCCGAGATGGACGGACTGGCGGCGACGCGCGAGCTGTTGGAGCCACCGCCGGGCGTGGTGCACCGTCCCAAGGTGCTCATGCTCACCACTTTCGACGTGGACGACTATGTCTATGCCGCGCTGCGGGCGGGGGCGTCCGGCTTCCTGCTCAAGGACGCACCGCCCGCCGACCTGATCGCCGCCGTACGTGTGGTCGCGGCAGGAGAAGCACTGCTCGCGCCGACCGTCACCAAACGGCTCATCGAGGACTTCGCCAAGACCCGGCCGACGCGCCGGGACCGTTCCCCGCGCCTCAAGAGTCTGACGCCGCGCGAGCTCGAGGTCCTGGAGCTGATCGCGCGCGGCCTCTCCAATCAGGAGATCGCGCAGAAGCTGGTCCTGGCCGAACAGACCGTGAAGACCCATATCGGCCGTGTGCTGGCGAAGTTGGGGTTGCGTGACCGGGCACAGCTGGTGATCTTCGCCTACGAGACCGGGCTCGTCACGCCCGGCGACCAGTGACACCTGATACCCGGGTACCGATCCAACCCACCCATTCCCTTCGTCGAACCAGCTCCTCCCGCACCCAACTCCCGCGGTAGCACCCCATTTCGCGAGACCAGCGGCATGGGATCGGGCCACCCCCTACTGCGGTATGAGGCACGGATACCCCGGTAGCAAGGACGAGTTGGCACTGCGGTGTGACGTGTCGACCGAAGCCGTCTTTCTACCTTCCCCTCGTCAAGCCAACGGAGGGGAGACGGGCGATGGGCCTGGGTTCTTGGAAACGACGCGGACGACGCACCTTGGTCGCGGCCGCACTCACGACGACGATCGTCGCGGGTACGGCAGGTTGGGCATCGGGCCATGAGCAGCGTCCACTCACCGGGCCGCCTCCGGGCACCGCGTCCTGGCGCGCCGACGGCAGGCTGGGGACACCGCTGCCCGACCCCGCGACAGTGAGCCCCGACCACATGGCGGCCTTCTTCCACGGGTTGAGCGCGACGGAGCAGCACGAGCTGGCCGTCCGCCACCCGTCGGTCGTCGGCAACCTGGACGGTGCGCCAATCTCCTTGCGCTACGAGGCCAACGCACTGGCGTTGCGTACCGAGAGGGCTCGGGCTCGCATGGACGCGTTGGACACGACGCTGACTCCGCAGGCGCGGGCAACGGCACGCACTCTGGCCGAGCGCTGCACCGATCTGCTCGGCCCGGACCGTCGGATACTCGCCTTCGACCCACGTAGCAGAGGTCAAGTGGTCGAGGTCTACGGCGATCTGCGTGCTGCCCGCCATGTCTCGGTGGTCGTCCCGGGATCGGACATCGACCTGGGTTCGTTCGACCGGGCCACGGACGTGTACGGGACACCCGTCGGTATGGCGAAATCCCTGCACTCGATGGCGCGCGGGCGCACGGCCGTGGTGGCGTGGGTCGGGTACACCACACCGGTCGGCCTCGGTCCGGACGCCGCCACGGGCCGGCTCGCAGAGGCGGGAGCACCCCGCCTTGTCCGCTTCGTGCAGGGCCTCATCGCCGCAGGCACCACCGAGCCGACCGTCTTCTGCCACAGCTACGGGTCGGTTGTGTGCGGGCTCGCCGCGCCCCGACTGCCGGTGTCGGACCTGGTGGTGCTCGGCTCCCCCGGCCTGCGTGCGGACAGCGTGTCCGATCTGCACACCCGGGCCCGCGTGTGGGTAGCGCGGGACGACAGTGACTGGATCTCCAAGGTGCCTCACGTCGAGCTGTTCGGTCTGGGGCACGGGACCGACCCCACCGATCCCTCGTTCGGAGCCCGACGGGTACCCGCCGAGCGTGCCCAGGGCCACACCGGCTATTTCGCGCCCGGAACTGATTCATTGCGCGCCTTCACAGACATCGCCGTCGGAGCGTCCTCATGATCCTCGCCCACTTGCGGGCTTCCGCTGCCTCGGCTGTCATCACGATCGACAGGAAGACTCCCAGCCACCGCGACCGGGCGGTCGACGGGCTGCGTGCGCTGGCCCTGCTCGCCGTGCCGACCGGCCATTGGCTCCTCGGCGGCTTCTCCCTGGACAGCCAAGGCGCCCTGCACAACGCGAGTCCGCTGTCCGCGTTCGGTTTCTTCGCGCCGCTGAGCTGGGTGTTGCAGATGCTCGGTGTCTTCTTCCTCGTGGGCGGATACGCGTCGGTCCTTTCGTACCGCCGGGCGCAGGAGCGCGGTACGCCGACGGGCCGCTGGTTGCGCGGCCGCCTGACCCGGCTGGGCCGTCCGGTTCTGGGGGTGACGGCTGTCTGGGCCGCGATGATCCCGGTGCTGTACGTCCTCGGCGTGCCGGTGACGACGTTGCGGACCGGTTCCACGCTGGTGATACAGCCGCTCTGGTTCGTCGGGGTCTACACCGTGATCACCGCGCTCACACCCTGGTGCATACGAGCCTCCGGCCGGCTCGGCGCCTGGGCCGCGGTACCGCTCCTCGGCTCGGTCGCCGCCGTCGACTTCCTTCGATACGGGCCCTTCGCGGCGGCGATGCCGTCCTGGCTCAGTCTGCTGAATCTGCTGCCGGGCTGGATGTTCGCCTACCAACTGGGCGTCTGCTGGGGCGAGAAGAGGCTCGGACGCCTCGGTGCATGGGTACTGCTCGTCGGCGGGGCGGCGCTGTTCTCGACGCTGCTGCTCGCCTTTCACTACCCGGCGTCGATGGTCGGGGTGCCGGGCGAGGCACGGACGAACTCCCATCCGCCGTCGCTTCTTGTCCTCGCTCTGGCGGCCGCGCAGAGCGGCGCCGCGATACTGCTGAGGGACCGCATCAACCGTCTGCTGCACCGGCCTGTGCTGTGGGCACCGGTCGTGGTGATCAACCTGTCGGCAATGACGATCCTGTGCTGGCACCAGACGGCGATGCTCGCGGCGGCGGTCCCTGCGTCCTTCGCCGGGTCGATACCGGGCCTGACCGCGGGGCCGAGCACGCTGACCTGGATAGCGGCCCGCCTCGCCTGGCTGCCGCTCTTCGGGGCGCTGCTCGTCCTCATAGGGCGCTATGCGCGGGGCTTCGAATCGCCGTGGAAGAAGGTGAGCCGGGGTCGCCGGGCACTGGCCGGGCTGCTCGCCGCCGGGTTCGCCGTCTTCGCGCTGGGACTGGCATGAGGCCCCCGCGCGGCCCTCACCGCGGAGGGCAAGCCGGCCCAGCGGTGACGGCGGACCGGAGCAGCCTCCATGGACCGGGCCGCATACCCGAGGACCGCCCGCCCGGGCACCGCATACCCGCCCCCTCCTGGCAGCAGAGCCCGACGGAGCCCGGCAGGCAGTGTCCCGCGCGCCCTCCGCCCGGGCGCCCGGCGACGATCGGCCGACGGGCTACCGGCGCTGCGGCTACTCGCGGCCCGCCGAGGTGAAGGTCATGTCGGCGTAGCGATCACCGGACACCTGGGAGGCGATCGGTGCAAGGAGGGCCAGCTCTTCGTCGGTGAGGGTGATACGGGTCGCCGCGGTGTTCTCCTCGACACGGCCGCGCTTGCGGGTGCCGGGAATGGGGACGACGGGAAGTCCGAAGGTCTCCGCCTGTCGCTGCACCCAGGCCAGGGCGATCTGGCCCAGAGAGGCACTGTGCGCGTCGGCGACCGTGCGGACGGGGTCGAGGAGGGCCGCGTTGGCGGCGGCGTTGTCGCCGGTGAACCGGGGCTGTTGACGGCGGAAGTCGTCCTCGGCCAACTCCTTGTCGGCGCTGACGAAGGCGCCGGTGAGGAAACCGCGACCGAGGGGCGAGTAGGGGACGAGCGCGACACCGAGCTCCGCGGCGGCCGGCACCACCGACCGCTCGATGTCCCGGCTGAACAACGACCACTCGGACTGGACGGCGGCGATCGGGTGGACGGTGTGCGCGGCCCGTAGTTCGTCGGCGGTGACCTCGCTGAGGCCGAGGTGCTTGACCTTGCCCGCGGCGACGAGTTCGGCCATCGCACCGACCGTCTCCTCGATGGGCACCTTCGGGTCCCGGCGGTGCATGTAATACAGGTCGACCGAGTCGACGCCCAGGCGCTGGAGGCTGGAGTCGATGCAGGTCCTGATGTAGGCGGGGTCGTTGCTGATGATGCGCTTGTAAGGGGCGCCGGGATCCACCCCGATGGCGAACTTGGTGGCCAGGACGATCTCGTCCCGGTGCGCCTTGAGGAAGGGAGCCAGAAACTTTTCGTTCTCGCCGGCACCGTAGGCGTCGGCGGTGTCGTACAAGGTGACGCCGAGCTCCAGGGACCGCTCCAGGGTGGCTCTTGCCTCGTCGGCGTCGGTCGGACCATAGGCCCAGCTCATGCCCATGCAGCCGAGGCCCTGAATGCCCACCACGGGCCCGTTGTTTACCAACTCAATAGTGGAGATGCGCTTCTCGGTGAGGGGGCGCTCCTCCGTGAGGGGGCGCCCCTCCGTGAGGGGGCGCCCCTCGGTGGGGATGCGCCCCTCGGGGGAAAGATGCGCCTCGTCCGTCTGCGGCGTCCGCTCCGTGCCGGTCATACGGCTCACGTCCTGTCCGACGCCGACTCGGCGCCTGCATAGAAATGGATCTTGTGGTCGAGCACGGCCAAAGTGTCCTGCAGTTCGGCCATCCGGTTCAGGACGTCGCGGCGGGTCGCCTCGAGGAGTTCGCGGCGCTCCTCGAAGGTCTGGTCGCCCAGGCGGACGAGTTCGGCGTAACGGACCATGTGGGCGACCGGCATGCCGGTGAGTCGCAGTTTGCCCACGAAGGCGAGCCAGTCCAGGTCGCGGTTGGAGTAGCGGCGTTGACCGGTGTGCGAGCGGTCGACGTCAGGCATCAGCCCGATCCGCTCGTACCAGCGCAGGGTGTGGGCGGTCAGTCCGGTGAAGGCGACGACCTCACTGATCGTGTACCGGTCATGGCCGTCCGGGCGCGGGTGGGCGCTCGGCGCGGAGGCGCAGGTGTCGACCTTGGTTCGATCGGCCTCGGCTTTTTCTACCTGGGTCGGGGCGGGTGCGGGCGTGGTCTCCATCACCGTCATGTCTCCCACGCTAGAACCTTGGAGTGCGCTCCAAGCAAGCGATCTCGGGGAATTCCCGGCGACAGCCGCGCGGCGTCCGCACTACGGTGTCGATCATGTCCCTCGTTCGCCGTGCCGTCCCCGAGGACGCCGAAGAGCTGGTCCGACTGCGCAAGATCATGCTCGACTCGATGAGTCCCAGCACCGATGTGAGCTGGCAGCCGGCCTCGATCGCGGCTCTGCGCTCCCATCTCGCCGATCCAGAGGGCGAGTTGACCGCGTTCGTCATCGACGAACCGACGGGGAACCTACGTCTGGCGGCCTGCGCGACGGGAGCGATCCACCGTGGCCTGGGCAGCCCGGGAAATCCCCACGGGACCTCCGGGCACGTCTTCAACGTGTGCACTGATCCGCAGTACCGGCGCAAGGGCTTCTCGCGCGCCTGTGTGGAGGCGCTTCTGGACTGGTACCGGGAGCGCGACGTGCACCGGGTCGACCTGCACGCGACGGCAGCGGGTGAGTCGCTGTACACGTCGCTGGGGTTCGCTCGCACCCCCTCACCGGCGATGCGGCTGACGCTTTAGGCTCGTACGCATGCAGAGCCTCGCGTTGATCGACAACTGGCCGGTCCCGACCGCCGCCGCAGCCGTCGTCCGGGCGGACGGCACAGTGCTGGGCACGCACGGGCCCACGGCCCACCGTTTCCCCCTGGCCTCGGTCACCAAGCCGCTCGCGGCCTACGCGGCACTCGTCGCGTACGAGGAAGGGGCGATCGAGCTCGACGAGCCGGCCGGCCCGGAAGGATCGACGGTGCGACACCTGCTGGCGCACACCAGCGGGCTCGCGTTCGACGAGCACAGGACGACCTCGGCGCCGGGGACGCGACGGTTGTACTCGAACGCGGGGTTCGAGGCACTCGGGGACCACATCGAGAAGGCGACGGACATCCCGTTCGCCGAGTACCTGCGACAGGCCGTGCTGGAGCCCCTCGGGATGACGGCGACCACGCTGGACGGTTCCCCCGCGAAGGATGGGGTGTCGACGGTGGACGACCTGGTGCGGTTCGCCGCGGAGGTGCAGGCGCCGCGGCTGCTCGATCCGCGGACCGTGGCCGAGGCGATGACAGTGCAGTACCCGGGGACGAAGGGCGTGCTGCCGGGTTACGGGCACCAGAACCCGAACGACTGGGGGCTCGGGTTCGAACTCCGGGACCACAAGTCACCGCACTGGACGGGGGGTTCCTCGTCGCCGCGGACGTTCGGGCACTTCGGTCAGTCCGGCACGTTCCTGTGGATCGACCCGGCCGCCGAGGCCGCGTGTGTCGCCCTGACGGATCGGGCGTTCGGCCCTTGGGCGGCCGAGGTGTGGCCTCCGTTCACCGACGCGGTACTCGCAGAACTCTGACCGGCCCCACCGACCGCCCGACCGCCCGACCGCCCGAACGGCCGGAAAGGCAAAAGGGCAGCCGGCAGGGCAGCCGACGGGACCGAAAGAGGGGCAGGGCGACAGAACTTGGCCCCGCCCGTCCCCCTCCTCTCTCCTCCTCCACCCCTCTCCTCCCTCTTCCCTCCCACGCACTCCCCCTCGGTCAGCCGTTCATCTCCCAGATCAGCAAGTGCGCGCCCGTGATCGCCAGCGCCTCCGGCCCGGTCGGTTCGGTGATCCGGGCCGCGTCGCCCTGCCTCAACTCCGCGCCATCGAGCCGCACTTCGCCGTGCACCACGTGGAGGTAGACGTGCGGGGCGGTCGGCAGCTCCGTGCGCTCGCCCTCGGCCAGACGACGCACATGGAGCGTGGCCCCCGCCGCGGGGACGTCGTAGGGCGTCGAGTCGGCGATGCCGTGCACCACTTCGTACGCGGGATCACCGCCCGGGTCGCGGGGGGCGAGCCACGTCTGGATGAAGGTGAGGGGCTCGGTGGCGTCGTTGCGTTCCACATGGCGGACGCCGCCGCCGGAGCTGAGGCGTTGGACGTCGCCGGACCGCACGACGGACTCGTGCCCGGTGGAGTCGCGGTGGGTGAGTTCGCCGGAGACGACCCAGGTGACGATCTCGGTGTGGCTGTGAGGGTGTTCGTCGAAGCCCGCGCCGGGAGCCAGACGTTCCTCGTTGCAGGCGAGGATCGCACCGAAGCGCAGATTGTCCGGGTCGTAGTGCGGGCCGAAGGAGAAGGCGTGGAAGGACTGGATCCCGGCGCCGGGTTCGCCTCCGGGATAGCGGTCGCCGGAGCGACGTACATCAATCACGCGATACACGGTAGCCCCCGTTTCCGGCCGTCCGCCGCGGTCGCGCCGGACCCACCACTCCGCTGAGCCGTCCCGGTAAGGCAGTCTTGTCCCGTGCCCCAATCGGAATCAGCGCAGCCTTCAGCGAACGAATCAGCGGACCGCCGCCCGGACGCCCGTGCGAATCCTCACCCGCACTCGGCGACCCTGAAGCGCCTGGAGAAGTCATCCGGGGCGCTCGCCGCACAGGCGATCACGCGCATGGACGAGACGCTGTCCTGGTACCGGGCCATGCCACCGGAGAACCGGTCGTGGATCGGGCTCGTGGCGCAGGCGGGCATCGCCGCCTTCACCGAATGGTTCCGGCATCCGGACACCCCGCAGGCCATCTCGACGGATGTCTTCGGTACGGCGCCACGGGAACTGACCCGGGCGATCACGTTGCGCCAGACCGTGGAGATGGTGCGGACGACGATCGAGGTCATGGAGTCGGCCATCGACGAGGTGGCCGCGCCCGGCGACGAGAGCGTGCTGCGTGAGGCGCTCCTCGTGTACGCGAGGGAGATCGCGTTCGCGACCGCCCAGGTGTACGCGCAGGCCGCGGAGGCACGGGGGGCGTGGGACGCGCGGTTGGAGTCCCTCGTGGTGAACGCGGTGCTCTCCGGGGAGGCCGACGAGGGGGCGATCAGCCGGGCCGCGGCGCTGGGCTGGAACTCGCCCGAGCATGTGTGCGTGGTGCTCGGGACGGCGCCCGACGGAGACAGCGAGCTGACCGTGGAGGCAATCCGGCGGGCGTCGCGCCACGCCAAGCTGCAGGTGCTGACCGGGGTGCTCGGGGACCGGCTCGTGGTGATCGCGGGCGGCAGCGACAATCCGCTGGCGGTGGCCAAGTCGCTGATCGGGCCGTTCGCGGCGGGGGCCGTGGTCGCGGGTCCCGTGGTGCCGGACCTGCTGGCCGCCACCCGGTCCGCCCAGGCCGCGGCCGCCGGACTCAAGGCGTGCGGCGCCTGGCAGGACGCCCCCCGACCGGTCCTGGCGGACGATCTGCTTCCGGAGCGCGCCATCGCGGGAGACCCCTCCGCACGGGAGCAGTTGGTGGAGGAGATCTACAGACCGCTGGAGGAAGCGGGCTCGGCTCTTCTGGAGACGCTCAGCGTCTATCTGGAGCAGGCGAGCAGCTTGGAGGGCGCGGCCCGGATGCTCTTCGTACACCCGAACACCGTCCGCTACCGGCTCCGACGTGTGACGGACGTCACCGGCTGGTCGCCGTCGGACGTCCGCTCGGCGTTCACTCTGCGCATCGCGCTCATCCTGGGGCGCTTGGCCGACATGGATCTCCAGTCATAGGCTTTTGTCGGGGGTCTACAATTCCCCCTTCGGTTCTTCGTCCCTGTCCCCACGGGCGGCCCGACCCGTCCACAAGAGAGAGTGTGAGAGTGCTCGTACTCGTCGCTCCCGGCCAAGGCGCCCAGACGCCCGGCTTCCTGACTCCCTGGCTCGAACTCCCCGGCGCGGCCGACCGCCTCGCCGAGTGGTCCGACGCCATCGGACTCGACCTTGCTCACTACGGCACGCAGGCCGACGCGGACGAGATCCGCGACACGGCCGTGGCCCAGCCGCTCCTTGTCGCGGCCGGGCTCCTGTCGGCGTCCGCGCTCGGCGACGTCACGCCGGGTGCGGTGGCGGGGCACAGCGTCGGCGAGATCACCGCGGCCGTGTTCGCCGGGGTGCTCGACGACACCGCCGCCCTGCGCCTCGTGCGCGGGCGCGGCCAGGCCATGGCCGAGGCCGCGCAGGTCACGCAGACCGGCATGGCGGCGCTGCTCGGCGGTGACCCCGAGGTCACCGTGGCGCACCTGGAGAAGCTGGGCCTGACCCCGGCGAACGTGAACGGGGCGGGCCAGATCGTGGCCGCCGGCACGCTCGAGGAGCTGGCCGCGCTGGAGGCCGACAAGCCTGAGGGGGTGCGTCGCGTGGTGCCGCTGAAGGTGGCCGGCGCGTTCCACACCCGGCACATGGCTCCGGCGGTGGAGAGGCTGGCGGAGGCCGCGAAGGAGTTGGCCCCGGCCGACCCCGCGATCACGTACGTCTCGAACAAGGACGGCAGGACGGTCGAGAGCGGAGCCGAGGTGCTCTCCCGGCTGGTGGGCCAGGTCGCGAACCCGGTCCGGTGGGACCTGTGCATGGAGACGTTCAAGGAGCTCGGCGTGAGCGCGCTGATCGAGGTGTGCCCGGGCGGCACCCTCACCGGCCTCGCCAAGCGGGCTCTGCCCGGTGTCACGACACTCGCCCTGAAGACCCCCGACGACCTCGACGCGGCCCGCGCCCTGATCGCCACGTACGCATCCGCCGCTGACGCGGCGGGCGCCACTTCGGCCTGACAAGGAGATCCGAGCAGCATGTCGAAGATCAAGCCAAGCAAGGGTGCCCCGTACGCGCGCATCCTCGGCGTCGGCGGGTACCGGCCGACGCGGGTCGTGCCGAACGAGGTGATCCTCGAGAAGATCGACTCGTCCGACGAGTGGATCCGCTCGCGTTCCGGCATCTCCACCCGTCACTGGGCGAACGACGAAGAGACCGTGGCGATGATGTCCATCGAGGCGTCGGGGAAGGCCATCGCCGACGCGGGCATCCAGGCCGAGCAGATCGGCGCCGTGGTCGTGTCGACCGTCTCGCACTTCGCGCAGACGCCGGCCATCGCGACGGAGATCGCGGACAAGCTGGGCACGCGGAAGGCCGCCGCGTTCGACATCTCCGCCGGCTGCGCCGGTTTCGGCTACGGGCTGACCCTGGCCAAGGGCATGATCGTCGAGGGCAGCGCGGAGTACGTGCTGGTCATCGGCGTGGAGCGGCTCTCGGACCTGACCGACCTGGAGGACCGGGCGACGGCCTTCCTCTTCGGTGACGGCGCCGGTGCCGTGGTCGTCGGTCCGGCCCAGGAGCCCGCGATCGGCCCCACGGTGTGGGGTTCCGAGGGTGACAAGGCCGGGACGATCAAGCAGACCGTGCCGTGGGACAAGTTCCATGTCGGTGATGTCACACAGCTGCCCCTGGACTCCGCGGGCAACGTCAAGTTCCCTGCGATCACGCAGGAGGGCCAGGCGGTGTTCCGCTGGGCCGTGTTCGAGATGGCGAAGGTCGCCCAGCAGGCGCTGGACGCGGCCGGGATCAGCCCGGACGACCTGGATGTCTTCATTCCCCACCAGGCCAACGAGCGGATCATCGACTCGATGGTGAAGACTCTGAAACTGCCGGAGCATGTCACGGTCGCCCGCGACGTGCGCACCACCGGCAACACCTCGGCCGCCTCGATCCCGCTCGCGATGGAGCGGCTCCTGGCGACCGGCGAGGCGAAGAGCGGCGACACCGCGCTCGTCATCGGCTTCGGGGCGGGTCTCGTGTACGCCGCCACGGTCGTTACCCTCCCCTAGGCATCCCGTCCGGATCACCTGGTCCGTACGGTCCCCACCTGCCGCTGCCGCGGCGGGCGCCACACCCTCTGGATACACACCGAAGGAGCGCCACAATGGCCGCCACTCAGGAAGAGATCGTCGCCGGTCTCGCCGAGATCGTGAACGAGATCGCCGGGATCCCCGTTGAGGACGTCCAGCTGGACAAGTCCTTCACCGACGACCTGGACGTCGACTCGCTGTCCATGGTCGAGGTCGTCGTCGCCGCCGAAGAGCGCTTCGACGTCAAGATCCCGGACGACGACGTCAAGAACCTCAAGACCGTCGGCGACGCCACGAAGTACATCCTCGACCACCAGGCCTGAGCCACAAGCTTCAGACCGTAGGTCAGTCGCTCCGCCACCCGGCGGTGGCGCCGCTGAATCCCTCGCATCCGTTGGAGAAAGAATTCCTGTGAGCTCGACCAATCGCACCGTGGTCGTCACCGGTATCGGCGCAACCTCACCGCTGGGTGGCGACGCGACAACCACCTGGGAGGGCCTGGTCGCCGGACGTTCCGGTGTCAAGCCCCTCGAACAGGAGTGGGCCGCCGAGCAGGCGGTCCGTATCGCGGCGCCGGCTGCCGTGGACCCGAGCGAGGTCATCCCTCGCCCGCAGGCCCGGAAGCTGGACCGTTCGGCGCAGTTCGCGCTGATCGCCGCCAAGGAAGCCTGGGCCGACGCCGGTTTCACCGACAAGGCCGGCGACGACGCGTCCATCGACCCCGACCGGCTGGGCGCCGTCATCGCGTCCGGTATCGGCGGCGTGACCACGCTCCTCGACCAGTACGACGTGCTGAAGGAGAAGGGCGTCCGCCGCGTCTCCCCGCACACCGTGCCGATGCTGATGCCCAACGGCCCGTCCGCCAACGTGGGTCTGGCCGTGAACGCCCGGGCGGGCGTGCACACCCCGGTCTCCGCCTGTGCGTCGGGCGCCGAGGCCATCGGCTACGGCATCGAGATGATCCGTACCGGCCGCGCCGATGTCGTCGTCTGCGGTGGCACCGAGGCGGCGATCCACCCGCTGCCCATCGCCGCGTTCGGCAACATGATGGCGATGTCCAAGAACAATGACGACCCGCAGGGTGCCTCGCGCCCCTACGACACCGCCCGGGACGGCTTCGTCCTCGGCGAGGGCGCCGGCGTCGTCGTCCTGGAGTCGGCCGAACACGCCGCCACGCGCGGTGCCCGGGTCTACGCGGAGGCGCTCGGCCAGGGCATCTCCGCCGACAGCCACGACATCGTGCAGCCGGAGCCGGAGGGCCGCGGCATCGCGCAGGCCCTGCGGAACCTGCTGGACAACACCGACCTGGACCCGGCCGAGATCGTGCATGTGAACGCGCACGCGACGTCGACGCCGGCCGGGGACGTGGCCGAGCTGAAGGCGCTGCGCAAGGTGTTCGGCGACGACACCGACCACATCGCCGTCTCCGCGACGAAGTCCATGACCGGGCATCTGCTCGGCGGTGCCGGTGGCGTCGAGACCGTGGCGTCGGTGCTGGCCCTGTACCACCGGGTGGCTCCGCCGACCATCAACGTGGAGAACCTGGACCCCGAGGCCGAGGCGTCCGCGGACATCGTCCGTGGCGAGGCGCGCAAGCTGCCCGTCGAGGGCCGCATCGTCGCGCTGAACGACTCGTTCGGCTTCGGTGGGCACAACGTGGTGCTGGCGTTCCGTTCGGTCTGAGCCGCACGCGGCTGATGCCCCGCGAACGTGAAGTGGGCCCGCCCGGGAGATCCCGGGCGGGCCCACTTTTCTCGGAGTCACCGTCCCCGGCGTGGGGCGGGGTCACACCACTTGGTGGAGCCAGCGGACCGGGGCGCCCTCGCCGGCGTAGCGGAAGGGCTCCAGTTCGTCGTCCCAGGGCTTGCCGAGGAGTCGGGCGACCTCGGACTCCAGGTCGGTCTCGCCGCCCGTGGAGCGGGCCAGCGCGGCGCGCAGCCGGTCCTCCGGGATGAGGATGTCACCGTGGATGCCGGTGACGGCGTGGAAGATACCGAGCTCGGGGGTGGCGCTGTAGCGCTCGCCCTCGGCGTTGGCGCAGGGTTCGGCCGTCACCTCGAAGCGGAGCAGTTGCCAGCCGCGCAGCGCGGAGGCCAGCTGGGCGGCCGTGCCCGCCTCGCCCCGCCAGGAGAACTCGGATCTCCAGGTGCCAGGCGCCGCGGGCTGCCTGATCCAGTCGAGGCTGACGCGCACGCCTAGTACGCCCGCGACCGCCCATTCGACGTGCGGGCACAGCGCGCGCGGCGCGGAGTGCACGTACAGAACTCCACGTGTCGTCACCGGACCTCCAGTGTGGGTCGAGGTTCGCCTTCCCCAGCGGCCTCGCGCCCGTGCCGAGCCTTCTTCCCTCTGTGCCCGGATCGAAAAGGTCCAGACAAAAAGGGACACATCTGACGTGTTGTAATTTAGCGGAACCGGTACAGCGGGGTCTCACTGGGTCGACCGGGGACCCCGGGGCGAGGCTATCGCGCAGCGGTACAAGGAGTGTGACGTACTGTCGGTCCCGGGGCGCACAAACGCCGACCTTTCACCCGGCGGGGCGCAACCCCGGCTCCAGATGCCCGGGCCGGGACGACAGCGAGCGACGGAGGGGACCACAGGATGCGGAAGCGAAACCACCGGTCACCCCTCTCCCGGGCCGCCGTCGCCGCGGTGTCGGTGGCCGTGCTCGGTGGCTCGGCTCTCACCGCGTGTGACGCCTCCGGTGGCAACTCCCCGGGCCCCGCGGGTTCCACGGCCACCGCGAAGCCGTCGCCGACGCCCACGTCGACGTGGGACACGAGTCCGCGTTCCGTCGCGGCGGTGGGCGATTCGATCACCCGGGGGTTCGACGCGTGCAGCGTGCTGACCGACTGCCCCGAGGTGTCGTGGGCGACGGGTTCCGATCCGCGGGTCAAGAGCCTGGCCGTACGGTTGCTCGGCAAGAGCCGGGCCAGGACGCACAGTTGGAACTACGCCAGGACCGGGGCGCGGATGGCCGATCTGCCGGGGCAGATGCGGCGGGCGGGTGCCGCCGGGCCCGATCTGGTGACGGTGATGGCGGGCGCCAATGACGCGTGCCGGGCGACGGCCGGGGCCATGACGCCGGTGGCGGCTTTCCGGGCCGATTTCGAGGAGGCGATGCGGCAGTTGCGGCGTGCGGCCCCCAAGACGCAGGTGTACGTGATGAGCGTGCCGGACCTGAAGCGGCTCTGGTCCGAGGGGCGGGCCGATCCGCTGGGCAAGCAGGTGTGGAAGCTGGGGATCTGCTCGTCGATGCTGGCCGATCCGGATGCCATGGACAGCGCGGCCACGCAGCGGCGCGACGCGGTGCAGAAGCGTGTCGAGGCGTACAACGAGGTGTTGAAGGACGTGTGCGCGAAGGACCGCTGGTGCCGGTCGGACGGTGGCGCGGTGTTCGGGTACCGGTTCGACGGGGACCAGTTGAGCCCCTGGGACTGGTTCCATCCCAGCAGGGACGGGCAGGCGCGGCTCGCGGCGCTTGCGTACCGCGGGGTGACCGCGAAGGAACCGCTCGGCTGAGTTCCCGGGAGGCGGGCGTAGGGTCTCGATCATGCGCAGCGAACTCTTCGACGCCCTTCCCGACGGCACCGACGTCCACCGCTGGACCCTGGAACGGGACGGGGTGCGGGTACGCGTCCTGACGTACGGGGGCATCCTGCAGGCGGTCGAGGTGCCCGACCGCGAGGGGGCCAGGGACACCGTCGTGCTCGGGTTCCCCGATCTGGCCGCGTACCTGTCCCACCCCGAGCCCTACTTGGGCGCTCTGGTCGGGCGGTACGCGAACCGGATCGCGGGCGGCCGGTTCCCGCTCGACGAGCGGACCTACCACCTCGCGCGGAACAACGGGTCGAACTCGCTGCACGGTGGGGAGCGCGGCTTCGACAAGCGGGTGTGGGACGCCGAGGAGGCCGGGGAGCACGCGCTGCGGCTGACCCGCGTCTCCCCGCACGGCGAGGAGGGCTTCCCCGGGCGGCTGGAGGTCTCGGCGACGTACGCGCTGGAGGAGGGCGGCGTCCTGCGTCTCTCCTACGAGGCGGTGACCGACGCCCCGACGGTCGTGAACCTCACCAATCACAGTTACTGGAATCTGGGCGGGGCGGGTTCCGGGAACGCGGTGGGCGGCCATGAGCTGCGGATCGACGCCGGGCGGGTGACGGCCGTGGACGACGAGCTGATTCCGGTGGGCGGGCCGGCGGAGGTCGGCGGGACCCGTTTCGACTTCCGGGAGAGCCGGAAGGTCGACGCCGGGTACGACCACAACTACGTACTCGACAAGGGGGTCACCACGTCCGCCGTGCCCGTCGCCGAGTTGCACGATCCGGCGTCGGGCCGGGTGCTGACCGTCGCGACGACCGAGCCGGGGCTGCAGCTCTACACCGCGGACGGGTTCGACGGGACGTTGCCGTTCGCGCCGGGTGACGGGATCGCGCTGGAGACGCAGCACTTCCCGGATTCGCCGAACCGGCCCGACTTCCCGACCACCGTGCTGCGGCCCGGCGAGGTGTACCGGTCGCAGACGGTGTACGGGTTCGGGGTGCGCCGGTAGGGCTCCGGCTGGACGGGCGGAGAGGGGCAGGGGCGGGGTGGGTCAGGGGCAGCGGGGTCAGGTGCCGCCGCCCCTGAGTCGGGGGGCCGGCCCGTCGTGCGGGGCCGGCCCGTGTCGTGCGGGGCCGGCCCGTGTCGTGCGGGGCCGGTCGTCAGGCGACGAGGGTCTCGGTGACGCGGCCGTCGGTGAGCGAGCGGCCGGCGGTCAGCTCGTAGGTGCCCGGCTGGTGCGCCCACGCACCGGCGTTCTCGTCCCAGATCTCGAAGGCGCGGCGCGGGAGTTCGACGACCGCCTCGACGGTCTCGCCGGGCGCGGCCGTGACGCTCGCGAAGCCGGCCAGCCAGCGGGCCGGGCGGGCCGTGTCCGGCCCGTCCGAGGGCGACGGCGACAGCGGGGACAGGTAGAGCTGGACGACCTCGCGGCCGGTGCGGGGGCCGGTGTTGCAGACGCGGACGGTGGCGGTCGTGCCGGTCACGTCGATCGACTCGTACGTCCAGTCGGTGTAGCCGAGGCCGTGGCCGAACGGGTACGTGGGGGTGGCTCCGGCCTTGTCCCAGGCGCGGTAGCCGATGAACACGCCTTCGCTGTAGGCGAGCCGTCCGTCGGTCGGGGTGACCTCGGTGACCGGGGCGTCGGCGAGGGAGCCCCAGGTGGTGGGGAGCCGGCCGCCCGGTTCCTCGGCGCCGAGGAGCACGTCGGCGAGCGCGTCGCCGCCCTCCTGTCCTGGGAACCAGCCGAGCAGTACGGCCGCGACCTCCTCGCGCCACGGGAGCTCCACCGGGGAGCCGGAGTTGACGACCACGACGGTGTTCGGGTTGGCGGCGGCGACGGCGCGCACCAGGTCGTCCTGGCGGCCGGGGAGGCGCAGGTCGGTGCGGTCGAAGCCCTCGGACTCCACGCGTTCGGTGGTGGCGACCACGACGACGGCGGCCTCCGCGTCCCGTGCGGCCTCGACGGCCTCGGCGATCAGGGCGTCCTCGTCCTGCCGCGGTTCGAGGTGCGTGAGGCTGAAGATCACCGCGGGCAGCGGCATCTCGAAGGACTTGTCCAGCGGGTGGAGCAGCGACACCGTCACCGGTTCGCCCTCGGTGAGCATCACCTTGCCGCGTTCCAGCGGGGCGCCGAAGAACGCTTCGAAGGGGTCGGACTCCTCGCCCATCGCCTGGACGCCGTCGTAGAGGACGGCGTCGTCGGCGGTGAGGGTGAAGGCGCCGAGGCCGCGCGTGCCGAACGCGTGGTCGCCGCTGACGCGCGGGGTGAAGGTGCCCTTGATCTCGATGCTGTGCAGCGTCTCGTGGGTGACGCCGGCGGGCAGGTCGTCGCCCATCCACTGGAGCTGGCCGCTCGGCAGTGAGCCTTCGCCGATGACGGTGCCGTCGGCGTCGCGGCAGACGGCGTGCAGCTCGAACCCCTTGTCGGCGGCGGCGAGTTCGTCGCTCGGGTCGGCGCCGACGGCGTAGGTGAGGGAGTCCGCGGCGGCGCCGAGGCCGCCGAGCGGGGAGACGACGCGGTCGGGGAAGACGGTGGCGGAACCGCCGCCGAGAATCCGGGCGTCGCGGGCGGCGGCGCCGATGAGGGCGATCCTGGCGTCCGGCCGCAGCGGCAGCACCCCGGTGTTGCGGACGAGGACGAAGGCGCGACGGGCGATCTCGCGGGCCAGGGCGACGCCGTCGATCTCGGCGGGGCGCCGCGCAGGGGGCACCGCCGGCTCGGCGCCTTCGAGGATGCCGACGCGGGCGGCGAGCCGCAGCACGCGGCGCACGGCGTCGTCGACCTCGGACTCCTCGGCCTCGCCTGCCCGTACGGCGGCGGCCAGCGCGGGCCCGTACACGGTCCGCGGTCCTGGCATGGCGACGTCCAGGCCGCCCTTGAGGGCGCCGGTGGTGGAGCGGGCGGCCATCCAGTCGGAGACGTTGAAGCCGTCGAAGCCCCATTCGCCGCGCAGGATCTCGTGGACGAGGTAGCGGTGCTCGGTCATGGTCGTGCCGTTGACCGAGTTGTAGGCGGTCATGATGCCCCACGGGTGGGCGTTCTCGACGATGGCCTCGAAGGGGGCCAGGTACAGCTCGCGCAGGGCGCGCGGGGGGACGAGGTTGTCGACGGTGAAACGGTCGGTCTCGGCGTCGTTGGCGACGAAGTGCTTGACGGTGGTGCCGACGCCGCCGGACTGGACGCCCTGGACATAGCCGGTGCCGATGGCGCCGGTGAGGTAGGGGTCCTCGCTGTACGCCTCGAAGTGGCGGCCGCCGAGCGGGGAGCGGTGCAGGTTCACGGTCGGGGCGAGCAGGACGTGGACGCCCTTGCGCCGGGCCTCCTGGGCGAGCAGCGCCCCTGCCCTGCGGGCGAGCGCGGGGTCCCAGGTGGCGGCGAGGGCCGTCGGGGACGGCAGGGCGATCGAGGGGTCGTCGGCGGTCCAGCGCACGCCGCGTACGCCGATCGGGCCGTCGGACATGACCAGCGGGGCGAGGCCGATGTCGGGGAGCGCGGGCAGCGACCACATGTCCTGGCCGGCGAGCAGCCGCGCCTTGCTGTCGAGGTCGAGCTTGCCGAGTGCGGCCTCGACCACCGCCTCGCGGGCCCGTGCCCCGTCGTCGCCGCCGAAACCGTCTGTCTGGGTCGCCATGCCGGCCCTCCTCGTCGAGGTCATCACGCGTGCACTGTTCCGAGCACGTCCATCCTGCACCCGGTACCTGTAGAGCGGTAGGTTTCGTTATCCCGTCGTCATATTTGCCGCGCCGGGCCCCTCTCACCATGTCGTACGGTGACCGCATGAGCAGCACGAGAGCCGCCCGGAGCGAGGAACGGCGGGCCGAGATCCTGCGGGCCGCGCTCGAGGTGATCGCCGAGCGCGGGTACCGGGGCGCGAGCCTCGCGGCGGTCGCGGAGCGCGTGGGACTCACCCAGCAGGGGCTGCTGCACCACTTCCCGACGAAGGAGGCGCTGCTCGTCGCGGTCCTCGCGGACCGGGACCGGTGGGACGCGGTGCCGAGCACCCGGTGGCGCCTCGACCTGCTCGGCTCACTGATCGAGTACAACGCGATGCGGCCGGGGATCGTGCAGACCTTCTCGGCGCTGCTCGGGGAGTCGGTCACCGAGGGACACCCGGCGCGGGACTTCTTCACCCGGCGCTACGCCGGTGTGCGCGAGTCGATGGCGGAGGTGCTGCGCGCCGAGTACGGGGAGCGGCTGCCGGGCGGGCTCACGCCGGAGCGGGCCGCGCCGCTGCTCGTCGCCGTGATGGACGGACTGCAGTACCAGTGGCTGCTCGACCCGGAGTCGGTGGACATGCCGGGGGCGTTCCGCGACTTCCTGGGCCTGCTGGGCGAGGCCGAACCCGGCGCCGGGCACGGGGCCGAGCCCGGTGCCGAACCCTATGCCGGACCCAGCGCCGAACCCGATGCCGGACCAGATGGCGAACCCGGTGTCGGACCCGGCCCCCTGTCGCAGGGCTGAGCTACTGGTTCCAGTTCACCGCGAGCGCCTTGCTCAGGGCGCAGACGACGGCGAAGAGGAGCGCCCAGACGTATGCGCCGGAGAGGGCGAGGGCCACGACGCCCGCGCCGAACCAGACGGTCTCGAAGGCGACGCGGACCGCTCCGCGGGTCTTGTACCGGGCCTTCGGGGAGCCGAAGAGGGCCCAGGTGACGATCATCGCGGCGAGGCCCGCGAGACCCGCGAGCCAGGCCAGGGGGGCCGCCACGTCGCGGGTGAAGCCGTAGGCGCCGACCGCGCCCAGGGCGACGAGTTCGATGGCGAAGAGGACGCCGAGGTTCGCTGTTCTCATGACGCCGGTCCTCGCGAAGTCTCGTCCGCCGTGGAGCCGTCCGCGGCCGGATACATGTCGTCGGTGTCCGCTCGCGCGGCTCCCCGCGCCCGGGGCGGGGTGTCCCGCTCCAGGTCGCGCACCATCAAGGTCGCTCCGGCCACCGCGCCGGGCATCAGGAACACCGCCACGAGCGGCACCAGGAACGCCACCGCCAGGGGCGCCCCGAAGCCCCACGCCAGGCCCTTTCGCGACCGCAACAGGGCCAGGCGGTCACGGAGTCGGACGCCACGGCGTTGCAACGCCACCGCCGTCAGCTCCTCGGTGAGGAAGAAGCCCGTGACGAAGAAGCCGATGACCGGGATCACCGACTGGCCGACGAACGGGACGAAGCCGAGCGCGAAGAGGAGCAGGCCCCACAGGCAGGCCCGGACCAGGATGCGCAGGCTGTCGCGGGCCGAGACCCACAGGTCGCGCCAGAGCGGGAGGCCGGACTCGGGTGCGTGGCCGCCCTCGGCCATGTCGACCTGCTCGGAGAGGGACTCGTAGAACGGCTGGCCGATCAGGAGGGTGGCAGCCGTGAAGCTCAGCACCGCCAGGAGCAGGGCGAGGGCGAAGAGGAGGGCCGTCAGCAGGCCGCGGAAGAGACCGCTCCACGGGGACGCCCAGTCGTCCGCGAACGGGGTCGCCCAGCCGACGAAGTCGGCGCCCCACAGGGCGAGGCAGACCAGGGCGACCGCGTACAGGACGAGGGTGATGAGGCCGGGCAGCAGGCTCCAGCCGAACTGCTTGCCGTGCCGGGCGACCCAGCGCTGCCCCTTCATCAGATAGCCGAAGCCCGCCCCGAGATCACGCATGGCGCAAACCTTACGGGACGGGCCGGGGCCGTCGGCCGGCCGAACCCGCTCAGACCGAGAGCGTGACCGTGATGTTGCCGCGGGTCGCCTTGGAGTACGGGCAGACCTGGTGGGCCTTCTCGATCAGGGACGTGGCGGTGGCCGTGTCCGCGTTCGGGATGGCCGCCGAGATGTCGACGATCAGGCCGAAGCCGTCGTCGTTCTTGCCGATGCCGACCTTGGCGGTGACGGTCGAGCCGGTGATGTCGATGCCCTCCTGGCGGGCGACGACGGCGAGCGCGCCCTGGAAGCAGGCGCTGTAGCCGGCCGCGAAGAGCTGTTCCGGGTTGGTCCCGGCGCCCGAACCACCCTGCTCCTTGGGCGGGTTGACGATGACGTCGAGCTTGCCGTCGTCGGTGGCGACGCGGCCGTCGCGGCCGTTCTCGGCGGTGGCTACGGCGGTGTAGACGACGTCGGACTGCGTGATGGCCATGGACCGTACTCCCTCATTCGTTCCGACAGGCGGAGTTTTTAATCCGCAAGACGGAAAGAGGCTATCGGATGCCGGAGGGAACGAAAGTGGCCCCCGTCACAAAGGACGAGGGCCGCTCTCAAGCGCTGTGGGCGGAAGCCGGGGTCAGAGCTTCACGACCATCTTGCCGGTGTTGTCGCCGCGCAGGACGCCGAGGAACGCCTCCAGGTTGTTCTCGATGCCCTCGACGACCGTCTCGCGGTACTTGAGCTCGCCGGAGCGGACCCAGGCGCCGACCTCCTGCACGAACTGCGGCTGGAGGTCGTAGTGGTCGCCGACGAGGAAGCCCTCGATGCGGCCGCGGGTCTGGATGAGGCGGGAGAGGTTGCGCGGGCCGGGGGCCGGCTCGGTGCTGTTGTAGACGGAGATCGCGCCGCAGATGGCGATGCGGCCGTCGCGGTTCAGCCGCGCGACGGCGGCCTCCAGGTGGTCGCCGCCGACGTTGTCGAAGTACGTGTCGATGCCGTCGGGGGCCGCCTCCTTCAGCTGCTCGTGGACGCTGCCGGTCTTGTAGTTGAAGGCCGCGTCGAAGCCGTACTCGTCGAGGAGCAGCTTGACCTTCTCGTCCGAGCCGGCCGAGCCGATGACCCGCGAGGCGCCCTTGAGCTTGGCGATCTGACCGACCTGGCCGCCGACCGCGCCCGCCGCACCGGAGACGAAGACGCTGTCGCCCTCCTTGAAGGAGAGCGTGCGCAGCAGGCCCGCGTAGGCGGTGAGGCCCGTCATGCCGAGCACACCGAGGTACGTCGACAGGGGCGCGGCCTCGGGGTCGACCTTCACGGCCTGCTTCGCGTCGAACGTCGCGTACTCGCGCCAGCCGAAGAAGTGCAGCACGTGGTCGCCGACGGCCACACCCTCGTCGTTGGAGGCGATGACCTCGCCGACGGCGCCGGCCTGCATGGCCTTACCCAGCTCGTAGGGGGCCACGTACGACTTCGCGGCGCTCATCCGGCCGCGCATGTACGGGTCGACCGATACGTAGAGGTTCTTGACCAGGACCTGGCCGGGACCGGGCTCGGCCACCGGGGCCTCACGGAGCTCGAAGTCCTCGGGCTTGGGCCAGCCGACGGGGCGGCTGATCAGGGCCCACTCGCGGCCGGTGGCGGGGATCTGGGGGGTGTCGGCGGGCATGCGCGGATCCTTGTCGCAGGGGGCAGGTATTTCAGTACGTGAAACAACCATGCTCCTGAATATTTCATGATGTCAAGTAACTGGGTACGCTGAACGGCATGACCAGTACCCGCGTCCGCCGAACGGACCCGCTCACGCTCGAAGTGGTCGAGCTGATCGGCGCCGTCGTCGCGCGCTACCACCAGGAGTACGAGGAGGCGGCCGCGCGGCACGGACTGACCGGGGCGCAGGCGCGGGTGCTGAGCCTGCTGGCGCTCGAACCGCTGCCGATGCGGCAGATCGCGCAGCGGCTGAAGTGTGAGCCGTCGAACATCACGGGGATCGTGGACCGCCTGGAGACGCGCGGGCTCGTGGAGCGGCGCCCGTCGCCCGGCGACCGGCGCGTGAAGGTGGCCGCCCCCACGGAGGAGGGCACGCGCGTGGCGCGGAGCCTGCGGGACTCCCTCGACTTCGCGCGCGAGCCGCTGGCCGGGCTCGACCGGGAGGAGCGCCTCGCGCTGCGGAACATGCTGCGGACGATGGTCGGCGCGGAGTGACCCGAACCGCGACCTGAGCCCGGCACCGCCCCGGCGCGGCCTACCGGAGCCTCAGGTGCACCACCACAGGAAGCGGTCGCAGGTCTCCGTCGGGCTCGGCTCGGGGGCCGGGGAGGCCGACGCCGGGGGCGGGGCCGCGGTGGTGGGGTGCGTCGTCGACGGCGAGTCCGGGGGTGAACCGGCCCCGGACGAGGGCGCGTCGGCCGGGGCCCCGCTCGTCCCTCCGCTCCCGGCGTCCGGTGACGGGGAGCCCGGGGAGCCGGTGCTCCGCGTCGCGCTCGGTGACGCCGAGGGGGACGCGGACGCCCCCGGCGAGGACGAGGTCCGTGCCGGTGCGCCGGAGCGCGCGGTCGCGACGGCCGGGGAGGTGCCGTTCGCGTCCGCCTGCGCCGCGGCTTCCGTGACGGCGCCGGCGGTGTCCGGAGCGGCCTGGGCGTCCTTACCCCTGGAGGACTCGGTGCCGAGCTCGGCGAGGCTGAGGCCGCCCGCCGCGAGGGCGAGGCCCGCCGTCGCGAGGAGGATGTGTCCCCGGCGCCTGCGGTGCACCCTGCGCCGGCGGCGCCTGCTGCGCGGGCGGGCCGGGGCGCCGTCCTGCGAGGTCTCCGGCTCGTCCGCCGCCTCGTGCGTGGTGAGCGCCTCCGCGTAGGCCCGCACGGCGTCGGCGGGGGTGCCGCAGCCCGGGCAGGCCAGGGCCCCGTTGAGGTGCCGGCGGCACGGGTGGCAGTAGTCCATGACCTAGGGAGGCTAGGCGCCCGGGCGGTAACGGAAAAAGCCGGTGCTGTGAAACTTCTGTGCGGAACAGCGCGTTCCGCCGGGGTGGCCGCCTCCACGCCGTCACTGGGCCGCCGCGTTCCGCTGCATTTGTCTGCCTTCCTCTGCGCAGACCATTGACACCTCCGCCGGGGCGTCCTTACTGTCACGCCAGCATTTCGAACGAGTGACGAAATATCGAACGGCACAGGGGGCAACTGCCTTGCGCATCACGGGAATCAGCACGCATGTGGTCGGGACGCCGTGGCGGAACCTGACCTACGTCCAGGTGCACACCGACGAGGGGATCACCGGTGTCGGCGAGACCCGCATGCTGGGCCACACCGACGCGCTCGTCGGCTACTTGAACGAGGCGCTGGCCAACCACATTGTGGGGTCGGACCCGTTCGCCGTCGAGGACCTCGTACGGCGAATGAAGTACGGCGACTACGGGCGGGCCGGCGAGATCGTCATGTCCGGTATCGCCGTGATCGAGATGGCCTGCTGGGACATCAAGGGCAAGGCGCTCGGCGTTCCGGTCTGGCAGTTGCTCGGCGGCAAGGTCACCGACAAGGTCAAGGCGTACGCGAACGGTTGGTACACCACCGAGCGCACCCCGCAGGCGTACCACAAGGCCGCGCAGGTGGTGATGGAGCGCGGGTACAAGGCGCTGAAGATCGACCCGTTCGGCACCGGGCACTACGAGCTGGACCACGAACAGTCGCTGTACGCCGTCTCGTTGATCGAGGCCGTGCGGGACGCGATCGGGCCGGACGCCGAGCTGATGCTGGAGATGCACGGCCGGTTCTCCCCCGCCACCGCGATCCGGCTCGCCAACGAACTGGCGCCGTTCAAGCCCGCGTGGCTGGAGGAGCCGGTGCCGCCGGAGAACCTCAAGGCGCTGGAGAAGGTCGCCGCGAAGGTGGAGATCCCGATGGCGACCGGTGAGCGGATCCACGACCGGATCGAGTTCCGGGAGCTGTTCGAGAGCCAGGCCGTCGACATCATCCAGCCCGATGTCGGCCACATCGGCGGCATCTGGGAGACGCGCAAGCTCGCCGCCACCGCGGAGACCCACTACATGCTGGTCGCCCCGCACAACGTGGGCGGTCCCGTGCTGACGGCCGCGTCCCTCCAGGTCGGGTTCACCTCCCCCAACTTCAAGATCCTGGAGCACTTCAACGACTTCGCCGACGCCGAGATCAAGAAGGTCGTCAAGGGCGCGCCGAAGGTCGTGGACGGGTACTTCGAGCTGTCGCACGAGCCGGGTCTCGGGGTCGAGCTGGACGTCGACGCGGCGGCCGAGTTCCCGCAGCAGCAGGCCCGGTTCGACCTGTGGGCCGAGGGCTGGGAGAAGCGCGCGCCCAAGGCGTCCAAGTGACCACGGCCGTAGTCGTCGAGGCGCCGGGCGAGCACCGGATCGTGGCGCACGAGCCGGTCGCGCCGGGGCCCGGCGAGGCGCGGGTGCGGGTGCACGCCGTGGGGATCTGCGGCAGTGACCGCGAGGTCTACCAGGGCAACCGGCCCGAGGGGTACGTCCGTTACCCGCTCACCCCCGGGCACGAGTGGTCCGGTGTCGTGGACGCCGTGGGCGACGGGGTGCCGGACGGGCTCGTCGGACGCAAGGTCGTCGGCGAGGGCTTCCGGAACTGCCAGGTGTGCGACCGCTGCCACGCCGGTGAGACCACGCTCTGCACCGCCGGGTACGAGGAGACCGGCTTCACCCGGCCGGGGGCGATGGCGGCGACGCTGACGCTGCCGGCGCGGCTGCTGCACGTCCTGCCCGACGACGCCGACCTGACGGCCGCGGCGCTGCTCGAACCCGCCGCCTGCGTCGCCGCCGCGGCGATCAAGGCGGAAGCGCTGCCGGGTCAGCGGGTGGCCGTGGTCGGGACCGGGACGCTCGGGATGCTCGCCGTGCAGTTCCTCGCGGCGGGCTCCCCCTCGGAGCTGCTCGTGGTCGGGACCCGGGACGAACGGGACGCGCTCTCCCGGCAGTTCGGGGCCACGGACTTCCGGCTGCGGGACTCCGCGCTCCCGGACGACTTCGACGTGGTGATCGAGACCGCGGGGTCGGCTTCGGCCGCGCGGACCGCGGCGTCGCTGCTGCGGCGGGGCGGCCGGCTCGTGCTCACCGGGATCCCGGCGGCGGGGGCCGAGGGTCTCGACCCGACGGATCTGGTGGTGCGGCAGCTGGAGGTGCGGACCGTGTTCGGGGCCGCGCCGGACGCGTGGGCCCATGCGGTGCGGGTCTTCGGGGCGGGCCTGCTCGACCCGATGCCGCTCGTCACGCACGAGGTCCCGCTGGAGCGGTTCGCCGAGGCCATCGAGCTGGTGGGGGCCGGGGACCCGAAGGTGGGCAAGGTACTGCTGCGGCCTTAGCCGGGGCCCGGCCGGGCGACCGCGCCGGGCTCCCCCGCACGCCCGAGGGGCCCGTACGCCGCCCGATGCGCCAGGGGCTCGCCCCACCCGCGGGCGGCCCGTACGCCCGGAGTGGCGCCCCGCACACCCAGGGGGCGGCCGGACCGGACGGGGACGAGCAGCGCCGCCCCAACCACGCCTGCGCCCCACCACCGGCACCGGCCCGCTCCCCCTCCGACCCGCTCCACCGAAGCGGAACCGAACCGAACTCCGTACGAAATATCGAACGACATGACGCCCCCGGCGTACCGACGCAAAGGACCAGCGTGACCGACTCACCCCGCCGACCCGGCGAACACGTCCTCTCCTCGCTCGGGCTGAGCGCCCCCGGACCCGACCCGGCGGACACCTCCCCGCACACGTTCCCGGACGGGGGTACCTGGCGCGTCGAGATCCCCTCCGTCGAAGGGCCCGAGGCCGTCGGGGTCGTGCTCAAGGAAGCCTCCCGGCTCGACGTCCCGGTCCACCGGATCAGCCAGGGCAGCGGCGTCTGGATGCTGCGTGACGCCGAGATCGTCGAGATGGTCGAGGCGACCGCCGAGCGCGACATCGAGCTGTGCCTGTTCACCGGGCCGCGCGGCACCTGGGACACCGGTGCCTCCGTGCGCAGCGACTCGCGCGGCGCCGGACTGCGGGCCCGCGGGTACGACGCCGTCGCCGGATGCGTCGAAGACGCCGTACGAGCCACGGAGTTGGGGGTCAAGTGCCTGCTCGTCGCCGATGAGGGCGTGCTCTGGACGCTGCACCGGGCGCGTGCCCAGGGCCTGCTGCCCGCCGACACCACGCTCAAGGTCTCCGCGCTCATCGGCCCCGTGAACCCGGCCGCGTACGCCGTCTACGAGCAGCTCGGCGCCGACTCGCTGAACGTGCCGAGCGACCTGACGCTCACGCACCTCACCGAGATCCGGCGGGTCTCGGCCGCGCCGATGGACATGTACGTCGAGGCCCCGGACGACCTCGGCGGATATGTCCGGATGTACGAGATCGCCGAACTGGTGCGCAGGGGCGCCCCGTTGTACCTCAAGTTCGGGCTGGCGAAGGCGCCGGCCATCTACCCGTACGGCGCCCACCTGCGGGACGTCACCCTCGACACGGCCCGCGAGCGGGTGCGCCGGGGGCGGCTCGCGCTCGACCTGCTGGAGCGGCACGGGGCCGATGCCGGGATGTCCCCGATCGGCTCCCGGCTGCCCGGCGAACTCCGGCGCTTCGACACGGCCCAATAACGTTCCGGAAACACAACTTCCCAGATTCAGACAAGGCCGCGCAGAATCCGACGCATCTCTACTCGGTCAACCTCCGCTCCTCGCCAGGGACTTCGCACCGCCGACCGAGCTCTGCACCCACACATCAAGGATGATGACCATGCGAAACCGCCGAGCCGCTCTCGGAGCGATAGCCGCCACCGCCTCCCTCGCGCTGACCCTGACCGCCTGCGGGCAGGACAGCGAGGGCGGCAAGAAAGAGGGCAAGAAGAGCGCGGAGGGCTCCACCGTCGGTATCGCGATGCCGACGAAGTCCTCCGAGCGCTGGATCGCCGACGGCAACAACGTCGTCAAGTCCCTGAAGGCGAAGGGGTACAAGACCAAGCTGGTCTTCGGTGAGGACGACCCGGACCAGCAGGTCTCGCAGATCGAGAACATGATCACGCAGGGCGTCTCCGCGCTGATCGTCGCCGCGATCGACAACAAGTCGCTCAACTCGGTGCTCCAGCAGGCCGCCGACGCGGACATCCCGGTCATCTCCTACGACCGGCTCATCCTCGACACCAAGAACGTCAGCTACTACGCCACCTTCGACAACGAGAAGGTCGGCAGGCTCCAGGCCACCTCCCTCGTGGACAAGCTGGGGCTGAGCAAGGGCGAGAAGGGCCCGTTCAACATCGAGCTGTTCGCCGGCTCCAACGACGACAACAACACGCGGTACTTCTTCGGCGGCGCGATGAAGGTGCTCCAGCCGTACATCGACAAGAAGCAGCTCGTCGTCAAGTCCGGCCAGACCAAGCTCAACCAGGTCACCACGTTGCGCTGGGACGGCGCCACCGCCCAGAAGCGCATGGACGACCTGCTGACCTCGACGTACAAGGGCAGCACCCGCGTGGACGCGGTGCTCTCCCCGTACGACGGCATCTCGATCGGCATCCTGTCCGCCCTGAAGTCGGACGGCTACGGCTCCAAGTCCAAGCCGCTGCCGCCGATCTCCGGTCAGGACGCCGAGGTCGCCTCGGTGAAGTCGATCATCGCCGGCCAGCAGTACTCGACGGTGTACAAGGACCTCCGCAAGCTCGCCACGGTCGCCTCGACGATGGTCGACGACGTGTTGCACGACAAGAAGCCCGAGGTCAACGACGTCAAGAGCTACGACAACGGCGCGAAGGTCGTCCCCTCGTACCTGCTCAACCCGGTCCTGGTCACCAAGGACAACTACGAGAAGGAACTCGTCGACAGCGGCTACTACAACAAGTCCGACCTGGGCCAGTAAGTACCCCTGTCCGACCACTAGCTGAAGGGCACGACCATGGCGGGACCCGTCCTGGAAATGCGCTCGATCGTCAAGACCTTTCCCGGTGTGAAAGCGCTCTCGGACGTCAATCTGACAGTACGTCAGGGCGAGGTCCACGCCATCTGTGGTGAGAACGGCGCCGGCAAGTCCACCTTGATGAAGGTGCTCTCCGGTCTGCATCCGCACGGAAGTTACGAGGGTGAGATCCTCTTCGAGGGCGAGCCCTGCCACTTCAAGGACATCAACGCGTCCGAGAAGCGGGGCATCGTCATCATCCACCAGGAGCTGGCGCTGGTCCCCTACCTGTCGATCGCCGAGAACATGTTCCTCGGCAACGAGCACGCCACGCGCGGGCTGATCGACTGGCGGGAGACCCTGCGCCACGCCACCCGGCAGCTGCGCCGGGTGGGCCTGGTGGAGAACCCCAACACCCGGATCACCGACATCGGCGTCGGCAAGCAGCAGCTCGTGGAGATCGCCAAGGCGCTCGCCAAGGACGTGAAGCTGCTGATCCTGGACGAGCCGACCGCGTCGCTCAACGACGAGGATTCCGGCAAACTTCTTGATCTGATCCTGGAGTTGAAGGAACAGGGCATCACCTCGATCATCATTTCCCACAAGCTGAACGAGATCCGCCGCGTCGCCGACTCCGTGACGATCCTGCGGGACGGCCGCACCATCGAGACCCTCGACGTGCACGCCGAGGAGACCTCCGAGGACCGGATCATCTCCGGGATGGTCGGCCGCGACCTGGAGCACCGCTTCCCCGAGCGCACCCCGCACCAGGCCGAGAAGGGGGCGGCGCCGGCCCTGGAGATCCGCAACTGGACCGTGCACCACCCCCTCGACCGGGAGCGCAAGGTCGTCGACGACGTCTCCCTGCACGTACGGCGCGGGGAGATCGTCGGGATCGCGGGCCTGATGGGCGCGGGCCGCACCGAACTCGCGATGAGCGTCTTCGGGCGGACCTACGGCCGGTACGCGGGCGGCACCGTCCTGCGGGACGGCGGTGAGATCCGCACCAAGAGCGTGGCGGAGGCCGTCGGGCACGGCATCGCCTACGCGACCGAGGACCGCAAGCACTACGGCCTCAACCTCCTCGACACCATCAACCGCAACATCTCCCTCGCGGCGCTGCACAAGGTCTCCAAGCGCGGCGTGGTCGACGAGCACGGAGAGCGGCAGGTCGCCGAGGAGTACCGCAAGTCGATGAACATCAAGGCCCCGACGGTCTTCGAACCGGCGGGCAAGCTCTCGGGCGGCAACCAGCAGAAGGTCGTCCTCAGCAAGTGGATCTTCGCGGGGCCCGAGGTGCTCATCCTCGACGAGCCGACCCGCGGGATCGACGTCGGTGCCAAGTACGAGATCTACACGGTCATCGACAAGCTGGCGGCCGAGGGCAAGGCGGTGGTCTTCATCTCCTCCGAGCTGCCCGAGCTGCTGGGGATGTGCGACCGCATCTACACGATGAGCGCGGGACGGCTGACCGGTGAGGTCACCCGCGCGGAGGCGACGCAGGAGTCCCTGATGCGCCTGATGACCAAGGACAAGAACGGGACAGAAGAGGTAACACGATGAGCACGGACGTGATGGACAAGTCCCCGGCCCCCGCGCCGCCGGGCAAGGGCGGGGCCACCGCCGAGGGCGGGCTGCTGCGTCTCGTGCTCGACGGGATGCGCCGCAACATGCGCCAGTACGGCATGCTGCTCGCGCTCGGCCTGCTCGTGGTCGTCTTCGCCGTCTGGACGGACGGCGACCTGATCCTGCCGCGCAACGTCTCCAACCTGGTACTCCAGAACAGCTACATCCTGATCCTCGCGATCGGCATGATGCTGGTCATCATCGCCGGTCACATCGACCTGTCGGTGGGGTCGCTGACCGCGTTCGTCGGCTCGACGGCCGCCGTCCTCATGGTCAGTCACGACATCCCCTGGCCCGTCGCGGCGGTCATCTGCCTCGCGATGGGCGGCGCCGCCGGCTGCATACAGGGCTGGCTGATCGCGTACGGCGGCATACCGTCGTTCATCGTGACCCTCGCGGGCATGCTGGTGTGGCGCGGACTCACCGAGATCCTGCTGAAGGGGCAGACCCTCGGCCCGTTCCCCGAGGGCCTCGGCAAGCTCGGCAACGGCTTCCTGCCCGAGGTCGGCCCGAACACCAACTACCACAACCTCACCCTGCTGCTCGGTGTCGTACTCGCCGCGGCCGTGGTCGTGCAGGAGCTGCGTGACCGGCGCCGCCAGCAGGAGTTCGCCCTGGAGCTCCCGCCGTTCAACCTCTTCGTCCTGAAGCTGGTCGCGATCATCGCCGCCATCGCCGTGGTCACGATGCTGCTGGCCAGCTACAAGGGCGCCCCGGTCGTCCTGCTCATCCTCGGTGTCCTGGTCGTCGGCTACGGCTACCTGATGCGCAACTCGATCTTCGGCCGGCACATCTACGCCATCGGCGGCAACCTCCCGGCGGCGAAGCTCTCCGGCGTGAAGGACAAGAAGGTCTCCTTCTACGTCTTCCTGAACATGGGCGTGCTCGCGGCCCTGGCGGGTCTGGTCGTGGCCGCCCGGCTGAACGCGGCCTCGCCGAAGGCCGGCCTCAACTTCGAGCTGGAGGCCATCGCCGCCTCGTTCATCGGCGGCGCCTCCATGAGCGGCGGCGTCGGCACCGTCCTCGGCGCGATCATCGGTGGCCTCGTCCTCGGTGTGCTGAACAACGGCATGAACCTGCTCGGCGTCGGCTCCGACTGGCAGTCGGTGATCAAGGGCCTGGCCCTGCTCGCCGCGGTCGGCTTCGACGTCTGGAACAAGCGCCGCGTCGGTGCGTAACCGCTCACCCGCCTGTCAAGGGCCCGTCAAGGGCTGCAAGTCGCACGTCATCAGGCACCACTCCCCGATTAGGAGCGTCAGATGGATACGAGCAGACGTACGGTGCTCGCGGCGGCCGCCGCCGCGGGCGTGGCGGCCACCACCGCCGTCGGTGGCACGGCCCACGCCGCGTCAGGAAGGAAGCCGGTGAAGGAGCCCTTCGGCAAGCTCGCCGACGGCACGAAGATCCACCGCTGGTCCCTGGCCAACGGCGGCACTCGCCTCAAGGTCCTCTCCTACGGCGGCATCGTGCAGTCCCTGGAGCTCCCGGACCGGCGCGGCCGGTACGTGAACGTCTCCCTCGGCTACGACAACATCGAGGACTACGTCGCGGGCACCACGTTCTTCGGGGCGACCATCGGCCGCTACGGGAACCGCATCGCGAACGGCCGCTTCACCCTGGACGGCAAGACGTACCAGCTCTCCGTCAACGACGGCGCCAACTCGCTGCACGGCGGCGCGAAGGGCTTCAACACGCGCGTGTGGGACGTGGAGCCGTTCACCTCCGGCTCCGACGTGGGCCTCCACCTGCACTACACGTCCGTCGACGGCGAGATGGGCTACCCCGGAACGCTTCGGGTGAAGGTCACGTACACCCTCACTGCGCGCGGTGACTGGCGCATCGACTACACGGCGACGACGGACAAGGCGACCGTCGTCAACCTCACCAACCACACCTACTACAACCTCGCGGGCGAGGGCAGCGGCGGCATCCACGATCACGAGCTGACCCTCGCCGCGTCCCGCTACACGCCCACCGACACCGGTCTCATCCCGACCGGCGAGCTGGCGAAGGTCGCGGGCACGCCGTTCGACTTCCGCCGCGGCAAGGCGATCGGCGACGACATCCGGGCCGGGCACCCGCAGCTGATCACCGCGAAGGGCTTCGACCACAACTGGGTGCTCGACAAGGGCGTCACCAGCCGCCCGGTGCACTTCGCGACACTGCGCGACCCGGGCTCGGGCCGCACCCTGAAGATCGCCACGGACCAGCCCGGGGTGCAGTTCTACTCGGGCAACTTCCTCGACGGCACGCTCGTCGGCCCGTCCGGGCGCACCTACCGGCAGGGCGACGGCCTGTGCCTGGAGACGCAGCACTTCCCGGACTCACCGAACCAGCCGGCGTTCCCCTCGACGGTGCTGCGGCCCGGCGAGACGTACCGCACGACGACGGTGCACTCCTTCAGCGCCTCCTGAGCACCACCCGGTGAACACTGCCCCGCCCGTATCCGTATCCGTGGTTCCCATGGATACGGATACGGGCGGTGGCGGTTGATGAGCGCAAGCGTCGTCCCGCTGTTCCAGGGCGCCGGGTCTGCGGCCGGCCCCCTCCGCGCAGTCGGCCCGGGCCGACATCCTCACCGGGTCATCGCCGGGGGCCGTTCGTGGGGCACGGTGTCGAGGCGGGGGGCGTCGCGGGAGCGTCCGGTGCGCAGAGTGACCGCGGCGCCCACGGCCGCGATGACGAGGCAGACCACGACCAGCGGGATGCCGCTGACGCCCCACATGGCGAGGCCCGAGCCGGTGAGCAGGACGATCAGCGCCCAGCGCAGGGCGGGCCCGGCGACGCGGGCGGACAGCACGGCCCCGCCCAGGACGCCGGGGACCGCGCCGATCAGCAGAGTGCCGGTGAGACCGAGGGAGACGTCGCCGACCAGGAAGTGGCCGAGGGCGGCGGCGCCGACCAGCGGGACGGCCTGCGCCAGATCGGTGCCGACGAGGTGGTTCGCCCTGAGGCGGGGGTGGGCGAGCATCAGCATCACGATGATCAGCGAACCGGAGCCGACCGAGGTCATCCCCACCACGAGCCCGCCGATCAGCCCGATCAGCAGCGTGGCCACCGGCCTGACCCGCACCTCCGCGTCCTCGGCGGCGGCCGTCACGAGCCCGCGGCGCCGGTCGAGCCACATTCTGGCGACCATGCCGAGCACGGCGAGCAGCAGCGCCCCGCCGATGACGTACGTGACCCGCGCCTGGAGCTCCTCGCCGTCCCCGAACGCCTGGAGCAGCAGGGCCCCGGCGAACGCGGCGGGCACGGCCGTCGGCAGCAGCCACCGGACGATGTCCCGGCGGACCGTGCCCGCCCTCTGGTGCACGGCGGCGCCGAACGGCTTCATGAACAAGGAGGTCGCGAGGTCACTGCCGATGGCGGCGGTGGGGTCGACCCCGAAGAACATGACCATGATCGGCGTCATCAGGGCGCCGCCGCCCATCCCGGTCAGCCCGACCGCGAGCCCGACCAGGGCCCCGGCGACGACGATCGTCCACGAGAAGTCCATGCGGACCACTGTGCGGACGTTCCCTATGGGACTGATATGAAATGCACCTGAATCTCGCTGGACCGACCCGGCCGTGTCACGCCAGACGGATCACGTTCCAGGAGAGCGGTTCCAGGGTCGCCCGCAGGGTTCCGTCCGTGAGGGTCGTGCCCGTGCCCGCGTGCGGCTTCACCCGTTCCGGCTCGTCGAGCGTGTTGCGGGCGTCCGGGTCCGCGTCGGACAGGACCGAGTGTTCGGCGACCGACGTCAGCTCCATCGCGTGCAGCGCCGCTTCCAGCGGCAGCGCCTCCGTCTGGCTGCGGTTCACCGCGAACACCGTCACCGTTCCGTCGTCCGCGCGGACCGCCGTCGCGTGCAGCAGGTCCGCCGTGCCGTGGCGCTTCGTGTCGTACGTCGGGCCCGACACGCGGACGTCCAGGACCTCGCCACGCCCGTACCTCGATGCCTGCGCGAACGGGAAGAACGTCGTCTGGCGCCAGGCCGGGCCACCGGGCTCGGTCATGATCGGGGCGATGACGTTGACCAGTTGGGCGAGGCAGGCGACCGTGACGCGGTCCGCGTGGCGCAGCAGGGCGATGAGGAGCGAGCCGAAGACGACGGCGTCGGTGACCGAGTAGACGTCCTCCAGGAGGCGGGGGGCCTCCGGCCAGTCGAGCGCCGAGACCTCGGCGTCGGTGCGGGACATGTACCAGACGTTCCACTCGTCGAAGGAGAGGTTGATCTTCTTCTTCGACTTGAGGCGGGCGCCCACGTGGTCGCAGGTCGCGACGACGTTCTCGATGAACGACTCCATGTCGACGGCCGACGCGAGGAAGGAGTCCCGGTCGCCGTCGTGCTCCTCGTAGTAGGCGTGCAGCGAGATGTGGTCGACCAGGTCGTACGTCTCGGCCAGGACCTTCGCCTCCCACTCCGCGAACGTCTCCATGGACTGGCCCGAGCTGCCGCACGCGACCAGTTCGACGTCCTTGTCGATCTGGCGCATCGCGCGCGCCGTCTCCGCCGCGATCCGCCCGTACTCCTCGGCCGTCTTGTGGCCGGTCTGCCAGGGGCCGTCCATCTCGTTGCCCAGGCACCAGAGCCGGATGCCGAAGGGCTCCTTGTCGCCGTGCGCGACCCGCAGGTCGGAGAGGGCCGTGCCCTGCGGGTGGTTGGCGTACTCCTGGAGTTCGATGGCCTCGGCCACGCCGCGCGTGCCCAGGTTCACCGCCATCATCGGCTCGGCCTGCGGGCCGATCTTCTTCAGGAACGCGATGTACTCGGAGAGGCCGAAGCGGTTCGACTCCGTGGTGCGCCAGGCCAGGTCCAGGCGGCGCGGTCGCTCCTCGGCCGGGCCGACCGAGTCCTCCCACTTGTAGCCGGAGACGAAGTTGCCGCCGGGGTAGCGGATCGCCGTGGCGCCCAGCTCCCGGATCAGGTCCAGGACGTCGGTGCGCAGGCCCGCCTCGTCCGCCGCGGGGTGGCCCGGCTCGAAGATGCCGGTGTAGACGCAGCGGCCCAGGTGCTCCACGAAGGAGCCGAAGAGGCGGGGGTTGACCTCACCGACGGTGAAGGCCGGGTCGAGGGTGAAGCGTGCGGTGCTCATTTTTCCCTTTCCTTGAGGCGGGGCCAGCCGTCGCGGCCCCAACTCAGTTCGTTCAGGCCCAACTTGGGCGTCCCGGAGTCCTCGGCGTCGTAGTAGTGGTACGCGAGGACGTCCCGGCCCCTGTCGCGGAAGACCGATTCACCGCCGGTGCCGGCGAACCGGCCGTGGCCGGCAAGGAGCAGCGTGCCGCCGCCTTCCAGGAGCGGCTTTCCGTCCTTGTCGGTGTACGGGCCGGTCACCGATGTCGCGCGGCCGACCCGGATCTTGTACGTCGACTCCGCGCCCTGGCAGCAGGCGTCGTAGGAGGCGAGGAGGTAGTAGTGGCGGCCGTGCTTGACGATCGCCGGGCCCTCGACCGCGTACGGGGCGTCGGGGCGGGTCGCCAGGTGGTGGACCGGGGCGCCGGAAATCGCCCTGCCCGTGCGCGGGTTCAGTGCGACCATGCGGATGCCGGTCCAGTAGGAGCCGAACGCCATCCACAGCCTGCCGTGGGCGCGGACGACCGCCGGGTCGATGGCGTTGTAGGTGTCCGTGGTCTCGGACGAGAAGACTTTGCCGTGGTCGGTCCAGGTGCCGGGCAGGCCGGACGGGGAGGTCGCGACGCCGATCGCCGAGTGGTTCGTGCCCCAGGAGGAGACCGCGTAGTACAGCCAGTAGCGGCCCGCGCGGTAGCTGATGTCGGGGGCCCAGGGGTCGCCGGTGTCGTTGTACTCGTACCACCAGGCCGGGGGCGTGGTGAAGGCGTTGCCCGCGTCGTCCCAGCGCTTGCGGTCCTCGGAGAGGCGGGCGCCGATGACGCCGCCGGTCGAGTAGGCGGCGTAGCGGCCGCCCTTGAGCTTGATGACGGTCGGGTCGTGGATGATCTGCTGGCCGGTGACCGGCTGCGGGTCGGGGTAGCCCGGCACCGCCTGAGCCGTGCTAGGGAGCAGGGCGAGGAGGAAGGCGGCGGCGAGGGCCGCGAGCGGTCCGCGCGGGGTCACTGGCCCGCCAGCCCGGTGTGTGCCACGCCCGCCACGATCTGGCGCTGGAAGAAGACGAAGACGACGATCAGCGGCAGGCCCGCCATCAGGCCGCCGGCCATGAGCTGGGCCCACTGGATGCCGTAGGAGTTCATGACGGTCGCGATGCCGTTGGGCATGGTCATCAGGTCGGGGTTGTTGGTGACCATGTACGGCCACAGGAAGTTGTTCCACGACGCGATGAAGGTGAAGATGCCGACCGCCGCGAGCGAGGGCCGGGCGAGCGGCACCACGATGGTGAAGAAGATCCGCCAGCGGCCCGCGCCGTCGATGAAGGCGGCCTCCTCCAGCTCTTTGGGGATGCTCTGGAAGAACTTGTAGAGGATGTAGACCATCGCCGCGGGGGCGCACTGGGGCAGGATCATGCCCCAGTAGGTGTCGACCATGCCCATCTGCTGGACCGTGGTGAACAGGGGGACGCCGAGGACCGCGGGGGAGATCATCAGGCCCGCCATGACGACGCCCATCAGGGCGCCCTTGCCGCGGAACTCGGTGCGGGCGAAGCCGTATCCGGCGAGCGCGGCGACGCACAGCACCACGGCCGTCACGCACACCGAGACGACCAGCGAGTTGACGAACCAGTTGGTGATGTTGCCGCTCTCGAAGAGGGCCTTCCATGCCTGGCCGGTCCAGTCCTTCGGCAACCAGTGCGGCGGCACCTCGACGGCCTCGGTCTCCGACTTGAGCGAGGTGAACAGCGCCCAGGCGAGCGGTGCCAGGAAGAGGAGGGAGACGACGACCCCGGTCAGGGTCAGAACGATCTGGCTCGGTGTCCAGGTGCTGCGGGCCTTCGGCCGCGGTGGTGCCTGCGTGCCGCTCATCGCGCGCCCTCCTCACGGTTGCGCAGCAGCCACATCCGCCCGAGGGCGACGGCCGCGATGATCACGAAGAAGATGACGGAGATGGCGGAGGCGTAGCCCACGCGGTAACTGGTGAAGCCCTCTTCGAGGGTGTACTGCACGAAGGTGCGGGTCGATTCCTCGGGTCCTGTGCCGAAGTCCATCATCACCACGGCCTGGTCGAAGACCTGGAGCGAGGCGAGGATCTGGAGGGCGATGACGAGGCCCGTGATGTTGCGCAGCATGGGCAGCGTGATGTGGACCATGCGGTGCCAGGCGTTCGCGCCGTCCAGCTCGGCGGCCTCGTAGAGGTGGCCGGGGATGCCCTGGAGCGCGGCGAGGTAGAGCAGGAAGCTGAAGCCGACGGTCCACCACAGGGTGGTGATGACGATGGCGAGCATCGCGTACGACTTGTCGGTCAGCCAGGGTGTCTCGATGCCGAAGACGTAGTTGATCATTCCGGTGCCGGGGTTGAACAACCACTGCCACAGGTTGCCCGCGACGGTGGACGGCAGCAGGAACGGCAGGAAGAAGCAGAGCCGCCACAGCCACTTCCCGCGCTCGATGTGGTGGGCGAGCATCGCGAGGAGGAGGGCGACGACGGTGATGCAGGGCACGACGAGCAGCGTGAAGAAGGCGCTGTGGCCGAGCGAGTCCCACACCAGCGGGTCGTCGAGGGCCTCGCGGTAGTTGTCGAGCCCGACGAAGCCGGGGCTGTCGCCGGAGATGTTGGCGTCGGTGAAGCTGAGGTAGACGCCGCGCAGCAGCGGCCAGATCACGAAGAGGGCGAAGAGGGCGAGGAACGGGGCCACGAACCAGCCGCCGTGCTGGAAGCCCTGCCTGCGGCGGACGGTGGCGCTCGGTGCGGCGGTGCGTGCCCGTGGTGGGGCGATGACGGTCTCGGCGCTGGTCGTCGTCATGCGACGGCACCTCCTTGCGCGGCGGTCCTGCCGTCCATGGGGTTCTTCATGGCGAGGAGCTGGGTGAGGGCGCCCTTCATGCGGCGGGCCGCCGCCTCCGGTTTCGCGGAGCCCATCGTCGAGGAGACGACGATCGGGCCGACGCGCTGGGCGAGGATGCCGGTGGAGCCGGCGAACCACACCTTCGGCTCGGTGGCCTGGTGGTCCATGGCCGACACGTACTCGTTCTGCGGGGTGAGCTTCTGGTACGCGTCCGTGGAGAGGGTCGGCGTGTACGCGGGTATGTGGCCGCCGGCCGCCCACTGCTGGGCGTGTTGGACGACGTAGGCGGCGAGTTGGTGCGCGGCCTCGTTGGCGGCGCCGCCGCGGCCGGACTGGTGCGGCAGCACGAAGGAGTGCGATTCGGCGTGCGTGGCCTGCTTGCCGAAGACGGGCGGCAGCGGGGTCGCGCCGTACTCCAGTTTCGCGCCGGAGAAGACGGGCACCGACCAGTTGCCCTCCCAGGTGAAGGGTGCGCCGTTGAGGAACTGCTCGCCGTCGGCGGCGCCTTCGATGGAGTAGCCGTCGGTGACGTGCCGGCGCAGGAACTCCAGGACCTGGGTCGCCTTGTCGGTGTCGAAGGTGACCTCGGTGTTGGCGGCGTCGAAGCAGGCGCCGCCGAGCTGGGTGTAGAACGCGACGAAGAACCACCACATGAAGTTCTGGTCGTTGGCGTGCAGGCCGAGGGTCTGGAGCCCCTTCTTCGTGGCCTTCTTCGCCTTCTTCAGCAGGTCGAACCAGTCGTCGGTCGACGTCACCGGCACGATCCGGCCGTCGTCGCCGAGCAGGCCGGCCTTCCTCAGTACGTCCTTGCGGTAGAAGCTGAGCTGGACGTGGATGTCGAGGGGCAGGGCGTAGAGCTTGCCGTCGATGACGGCGCGTTTCCACAGCGCGGGGTTGAAGTCCGCCTCCCGCACGCCGTACTTGGCGAGCAGGTCCACGTCCCAGGGGTCGAGCAGCCGGCCCGGGGAGAACCCGGTGACCCGGCCCAGGTGCATGACGCCGAGGTCGGGGGCGCGGTTACCGGCCGCCGCCATGGCGAGCTTGGTGTAGAAGGGGCTGCCCCACTGGAGGGTGGAGTCCTTCACGTCGATGCCCGGGTTCGCCTTCCGGAAGGCGTCCAGCATCGCGATCATGTTGTAGCCGTCGCCGCCGCTGAAGAGGTTCCAGTAGCGCACGCGGGTGTCGGCTCCGGAGGCGAGCGCGTCGGCCCCGGTCCCGAGCGCCGCGAAGCCGAAGCTTCCGGCGACGGTCGCCCCGCCGATTCCGGCGAGGAGTTGCCTGCGACTCAGGCCAGGTCGTCCCATGCCCTGCCCTTACTGTTCGTTGTTCGAGATTTCGGCTGCTGCTCGTAACTTCGAACGGGACCGTATTTTCGAAGCGCTTCAACGTCAATGGGTCGCGCCGAAATATCGGCGCGACCCATCGAAAAGCCGCTCTCGGACGGCGGCGTCTACCCGAAGGCGGGCTGCTCCAGGCCCTGTCCCGCGCCCGGCAGCACCAGCAGCGAACCCTCGAGCGGCGTGGGCGAGTCGAGCCCCACCCGGGCCGTCGAGACGTACAGGTCGCTCAGGTCCCGGCCGCCGAACGCGCACGCCGTGGGGCGCCGGACCGGCAGCGGGACGGTGCGGTCCAGCGCGCCGGACGGCGTGTAGCGGCGCAGGGCCGCGCCGTCCCACAGGGCCACCCAGACACAGCCGTCGGCGTCGACGGTGAGGCCGTCGGGGTACCCGGCGCCCGCTTCGACGCTCGCCAGCTCACGGCGCCCGGTGACCCGCTCGCCGTCCACGTCGAAGACGTCGATGCGCCGCGTCGGCGTGTCGACGTAGTACATGAGCGTGCCGTCGGGGCTCCAGCCGGTGCCGTTGGAGACGGTGACGTCGTCCAGGACGGTCGCCGCCGAACCGTCCGGCGCAAGGCGGATCAGATCGCCGCCGCCGGGCGTCTCGTCGTACGCCATCGAGCCCGCCCACAGCGCGCCGTCGGGGGCGACGGCCGCGTCGTTGCCGCGGCGGCCCGGCACCGGCTCGCGGTGCAGCCAGGAGAAAGAGCCCTGCGCCGAGTAACTGCCCACTCCGTCCCGGAGGTTGACGACCAGCCCGCCGTCCACCCGCGGTGTGGCGGCGCCCACGTGCTGCTCGGTGGCGAGGACCGTACGGCGGCCGCTGTCCGGCTCGTAGGTGTGGACGCGGGAGCCGAGGATGTCCACCCAGATGAGCCGGCTCGCGGCCGGGTCCCAGGTCGGGCCCTCACCCAGCGTCGCCGACTCCCGCACCGCGATCTCGACGCTCATGCCACACCCCGGTGGCCGAGCCGCTCCGACAGATCGGCCGCGCCCTTCACGGCGAGCTCCGCCAGCTCGTCCTCGCGGGTGTCGGTCCAGCGGATCATCGGTACGGAGATGGAGAGCGCGGCGACGACCCGGTTGGTGCGGTCGCGGACGGGGGCGGCGACGCACGACACGTCCGGGTTCGACTCGCGGCTCTCGACGGCGATGCCGCGCCTGCGGATCTCGGCCAGGTGCGCGTGCAGGGCGTCCGGGTCCGTGATGCTGTTCTCCGTCATGCCGGTCAGCTCGGCGCCGGCGGGGACGCGGGCCGCCAGCTCGCTCTCGGACAGGGAGGCGAGGAGCATCTTGCCGACCGAGGTGCAGTGCGCGGGCAGCCGGCGGCCCGCGGCGGAGACCATGCGCACCGCGTGCGTGGAGTCGACCTTGGCGATGTAGATGACGTCGGCGCCCTCCAGGATCGCCACGTGGACCGTCTCGTCACAGGTCTCCGCGACGGTACGGGCGACCTGCTGGCCCTCGGCGGCGAGGTCGAGCTGCTCCGCGTACCGGCTGCCGAGCTGGTAGGGGCGCACGCCGAGCCGGTAGCGGCCGGGCTGGGCCGGGACCTGCACGATGTACGAGCGGGCGGCCAGCGTGGTGACCAGCTCATGGACCGTGGTGCGGGGCAGCTGTAGCTTGCGGACGATGTCGGGGGCGGACAGCGTGCCGTCCCCGTCCAGGAAGAGCTCCAGAATGTCCAGAGCCCGGGTCACGGCGGGTACGAGGCGTCCCACGACCGGCCCCCTCCTATGTTCGGTATTTCAACAGACGGTCGGTATCGCGAACATAGGCTACGCACAGTGGGGTTGGCCGGGCAATGGTCCCGGGGAAAGCGCAGGTGGGGGCCTTCGCCGCTACGGTCCGAGTTCGCCGCGCAGCCGACGGGCGCGCAGCACCAGCTCCAGCTCGAAGCGGCGGTCCGGGTCGTCGACCTCGGCGCCCCACAGCTCGCGGATCTGCCGCAGGCGGTAGCGCACCGTCTGCGGGTGGACGCCGAGCCGGGCGGCGACCTCGGGGGCGCCGCCGCGGGTCTCCAGCCAGGCGAGCAGCGTCTCGGCCAGGCGCCGGGCGTGGGTGGGCCCGCAGTGGGTGAGGGGGGCGAGGGCGCGCCGGGTGAGGTCGTCGAGGAGCTCCTCGGGCTGGAGCAGGACGAGGGCCTGGGTGTGCTCGGTGCAGTGCAGGACGCCGTCGGCGGGGAGCAGGCCGCGCTCCATCAGCGCCACCGCGGACTCGGCCCAGCGCAGCGATTTCGCGGCGTGCGGCGGGGCGACGGGCGGCCCGATCGCGCCGCTCCAGCCGGACAGGGCGCGGCGCAGCAGGTCGGGGCGGCCCGCCGCGTCGGGGTCGGGGACGACGAGGCGGGGCCGTTCCGTCTCCATGTCGAGCAGCACGTCGGGGCCGACGGCGGGGGCGACCGCGTCGCGGGCGGGCCGCAGCAGCACGCCGACGGCGACCCGCTCGGGCACGGGCCAGCCGATGCGGGCGGCGCGTTCGGTGAGCGCCTTCACGGGGTCGGGCGGTGCGGTGGCCCGCCCTTCGAGCAGCAGGTCCATCACCTTCCGTTGCAGGCGCAGCCGTTCACCGGCCTGCCTGGCGGCGGCCTCGGCGTAGCCGCGGACCGACTGGTCGACGAGGCCGTCGAGGTACTCGTAGCCGGATTCGGCGAGTTCGTACATGGCCGGGGGCGGGATGCGCAGGCGGTGCCCGAGGGCGGCGAGGCGGCGCCAGGCCAGTTTCACCCCGAGCCGGTACATCGCCTGGAGGGAGTCGAGGCTGCGGCCGTGCAGGCTCTGGCCGCGGCCGAACTCCTGGAAGACGGAGGGCGGTTGCTCCTCGGGAGCGGTGTCGGTGGAGACCTCGGTCAGCCGCCGCACGAACCCCTCGATGGCGCGGCGGATGCCGACCAGGGCCATGGGCTCGCCGGACTCGTCGAGGACCAGCGGCAGGTGGGGGAATTCGCGGCGGATCTCGTCGAGGATGTCCTGGGCGAGCCGGGGCGCCTCGTCCATGGCGAGCGCGGCGAACTGCTTGACCTGGAGAGGTGGCACGTCGCACCAGGCGGAGCGGGTGGCGGCGGGCACGGCTCAGCGCCCCTGCCCCGGCGTCTCGTACGTGACGAGCGGCGTGTTGGGCTGGTCCGGTGTGGCGTTGACCAGCGCGAGCACGCCGAAGGACGCGGCGACGGCGAGCGCCGCCCCGGCGGCCGCGCAGAGCGCGGCGGCGAGCAGTCGGTTCATCGCAGGGTCAGCCTCTCGTCCGTGCTGCGTGCGGAGTACTGAGGTCGGTCCCCACCCTGTGCGTACCGTCAAGTCCCCAGTGTCGACAGTGGATTGACACCTCGTCAAGAGTGCGTCTACGGTTCCCGGCCCATGACCGGCCGACCACGGGCACGCCGTGGTGCCCTTCCATCGAGGAGTGCCGGATGCGCCGTCCATCGAAGATCCTTCCCCCGAAGACTCCCTTCGTCTGCGTAGGTCTCGGCACGTTCCTGCTCGTCCTCGCGGGCCTGCTCGCCTGGTACGTGGAGCCGCGCGCCGAGCGCACCAGCACCGACGTGGACGCGACGACCGTGTTCACGGGAACGGGCAGCTATTTCGACACGGACAAGATCAGAACGGTCCGCGGCCGGCACCTGACGATCACCCGGCAGGTCCGCGGCGACGTCGCCGAGAGCGAGCGCAGCGGCCGGGCGGTGTGGGACGTGACGACCTCCGTCGACACGGACCGCTCGCTGCCCGCGGCCGATCCGCACGACGCCCTCCAGTGGACCGTGGAGCGCTGGGTCACCGACCGCGCGACCAACGCCCCGGTGCACTGCTGCGGCGAACAGCCGGCGTTCGAGGGCGAGGCGTACCTGAAGTTCCCCTTCGACGTACAGAAGCGCACGTACACCTGGTGGGACAACACGCTCGGTGCGACGGTCCCGCTCCGCTTCAGCGGTACGACGAAGGTCCAGGGGTACGAGGGCTACCGGTTCACCGGCACCGTCGCGCCCGCCAGGACCGGCTCGCGGCAGGTGCCGGGACGCCTCGTCGGGCAGCCGGACAAGGGCCAGGTGCTGGCCGAGGAGTGGTACGCCAACCACCGCGTCGAGCTCATCGCGGACCAGCGCACGGGCCGGGTCCTGTACGCGGCGGTGGGGCCCCGCAAGACGCTGCGCGCGCCGGGTACGGCGAAGGACGCGGCCGTGCTCCTGGACAGCCGGAGGATCGCGTTCACCCCGGCCACTCAGCGCGCGCAGGTCGCGCTGGCCCGGGACGACAACGACCGCCTCACCCTGCTCGGCGCGACGCTGCCCATCGGGGCGGCCGCGCTGGGCGCGCTCCTGGTGGCGGCCGGGGCGCTGTCCGTCGTGCGGGGCGGAGGTGGCCGGCGCACCTCCGGCGGGCGGGGGCGGCCGGATCCCGATTCGTCCCCGACGACCCTGGAAACATCCACGATGTGACGGTACGTCAGGTGAACTCGGCCCCAAACTTGTCACCCAGGTGAGTAGCCGCGGCCGACGGCGCGGCGAAAACTGTCCCACCCCACCTTGTGCACAGCCCAAGCACAGCCCAAGCACAGCCCCGGCGCAGTTACCCGCCGGACCGTCTCGGCAGCCCGCCCCCTGCCGAGCCGCCCTCACCGCACGCACCCCAGACGAGTTGGAGCGCTCATGCCCCAGCACGTGCCCCCGTCGCTGCGCACCGCGTCCTCGCGCGGCGCGGGGCCTCACCCGGCAGGCCGGCCACCGCCGCGCCGCATCGTCTTCCTCGCCCACCGCGACCTCGGCAACCCGGCCGCGGGCGGCTCCGAACTCCTCGTCGACCGGCTGGCCGACGGGCTGACGGAGCTGGGCCACCAGGTGACGCTGTTGTGCGGCGGACCGGCCGCGCACGGTGCCTTCCGGGACTACCGCGTCGTCTCCGCGGGCGGACAGGCCGCCCACTACCTGCGCGCCCGCTCCGCCCTCGCCCGCCAGGTCGGCGCCTGCGACCTGCTGGTCGAGGTCTGCAACGGCATGCCCTACCTCGCGCCGCTCTGGCACCACGGCCCCACCCTCTGCCTGGTCAACCACGTCCACACGGACCTGTGGCGGATGCGGCTGCGCGGTCCGCTGGCGCCCGCGGCCCACGTCGGCCGAAGACTCGAACACTGGGCACTGTCCGGCGCCCAGCGCCGCAACCTGCTGGTCGCCGTCTCCCCGTCCACGGCGAACGCCCTGCGCGCCATCGGTGTCGACCCGGCCCGGATCCGGCTCGTCCCGAACGGCGTCGAGGAGCCCGGCCCGCGCGCCGACCGCTCGTCCGAGCCGCTGTTCCTGGCGGTGGGCCGGCTCGTCGAGTACAAGCGGATCGACCTGCTGCTGCGCCTGTGGGAGCGGGTGCGTCCGGTGACGGGCGGCCGCCTGATGATCGTCGGGGACGGCCCGGAGGGCCAGCGCCTGCGCCACCTCGCGGGCGACGGCGTCGAGTTCACCGGCCGGGTCACGGAGGCCGAGAAGCACCGGCTGCTCTGCGAGGCATGGCTGCTGCTGCACCCCTCGGCCGTCGAGGGCTGGGGCCTGGTCGTCACGGAGGCGGCGGCGCGCGGCACGCCCACGGTCGGCTTCGACGTGCCCGGCGTCCGCGACTCCGTCGAGGACGGCGTCACCGGTCTGCTGGCCCGCGGGGCGTCGTCGTTCGCGGCGGCCTGGTGCACGCTCGCCCTGTCCACACAACGCCGCGAGCTGATGGGCAAGGCCGCCGAGGAACGGGCCGCCGGCTACCGGTGGGCGCGGACCGTGCGGCAGTTCGGCGCGGTCGCGGCGGAGGCGGTGAGCGGCCGTGTCTGAGCCGGCCGGAGGCCGGGCGCCGTGACCGCGACCGGGTTCAGGGACCCGTCACCGGCCAGGTCGCTCGCGCTCCTGCGGGCGTTCCTGCGCGAACAGCGCGACCCCGTCGGGTGCTACGCGCTGCTCGCCCGGGACGCCGCCGACCAGGTCGAGGCGTACGGGAAGGTCGCGGGGAAGGTCGTCGTCGATGTCGGCGGCGGCAGCGGTCACTTCACCCGTGAGTTCCGGGCGCGCGGCGCCCACGGCATCCTCTTCGAGCCGGACACCCGGGAGCTCGGCCCCGCTCCGCCGGCCGCCACCGTGCTGGCCGACGGATATCTGCTGCCGCTCGCCGACGCGTCGGCGGACGTCACGTTCTCCTCGAACGTCCTGGAGCACGTCGCCGACCGCGACACGTTCCTCAGCGAACTCGTCCGGGTCACCCGGCCCGGCGGCCTCATCTACCTCTCGTTCACCAACTGGCTCTCCCCGTGGGGCGGTCACGAGTGGGCGCCCTGGCACTACCTGGGCGCCCGCCGGGCGCAGGCCCGCTACCGGCGACGCACCGGCAGGGCGCCCAAGCACACCCTCGGCGAGAACCTCTTCGCCCACCACATCGGTCCGACGCTGCGCCACGTCCGCTCCCGGGACGACGTGGCGCTCGTCTCGGCGCGCTCCCGCTACTGGCCGTTCCTCCCGGCGGCCGTCGCGCGGGTGCCGGGCGTACGCGAGTTCGCCACCTGGAACCTCCTCCTCATCCTCAGGCGGTGCCCCCGATGACGACCATGGTCCAGGCCCCACCCGCCGCGGCGACGAGCCCGGACCCCGAACCGGGCCGGTGCTCCCGTCGCCGGCTGTTTGCCTTCTGGGCCGTGCTGTTCGTCGCGTTCTGCGCGGTGCGTCCCGGCCGGATGACGTTCGAGACGAAGCTCGGTGTCGCGCTCGACCCGTGGCAGTTCCTCGCGGACCTCGGGCAGCTGTGGCACGACCGCGCCGGGTTCGGCGGGATCGCGGACCAGTACATCGGCTACGCGTTCCCGATGCTGCCCTACTACGGGCTCGCCGATCTGCTGCGGGTGCCGGTCTGGCTGGCCGAGCGGCTGTGGCTGTCGATCGTGGTGACGGTGGCGTTCTGGGGCGCGCTGCGCCTGATGGAGCGGCTCGGCGTCGGCACCCCGCGCAGCCGCCTTCTCGGCGCGGTGGCCTACGCGCTGTGGCCGACGTTCACGATCGTCATCGGCTCGACGTCGGCGGCGGCGCTCCCCGGCGCGTTCCTGCCCTGGGTGCTGCTCCCCCTGGCCGACCCGCTGACCTCGCCGCGGATCTCGGCGGTCCGCTCGGCGCTGCTCGTCCCGTTCATGGGCGGCGTGAACGCGGCGGCGACGCTGGCCTCGCTGCTCCCGGTCGGCCTCTACCTCCTCTCCCGCCCGTCGTCGCCGCGCAAGCGCCGGCAGATCGCCTGGTGGTTCCCCTCGGTGGCGCTCGCCACGCTGTGGTGGACGATCCCGCTCCTCCTCCTCGGCGCGTACGGCGAGAACTTCCTGCCCTACGTGGAGAGCGCGCGGACCACGACCGACACGATGGCGGCGACGGAGACCCTGCGCGGCGCCGGCAACTGGGTCGCCTATCTGCACCTCGGGGACGCCTGGCTGCCGGCCGGCTGGACCGTGGCGACCAGCGGCGTCGTCATCGTCTGCTCCGCCCTCGCCGCGGCGCTCGGCCTCGCCGGCCTGGCCCGCCGCGATCTGCCGGAGCGCCGCTGGCTGCTGCTCACCGTCATGGCGGCGGCCCTCATCACCCTCGCCGGGTACGGAGGAGCGCTCGGCGCCCCCTTCCACGACACGGTGCGATCGTGGCTGGACGGCCCGCTGGCCCCGTTCCGCAACGTCTACAAGTTCGAGACGGGCCTCGCCCTCGCGCTGGCCCTCGGCATCGCGCACGTCGTCGGCATCGCCACCGAGTCCCGCGGCACCCGGCCGCTGCGCGGGCGCCGGTACGCGCCGCTGCTGGCCGCGGTCCTGATCCTGCCGGGACTCGCCTGGCCCTACCTCAACGGCTCGATCCTCCAGCCGGGCTCCTTCCAGAAACTGCCGGCGTACTGGCAGGCGACGGCGGACTGGCTGCACACGTACTCCCCCGATTCCCGCGCGCTCGTGGTCCCCGCCACCGCCCACGGCATCTACACGTGGGGCTCCCCCATCGACCAGCCGCTGGACGTCCTCGCCGAGTCCCGCTGGGCGCAGCGCGACTACGTCCCGTTCGGCACGGCGGGCAACCGCCGCACCCTGGACGCGATCGAGCAGGCCCTCATGTCGGGCGGCCAAGTCCCGGGCCTCCAGGACTACTTGAGCCGCAGCGGCCTCTACTACGTGGTGGTCCGCAACGACCTCGACCCGGACCAGTTCGGTTACGTCCCCACGGCCACGGTCAAGCGCACGCTGACCCAGTCCGGCTTCCACCGCGTCACCGGCTTCGGCCCCGCCGTCACGGGCGGCCGGATCGCCGAGGACACCCCGGTCCAGGTCGAGGGCCTCTACCCGCGCTCGCGGTCGGTCGAGATCTACGCGCCCGCCGCCGGCACCCACCGCCCCGGGCAGGCGGGGCTGCTCCCCGTCCGCTCCACCGCGGAGGTCAGCGGCGGCCCCGAGTCCCTGCTGCCGCTCTCCGCCGACCCGGCGTTCCGCGACCGCCCCGCCGTCCTGACCGGTGACAACCATCCGGGCATCGGAACACCCGCACTGCGCGCGGCGGTCGACGGACTGCGCCGCGCGGACACCCGGTTCGGCCTGGTCAACACCAACACCTCGTACCCGTACACGCCGACGGAACGCAACAGCCCCGGCGCCGACCAGAACCCGGGCGAGAAGCCGAAACAGCTCCTGCCCAGCCGCGGCCTCGCCCACCAGAGCACCGCCCGGATCGAGGGGGCCCGCGCGGTCTCCGCCTCCTCCAGCGGCAACTGGCTGCTCTACCTGCCGCAGTTCGACCCCGTGAACGCCTTCGACGGCGACCCGGACACCGCCTGGGCCGAGGGCGACCCGGACTCGGCGAAGGGCGAATGGGCGCGGATCGACTTCACCCGCCCCACGTCGATCCCCGCGACGCTCCAGGTGACACCGCTCCCCCAGGACCAGGTCCGGGCGGCGCCCACCCGCATCCGGATCGAGACGGACCAGGGCAGCACCACCGCCGACCTCCAGCCGGACGGAACCCGGCAGCGCGTCAAGGCCCCCGAAGGCGCGGCGCGCTGGCTGCGGGTGACGATCCTGGACACCCAGGCCGCCCGCCCCTCGCTCACCGGCGCGGGCTTCTCCGACATCGGCGTCCCCGGCGTCCGGGCGAGCCGCGCCCTGCAGCTGCCCACCGACTCCCCGCAGGCGGACCGGTTCACCTTCCACCGGGCGACCGGCGACGGCTCGCTCACCCTCACCGACGGCGAACCGGCGCTCCACCGCGCCTTCACCACCGACGGCTCGTCCCGCTTCACGTTCGAGGCGACGGCGACCCCGATGCCCACCACCGCCCTCGACAAGCTCCTCTACTCCGTCGCGCCCGACCAGCAACGCGCGATCACGGCCACCGCCGACTCGACGGCCCGCCTCGGCCCCAACACCTCGGCCCGCAACCTCACCGACGGGGACCTGACCACGGCCTGGGTCGCGAGCGGCGAGCCGACGATCCACCTGCGCTGGCCGGACAAGCAGCCCGTCTCCACGCTCGTGCTCCCCGCGGCCGGCGGGCTCTCCGCCCGCCCGGAGAAGATCGAGATCAGCTCGCCCGACGGGGCCGCGGTCGCGAACGTGGACGAGAACGGTGTGGCCCGCTTCGACCCGATCACCACGGACCGCCTGGACATCACCGTCACCGCGACCGCACCGCTCACCGTCCACAACCCGATAGCCGACGAGGACCTCCGGCTTCCCGTCGGCCTGACCGAGGCGTACATCCCCACGCTCGACCAGTACCGGGTCGAACAGCCCGCCCCGGAGCGGAAGTTCAGCCTCCCCTGCGGCAAGGGCCCGACGGTCACGATCGACGGCACCCGCCACCGCACCTCGGCGCGGGGCACCCTGGCGGACCTGACCGAGCGCCGCCCGGTCGACATCACCCTCTGCGACACGCTCAACCTCCCGGCGGGCCCGCACACGCTCAGGACGGGCTCCGACGGCCCGCTGGCCCTCACCACGCTCACCCTCACCCGCGAGGAAGCGGCCGCGGCAGCCGCCCCGGCGACCCCGGACGCGACCACCCGCGACCTCACCGTCCGGGACTGGCTCGGCGACCGCCGCGAGGTGCGGGTGGGCGCGGGCGAGGCCACATATCTGACGACGTACGAGAACGCGGGCGACGGCTGGCGGGCCAGCCTCAACGGCAAGAAGCTCACCGCGCTGCGCCTGGACGGCTGGCAGCAGGCATGGCTGATCCCGGAGGGCGCCGCCGGCCCCGTCAAGCTCTCCTACCAGCCCGCCACCAGCTACGACGTGGGCCTGATCACCGGCGGCGCGGCCCTCGTCGCGCTCCTCGCCCTGGCCGTGTGGCGCCGCAGGCCACCGGACCCGATGGAGGAACCGGCTCCGGCGCCGCCCCCCGGCCTGATCCTCGGCACGGTGGCCCTCACCCTCGTCGGCGTCGTGATCGCGGGCCCCTGGGCGGCCCTCGTACCGGCCCTGGCGCTGCTCTCCTGGAAACGCCACGCCGTCCTCGTACCGATCGCGTTCCTGGCGATGGCGGCGGCGGGCATCACGGCGGCGACGGCGGCGGGCCGGCCGGTCCACGACGGAGCGGGGGCGTTCGGCGCGGCGGCCCAGCTCCTCGCGCTGCTGGCGCTCTTCGCGGCGCTGGTGACGACCCTGCCCGACCAAGCCCCTCCGGCGACCGAGGAGCGGGGGCAGGGGCGGAGCCCCGAGTCCCGCACCCCGGCCCGGGGCACGACCACGGACAAGGGGCCCCAGCCATGACCACTCTGGGCACCGGCCCCACCCGGCCCCCCGGCGGGAACCGCCTGCCCTTCCCGACGGTCGACGAGATCTCCCGCCACTGCCTCCAGGACGACGAGCCGGAGACGGTCCACATCGAGGTGCACCTCTCCGGCCGCCTGGACCCGGCCCGGCTGAGCACGGCGTTCGACCGCGCCCTGCGCCGCCACCCCCGCATCCTCGTGCGGGAGGCCCGCCGCCGCTGGTACACCAGCCGTTACGCCTGGGAGCTGGCGGACGCCCCCGACGTGTCCCCCGTCTCGTTCCCCGAGCCGGGACCCGACGCCCTGAAGCGGGCCCGCGCCCGCTCCCTCACCGAGGCCCCGCCGCTCACCGCCGCGCCCCCGGTGCGCCTGGAGTCGGTCGCCCACCCGGAGACCGGCAACACCGTCCTCTTCCTGACCATCAACCACACGGCGCTCGACGGCCCGGCCTGCCTCCGCGTCCTGGCCACCGCGGCGGACCTCTACGGCGGCCGGGACAACGCGCCGCCGCCCGCCCCGGCCGCCGCACCGCCCCGGCCGGCCCCGGCCGATCTGCCCTCCTCCTGGGCGCGTCCCGCACGCGTGGCGCCGGGCAGCCCCGAGTCCCGCCCCGGCAACGGGCTCCTCGTCTGCGAACTGGCGGTCCCGCGCCGCCCCAAAGGCTCCCCGTACACGGTGAACGACCAGCTGATGGTGGCCACGGCCCGCACGATCGCGGACTGGAACGAGGAGCACGGCGCAGACCGCGGCCGGCGCCCCCTGCGCATCACGATGCCGGTGGACGACCGCCCCCGGGACACGTCCATGCCCATCGGCAACGGCACCCGGCTCGTCGAAGTCCCCTTCCTGCCGGCCGAGTTGCGACAGCCGCTGCCCGCCCTCCTGCGCCTGACCGCCACCCGCACCACCGCCCTCAAATCCCTCGTGCGACCCCAACTCGGCCACGGTGCCTCCCTGTTGACCACCCCGTACGCGCCGGTGGCCTGGCGGGCCGCCGCGACCCGCGCGCTGCGTACGGCCGCAGGCCCCTGGACCTCCACGACGCTGCTCAGCAACATCGGCCGCGTCCCCTACCCGCTGGACTTCGGCGACGGCGGCCGGGCGGGCGCCGTCTGGTTCTCGGCGCCGGCCCGGATGCCGCGCGGTCTCACCGTCACCACCGCGTCCACGGCGGGCCGGCTGCACCTGGCCCTGCGCTGGTCCCGCACGCTCCTGAGCCACGGCGACGGGGCGCACCTGCGCGACCTGTTCGAGCACCACCTCCACGCGACACAGGAGGAGGCGTCATGACCCCCACTTCGTCCACCCTGCCCACCCGGCCCGGCCTGCGGGACTTCTACGAGAACCCCGCCGTCCCGGTGGCCTCCGGCACCCCGCGCACCCTGCGCCAGTCCCGCGTCCTGGCCGCCGCGCTCGCCGGGACCCGGCGGGCCACCGTCCTCGACGTGGGGTGCGGCGACGGCAGCGCCGCGGCCGTCGCGGCCCGCCTGCTGCCGGGCCACCGGCTGATCGGCGTCGACTGGTCGCAGGACGCGCTGCGCCGCGCCGCGGGCCGCGTACCCGACGTCGTACGGGGTGAACTGAGCGGCCACGGACTGCCGTTCGGGGACGCCGCCGCCGACGCGGTGCTGCTGTCCGAGGTGATCGAGCACCTGGTGGACCCGGACGCCGCCCTCGACGAGCTGCGCCGGGTCCTGCGCCCGGGCGGCCATCTCATGCTGTCCACCCCGAACCTGGCCGCCTGGTACAACCGGGCCCTGCTCCTCGCCGGGGTGCAGCCCGTCTTCTCGGAGGTGAGCCTGCGCGCGGTCCACGGCCGCCCCGGCACCGAAGTGGTGGGCCATCTGCGCCTGTACACGCGGCGGGCGCTGCGCGAGTTCGTCGCGGCCGCCGGTTTCGACGTCGTACGGGTCACGGGGGCGCCCTTCCACGGGGTGCCCCGCCCGCTGCGGCCCCTGGACCGCCTCGCGTGCGCGGCGCCGTCGCTCGCCTCGATCCTCCTCCTGCACGCCCGAAGGACGTGACGCGCGATGCCCGCCGTGGCATGGGGAGTCGGCGCGGCACTGCTCGCCAACACGCTCTACTCCGTCGGCTTCGTCCTGGAGAAACGTGCCCTCACCGGGTTGCCCGAGATCAGCGTCCGCCGCCCGGCGCACCTGCTGCGCCAGGTCGTGACGAGCCCGCTGTGGCTCGCCGGCTCCACCGCCCTGGCCTCCGGGTTCGGCGCCCAACTGGCCGTCTACCGCACCCTGCCGATCGCCGCGGCGCAGGGCATCTTCGTCTCCGGGCTCGTCCTGCTGCTCCTGCTCTCCTCCCGGCTGCTCGGGGAACGCACGTCGGGCCGCGAGCGGTACGCCATCGCCGCGATCCTGCTCGCGCTGCTGATGGTGGTGCTGTCGCTGCGCGAGAGCGGGCGGGACCAGGACGCGGTCGGCGGCGGCGCCCCTGCCCCGCTCATCCTCACGGTCTGCGTCCCCTCGCTCGCCGCGGGCCTGTACCTCTACGCGGCGGCCGAACGCAGGGCCCGGCACCGGCACCGGATGCCCACCACCGGCGTCGAGTACGGCGTGGCGGTGGGGCTGCTGTACGGGGTCAGCTCCCTGGCGATCAAGGGGGTGTCCGGTGTACTCCCGGACGTCCCGGCGCTGTTCAGATCCCCGTACCCGTATCTGCTGCTGTGCACGGGCGCGTGCGGGCTCGTGATGTCGCAGGCGGCGTTGCAGCGCTGCCGGGCCTCCTTGATCGTGCCGGTGTGCACGACGGTGACCTGCCTGTTCACCGCGGTGCTCGGGACCGTGGCGTTCGGCGAGTCGCTGCCGTCCGAGCCGCTGCGCCTGGGCCTGCGCGTGACGGGCACCGCGCTCGCCGTCGTCGTACTCCTGCTGATGCCGAAGCACGACCCGGCTCCGGCCCCCTCTCCGCCCCCGCCCACCCCACCCCCCAGGGAGTTGCTCCCCCATGCACCCCATGAGCCCTGACGACCCGCTGCTGCGCATCCTCGCCTGCCCCCTCGACAAAGGGCCGCTGCTGCTCCTGACGGACGGCGCCGCGCTCTACAACCCGCGTCTGCACCGGCGCTACCCCATCGTCGACGGCATCCCGCAGCTGCTGCCGTCCTCCGGCGAACAGCTCCCCGAGGACGAGCACGAGCGCGTCCTCAAACAGCTGGAGGAGACGGGGCGGACGGCGCCGTGACCACTCTCGCCGCCCGTGTCGGCCCCTACCTCCCGGCGCGGCTGACCGCCGCGACGGCCAGAGCCCTGTACCCGCGCTTCGAGCCCGAACTGGCCCGGCTCGCCGACATGCTGCCCGCGCCGGGCGGCCGGTGCGGCACGGCGGTCGACGTCGGCGGCTGGTACGGGCCCTGGACGCACCGCCTCGCGGCCCGCGCCCGGCGCGTGGTCACCCTGGAACCGGTGCCGCACCTGGCCCGGACCCTCGCCGCCGCCGCCCCGCCGAACGTGCGGGTGGTGCAGGCCGCGGCCAGCGACCGGCCGGGGGCGGCGCCGCTGTGGCAGCCCCCGCACGACGAACGCGGTGAGCGCGGCGTCTCCTCCCTGGTCCGCCGCGAGGACCTGCACGCGCCGACCCCGCACCCCGTGCCCTGTGTCACCCTCGACGCCCTCGCCCTGCGCGACGTCGACTTCATCAAGATCGACGTGGACGGGGCCGAGCTGCCGGTGCTGCGCGGCGCCCAGGCGCTGCTCACCCGGGACCGCCCGGCCCTCTTCATCGAGCTGGAGACCAGGATCCAGCCCATCGCCCCCGTCGTCGGCCACCTCCACGCGCGGGGCTACCGGGGCTGGGTCCTGCCCGCCGACACCTGGCTGCCGCTGGCCGACTTCGACCTGCCCGCGCACCAGCACACCACGGAGCACATCGCCTCGCAGGGGCTGCTGCGCCGCGCCCTCACCCCGGCCGGGCGCCGGCCGCGCTATGTGAACTCGGTGCTGTTCCTGCCGGACGGGCGGCTGCCCGGGCCGGTGCGCGACCATGGGAGACATGCCACGCCCCACGCCCACCGGACCCGCTGAACCCTTCACGCCGCTCCACTTCCAGCTGGTGCTGCTGCGGCGCATGGCCGACCACAACCCGGAGCTGGTGGAGAGCGCCCGCGCCGACCTCGGTGTCTCCGTGGCCGACATGCGGGAGGCGAACCGCCGCTGGCAGGCGATGCTGCACGCGCGCGGCGGGCGCTCGGCCGTCACCCGCTACCGCTCGATCCTCGGCGCGCCGCAGACGCGGCTCACCCGCAAGGTGGGCGGTCTCGCCTGCGAGGCCCTGCTGTGGCCGGTCCCGCTCTGGCCCGGCCTGCGCTTCGAGGTCCTGCTCTCGCCCACGGGCGCGGTCTGGAACGAGTGGCTGATCCGCGCCCCCGGCACCCCGGCCCCACCGCTGCGCACCCTCGCCGACCTGACCCCGTGGTCCTGCACGGTCGACGAGGCGGCCCGCGCCTTCGCCCCGGCCCGCCCCCTGGAGGGCTCGGCGCCCACCCGCTGGGGCCTGGCGTTCACGGCGCCGGACGAGGTGGCGGGCGAGCCGCGCCGGGTGCGGGCGGAGTTCACCTGGGGGCTGTTGCAGCGCTGGACCGAGGTCTGAGACCCCGGGCCCTGGCTCAGGCGGCTTTGATGATCGCCTCGGCGACGACGCGTACGGACCCCGGGTGCACGGTGTTCAGGAACAGGTTCGGCTCGACGAGCTCCAGCTCCATCACGCAAGGCCGCCCGTCCGCGCCGTCGACGAGGTCGACCCGGGCGTACAGCAGTTGGTCGGGGCCGCCCGGCACGACGGCCAACGCCGCCCGCGCGACGGCGAGTTCGTCCTCGGTCGGCTGCCACGGCGCCAGCGCCGGGTGGGCGACCTTCCGCTCGTCGTAGGCGACACCGGGGGCGAGCACGGCACCCTTGCGGATGGCGTGCAGGAAGGAGCCGCCGCAGAACAGCACGGCCCGCTCCCCGCTCACGTCGATCCCCGCGAGGTACGGCTGCACCATCGCGGTCAGCCCCTCGGTGTGCATCCGGGCCAGGTGCCGCAGGGCGACGTCCCGTTCGGCGGGGGTGTAGCGGGCGGCGTACCGGGACCCGGCGCCCGAGGCCGGCTTGATCACGTACTCCGCGTCGGCGGGCAGCGCGGGGACCTCGCCGGGCGCGACGTACGAGGTCGGCACGGTGGGCACGCCCGCGCGGGCCAGGTCGCCGAGGTAGCGCTTGTCGGTGTTCCAGCGGAGCACGTCGACGGGGTTGGCGAGCCGGGTGAGGGACGCGCAGTGCGCCGCCCACTCCAGGAACTCCTCGCGCCGCCAGCTGTAGTCCCAGGTGGACCGGATGACAGCGAGATCGAACGAGGCCCAGTCGACGTCGGCGTCGTCCCAGTACGCGACGGCGGCCTGCGCCCCCGACCGCTCCAGCTCGGCGGCGAGCAGCGGCAGATCACGGTCGACGCTGATGTCGGGGCCGGGCCGGCAGGTGACGAGGGCTATGCGGGACATACGGGGTTACTCCTCCGGGGAACGTGGTGTCGCCGCCCGCCGGGCCGCGAGCAGCTGTGGCAGGTGCTCCTCGCTCCAGGTCCTGGCGGCGTCGATCAGCGCGGTCAGACTGTGGCCGAGCGGGGTGAGGGCGTAGTCGACGCGCGGCGGGTTCTCGTCGTACGCGGTCCTGGTGACGAGCCCGTCGCGCTCCATCGCGCGCAGCGTCTCGGCGAGCACCTTGGGCGTGATGGAGCGCAGCGCCCCCCGCAGTTCGCCGAAGCGGCGCGGGCCGCCCTCCAGGCACCGCACGATCATGCCGGTCCACTTGTCGCCGATCCGGACCGGCATCGCGGTGGACGGGCACAGCGGGTCGAACATCTCCGGGTCCAGTGGCGCGGCCATGCCCCGAGGCTAACGCGGCGGGTCCACGCGGCGTCCCCCGGTTCCGTTGCGGTAACCGGGGCAGCCGGGGCTACGGTCCCGGCCATGACCACTGACTTCAGAATTCTGGTCGTGGGCGCCGGCGGCCGGGCGGGCCGCGCGGTGACCGCGGAGGCGCGGGCCCGCGGGCTCCACGTGACGGCTGTCGTACGGGATGTGGCCCGCCACGGTGATCTCGCGGGCGACGGCGTCGACCTGGTCACAGGCGACGTCACGGACGCGCGCCGGATGGCGGAGCTGGCGCCGGGCCACCGGGCGGCGGTGCACGCGGTCTCCCCGTTCTCCGGCCCCGAGCGGGGGTTCGCCGGTCTCGACCCGGGGTTCTTCGTGAAGGCGGCCGACGCGCTGCTCGGCTCGGGCGTGCCCCGGCCTCTCTTCGTCGGCCTGTTCGCGAACCTCCTCGACGCCGGGGGCCGCCCCGTCCTGGCGGATCCGTCCCGTTTCCCCGCGCACATCGTGCCGTTCGCCCGCGCGCACACGGCGGGCCTGGAGCGGCTGCGGGCCGCGCACCCGGCGCCGGACTGGCTGATGCTCACGCCGCCCGCGGCGCTCGACGCGGCGCTGCCGCGCACCGGCCGCTACCGGACCGGCGACGACACGGCGCCGCCGGACGACGCGACGCTCTCCTACGCGGATCTGGCGGTGGCGGTGCTCGACGAGGCGGAGCGGCCCCGGCATCACCGGACACGGATCTCGGTCTTCAACCGGCCCTGAAGCGGCGGGTCCGCCCCGGCCGAGGGTGCCGGTACGAAAAAGCGGCGGGGGGGGGGGGGGGGGGGGGGGGGGGGTGGGTTCCCCCCCCTCTCCTCCCCCTCCCCCCCCCCCACCCCCCCCCCCACCCCCCCCCCCCCCCCCCCCCCCCCCCCCCCCCCCCCCCCCCCCCCCCCCGCCGTGCTTTCCCACCCGCTTACCGCACCACGGTCATCCGCCGACGTACCAGCTGAATCCGCCGTTGGCCGCGAGCGCGATCAGCACGATGAAGAGAATGACGTCGACGATGCCCAGGATCAGGCCCGCCTTCGCCATTCCGCCGCCACCGCCGGCCTTCTGACGCAGCGCGAGAGCGCCGAAGATGATCGCGAGCGGTCCCAGGACGAAGCTGAGGAAGAACAGTCCGACGATGCCGCAGACAAGTCCGGCTACTGCGAGCCCATTCGTCCGGGAACCGGTAGAAGCGGCAGGCCGATTACCGTAAGCCGACATGGTCCACACCCCTTGCAAGTCGCTTTACAGGACTTCTTTGTGCAGCTCCGTGTGCCCCGGAATGCGGCGCACAGTCAGCCGGGGAATCGACATTAAGCGGAATTCCTGATTCGCCTCAGGCGCCGGTGGCGTCCGGGTCCCACTCCAGGAGCCGCACCTTGGCCACCGAACGGACGTGCCTGCGCATCGCGGCCGCCGCGCCGCGCCCCTGCCCCGCCTCGATCGCGTCGAGGATCGCCCGGTGCTGGGCGAGCGACCGGCCCGGCCTGCGGGGCTGGCGCAGCGACTCCGTACGGGACTCCGCGATGGGCTCGTCGATCTCCCGCATGAACGCCGCGAGGAGCGCGCTGTGCGCCGCCTCGGTCACCGCCGCGTGGAACAGCCGGTCCCCCTCGACGCCGAGCCCGCCCTCCGCGATCTCCCGCTCCATCCGGCCGAGGGCCGAGCGCAGCGCCGCCAGGTCGGCCTCCGTGCGGCGCTCGGCCGCCAGCTCCGCGAGCTTGGTCTCCAGCGCCTCTCGCGCCTCCAGGACGTCCGGCAGCCGCTTCTTGCGTGCGACGAGGCTCTCGACCGGCTCGACGACGGCGCTGTCCAGGCTGTCGCGCATGAGGTACGTGCCGCCGCCGTGCCGCGCCTCCACCAGGCCCTGCACCTCCAGGACGACGATGGCCTGCTTCACCGAGGCCCGGCTCACCCCGAGCCGCGCCGCGAGGTCGCGCTCGGTCGGCAGCCGGTCGCCCGCGCGCAGCCCGCCCTCGGCGACGTACGCGCGCAGCCGGTCGAGCACCTGCTCGTACAGGCGCGGGCGCGCCGTCATCGGCCGCAGTGCGTCGGTCATGCCGGCCCTTTCTCGCCCTGGTCTTCTCGCCCTGGTCATGGCTCGTCGTGTGCCCGGCAGCGTACGTGCTTGACGCGGACGGCTGCCAGGCGGCACGCTCGGATTGGCTCAGCCACTGAACCAATCCTATCTGGAGCGTCCACGTGTCCCGACTCCTCCCGGCCCTGGCCGACACCCCCGACCGCCCGGCGCTGCGCTTCGGCGACCGCGCCCTGACCTACGGCGAACTGGCCGCCGCGGCCGCGCCGCTCGCCTCCCGGATCAAGGGCGCCTCCCGGGTCGCGCTGTGGGCGACGCCGACCCTGGAGACCGCGGTCGGCGTGGTCGCGGCGCTGCTCGCGGGGGCCGCCGCCGTCCCGGTCAACCCGAAGTCGGGCGCGAGCGAGCTGGGGCACATCGTGGCGGACAGCGCCCCGGACATGGTCCTGGCCGCGCCGGGCACCGAACTCCCGCCCGCGCTCGCCGCGTTGGACCGCGTCGACATCGACGTACCCGTCGCTCCGGGAGAGCCCGCGGCGCTGCCCGACGAGCCCGGCGACCCGGACACGCCCGCCTTCGTCGTCTACACCTCCGGCACCACCGGCCCGCCCAAGGGGGCCGTACTGCCGCGCCGCGCCGTCTCCTCGACGCTGGACGCCCTGCGGGACGCCTGGCAGTGGACGGACCGGGACACCCTGGTGCACGGGCTGCCGCTGTTCCACGTCCACGGCCTGATCCTCGGGATCGTCGGACCGCTGCGCCGGGGCGGCGCGGTGCGCCACCTGGGCCGCTTCGACACGGCCGGCGTCACGCGCGAGCTGACCTCCGGGGCGACGATGCTGTTCGGCGTGCCCACGATGTACCACCGCGTCGCGGAGGCGCTGCCTGGCGACCCGGCACTCGCCAAGGCGCTCTCCTCGGCGCGGCTGCTGGTGTCCGGTTCGGCGGCGCTGCCGGTCCACGACCACGAGCGGATCACTGCCGCCACCGGGCAGCGGGTCGTGGAGCGGTACGGCATGACGGAGACGCTCATGCTGTGTTCGTCCCGGTGGACGCCCCCGGGCCCGCGGTCCGGCGCCCCGGCCGAGGGCGAGCCGCGCCCCGGCACCGTCGGGCTGCCGCTGCCCGGCGTGGAGCTGCGCCTCACCGAGGACGACGGCACCACCGAGGTCCCCGCGGAGGACCCCGCGGCCGTCGGCGAGATCCAGGTGCGCGGGCCCAACCTGTTCCTGGAGTACCTGAACCGGCCCGACGCCACGGCGACCGCGTTCGCGCCGGGCGGCTGGTTCCGCACGGGCGACATGGCCGTGCGCGACCCCGACGGCTCGGTCCGCATCATCGGCCGCAAGGCCACCGACCTGATCAAGAGCGGCGGCTACAAGATCGGCGCGGGCGAGATCGAGAACGCCCTCCTGGAGCACCCCGGCGTCAGGGAGGCCGCGGTCACCGGCGCCCCCGACGCCGACCTGGGCGAGCGGGTGGTGGCCTGGATCGTCCCCGCCGACGCCGACAACCCGCCGGGCGCCGACGAGCTGGCCGACCACGTGGCCGCCCGGCTGGCCCCGCACAAGCGCCCCCGCACGGTCCGCTACCTCGACGCGCTGCCCCGCAACGACATGGGCAAGATCCTGAAGCGGTCGCTGCCCGATGGTTGACGGCACGGGCGCGCGCGGCGTCCTGGACTCGGTCTGCGACCCGGGCACCTTCCGCGAACTCCCGCCGCCCGCCCCGCCGGAGCGCCCCGACCCGCTCGGCTGGCCGGGCTACGGCGCGGCGCGGGCGCGCGCGGCGGAGCGGACCGGCGAGGCGGAGTCCGTGGTCACCGGCGCCGCGGAGATCGACGGCACGGCCACCGTCGTCATCGCCTTCGACTTCGGCTATCTGGGCGGCTCGCTCGGCCGGGAGACGGGCGACCGGATCGAGGCGGCCCACGTCCACGCCCGCGCGCACCGCCTCCCGGTCGTCTCCCTCGTCGCCACGGGCGGCAGCCGGATGCAGGAGGGCATGATCGCGCTGGTCCAGCTCCAGCGCGTGGCCGGGCAGTCGGCGCTGACCCGCGCCGCGGGCCTGCCGCAGATCGCCGTCGTGCGCGATCCGACGACGGGCGGCGGCTGGGCCACCCTGGGCGCCGGCGCCGACGTGACGCTCGCCCTGCCGGGGGCGCAGATCGGCTTCGCCGGTTCCCGCGTACGCCCACCGGACGCGGACCCGGCGGCGTACACGGCACAGGCGCAGGTGCGGGCGGGCGCGGTCGACGCGGTCGTGGCGCCGGACGCGCTGCGCGCCGCGCTCGGGCGCCGGCTGCGGCTGCTGACCCGGCCGGCCCGGGGCCCGGCGCCCGTCCCCCGCGCCCTGGGCCGCACCGATCTGCCGGCCACCGGGCGGGACGCGGTCCAGCGGGCCCGGGCCCCCGAACGTCCGCGCGCACGGGCCTACTTGGGCGCCTACTTCGCGTACCGGGAGGAGATCCGCGGGGACCGCGCGGGCGGCACCGACGACGGGATGCTCTGCGGTTTCGGCGCGCGCGAGGGGCGGACGATCGCGTACGCGGCGCAGTGCGGCACCGCCACCACACCGGCCGGCTACCGCACCGCGGCCCGGCTGCTGCGGCTCGCGGACCGGCTCTCCGTCCCGGTGCTCACCCTCGTCGACACCCCGGGGGCCGCGAGCGGCGCGGCGGCCGAGCGGGCGGGTGCGGGCGCGGCCATCGCCGAGTTGTTCCTCGCGGTCGCCGAGGCACGGGTGCCGGTCACCACGCTGGTCATCGGCGAGGGCGGTTCGGGCGGCGCGCTGGCGCTGGCGGCGCCCGGCAACACCTGGGTGACCCCGGACGCGTACTTCTCGGTGATCGCGCCCGAGCTGGCCGCCGCCATCCTCAAGCGCCCGCCCGACCAGAGCGCGTACACGGCCGACCAACTGCGCATCCGGCCTCAGGACTTGGTGGAGCTCGGCGTGGTGCGGGGCATCGCGTCCGGCGCCGCCGACAAGATCCCTTAAACGAACAAGCGAGCAGTTGTTCCCGCGAACAGGTGATCGTGGCGCCAGAGATTGCATGAGGCACGAATGACCAACGATGCTTACGGGGCGCAAGCAACGGGCTGCAGACCGTAGTTGCCGCGCTCCCGGCCCATGTCCCATACAGGGCCGGGGTGTTGGTCCCAGACACATGCACCATCGCAAGGAGAACGCGTCACCATGAACCTGCTCACCGACATCCTCGCCGGTCTCGTCCACTTCGTCGGCTGGCTGGTGTAACCCCGTCGGACGCCAGAGCGGCGCCGTCTCCCCCGGTCCCACGGGGAGGCGGCGCCGTCGCGTTTCCCCGGCAGACCGTGGCGTCCGCGCCGACCGTGCCCCCCGTACCGCTCGCGCCTTCTGTGTCGGCTGTGTCTTCCGTGTCTTCCGTGTCGGCCAGCAGCGCCCACAGTCGCGGCGCCACCTCCCCGCCCACCCGCAGGGCGTCGTCCGGGTCCGGGCGCCCCGAGAGCACGAACTCGTCGACGCCCGAGCGACAGTACGCGTACAGGCGGCGGGCGACCTCGTCGTGGTCACGGCCGTCGGCGGGCAGCCGCAGCGCGAAGCGCAGGGCCGGGTTCCGGTCGCGCAGCCGGGCCACGCGGGCGGCGACGACGGCCGGGGGCTCCTCCGGCTCGCTCCAGAGGAGGTGGACGTCGGCGCGGCGCGCGGCGAGGTTCGCGGCGGCCTCCGAGACGCCGCCCAGGTACAGCGGCACCTTGTGCTCGACGGCCGGTTCGGTCAGCCGCGCGCCCTCGACCTGGACGTGCTGGCCCTGGAAGTCGACGCGCCCGCCGTCGAGGAGGCTCCGCAGGACGGCCATGACCTCATCGGTGCGGCCATAGCGCTGGTCGTGCGCCAACTGATCGCCCGTCGGGCGGTGTTCGGCGGACTCGCCGCCGGTGACGACGTTCAGCCGCAGCCGCCCGCCGGTGAACCGTCGGAAGGCGTCGGCCTGTTGGGCGAGGAGGGTGGGGCTGACGGACCCGGCGCGGACGCCGATGAGGAAACCGATGCGCCCGGTCTGCCCGGCGAGCACGGAGGCGAGGCGCCACGGGTCGACGCTGCCGGGCCCGACGGGCGCGAACAGCGAGGTGAATCCGGCCTGTTCGGCGGCGCGGGCGACCCGCGCGGGCCGGCCGGTATCGGCCCGGTCCCCTCCGGTGGGCAGGAACCAGTGCAACAGCGGGCGGTTCTCGGGCATGGGCACCTCGGGCCTACGACGGGGTGGCAGGGGCGGGACAGCACCCCGGGCGGCCGGGAGCGGCGGGGGTGCGAGCGGCGGGAACGCCGTCACGGCGGGCGGAAGTCCTCGGCGTCCGGCGGGGGCGCTCCGGAGATCGGCGGGAGGGGCTTCAGCGACCAGCCGTGCGGCGACGCGCGGAGGCCCGACACAGCATCGTCGCGACACGCAGCAGATCCACGTGACGACGTGAGACGAGTACCGGGGCCATGCCCGCATCCTGTCCGGGCGACGGTCACCGCCACAACCCATGGTCCGCATCCCGGACGACCGCGTATCACGCCTTGACACGCCGAGGCCCGGCACGGAAGCGCTCCGCACCGGGCCCGGCCGTAAAGCCCCTGCTCAGCAGGGTGTTCCCCTACGAGACGCCGACCGCCCTGATGATCTCCTGGGAGACAGAACCGCCCTTGTCGTCCTTGGCCGAGGCGCGGAGCGAGAGGTACTCGGCGCCGCGCGGCACGCTCAGGCTGCCCTTCCAGGAGGCGCCGTGGCCGCCCAGCGCCACCGGCTTCCAGGTCTTGCCGTCGTCGTACGACACGTCGAGCCTGCCGCCGCCGATGGTGCCGGTGCCGGACGCGTCCTTCACGTACTGGCCGTACACCCCGACCGGGACGCGCGAGCCGCCGCGGACGTCGCCCGCGAGGTCGGTGTCGACGTCGAAGCCGAGGTTGATCAGCGGCAGGTACGTCCACCGGTCGGCCGGTGTCTGCGCCGACTTGAAGGTCCACTCGGCGTGGCCCCTGGTCGACAGCTCCCAGCGCGCCGGGTCGAGCGTGGTGTCCGTGGCGACCTTGTACGTGTGCTCGGCCGGGTCGGCGTCCCACACGTACGCCCCGGAACTCTTCCTCCGGTCGACCTGCACCCCGTCCACGAAGACCGACGTGTACTGGTCCATGCCGTTGGTGTCGCCGCTCCACGCGTCGCCGAAGCCGGTGTGGTCGGGCCCGGAGTCGCCCCAGCCGGGCGTGTTGAACTGGAGGGTGGAGCCGGAGCGCGTCTGGCCCCAGCCGAGACCGCTGCCCAGCCACGGGTGCCACACCGGCTTGAACCAGTCCAGCTCCTGGTGCGTGCCGCCCTTGTACGTGACGAGGCCGCTGCGCTGCTCCAGGTCGGTCGGGCCGGTCTGGACGGACTCGTGCCACGTCTGGCCGGGGCCGGTGGAGACGTAGTCGGTGCGCTCGGCCGGGTAGGCGATCTTCTCCAGGAAGCCGATACCGATCGGGAACGTGTCGGTGATCGAGTACCGGAACTCGCCGCCGTCCTGCGGCTTCACGGCGTGGAACTTGGCGTCCAGGACGGCCAGTTCACGCTTGGACGGCTGGTACCCGAGGCTCCCCCTCGGCACGCCGCCCTTGTGCTCGTCGGTGAGGTCGTACACCCACGGCGTGTACTGCGTGCCGGTCATCGAGACGGTCCGCCTCGCCTTGGCGAGCGCGGCGAGCGTGGCGCCGCCCGCCGCGTCGACGGAGGCGATCTGCAGCGGCCGGTCGGTGCCGTCGTCGGGGCCGAACCAGGCGCTGAGCCGGCCCGCCGTGTCGTCGGTCACGAACAGCGCCTTCGCGCCCGCGTCCTGCGCGGCCTGGGCGAGCTCGGCCGGGGTGAGCGCCGCGCTCCGGCGCACCAGGACGGCCTTGCCGCGCACGTTCTTGCCCGTGTAGTCGGCGGGGGCGCCGTCGCCCGCGTCGACGAGGCCGAGGCGGCGGTGCCCCTCGATCAGCGTGCCGCCCGCCTGCACGGTGGCCTCGCGCACCCCGTCGACCTGGAGCGTCGGCTTGCCCAGACGCCATACGGTGCGGTACTCGAAGGTGCCGTCGCCGACCTTGTGGGTGGGCGCGGCGAAGACGCTGTCGTACAGGACGGGCAGCTGCACGGCGCTGGAGTAGGCGGCGCCGCCGGCCTCGCGGTCGGCCTCCATGACGAGCTGGCGGGTCTGGGTGGTGCGTCCGACGTCGGCGGTGATCTCCTTCAACTGCCGTCCGTCCAGGGTGATCTCGCGGTCCCGGTCGAGCGTGATCTCGGGGTCGGCGAGGTAGCCGAGCCCGAGCGAGTCCTTGCCGTGGCTGCCGCGCACGTCGAGATAGGACTCCAGGTAGTAGGAGCCGGGCTTGAGGCGCAGCTCCAGCGTGCCGGAGTCGCCGACGGCAGCCGGGAACGGGTCGGTGTTCGCCGTGAGTTGCTGCACACCGAGGGAGGCGGCGGTCGGAGCGCCGGACCGGTCCTTCACATGGACGGTCAGCGTGTACCGCTCCTCCTCCTTCACCAGCCCGAACACCGTGTGCGCGACGGCCCTGCCCCCGGCACTGGCGACGATCTGCCCGCTGGTGTTGCCGACGGGGGCCTTCGCGCCGTCACCGGTGACGGTGGTGGAGGCGCTGCCGTGCGCCGGAATGCTCAGCGTGCTGTCGGAGAGCGTGGCGACACCGTCGGCCGCCCCCCGCAGCGCGAGGTCCAACTCCACCGCCGCGTCAGAGGTGTTGGTGTAGGTGACGGTCTTCGTCACCGCCTTGTTCTCCTCGTACGGCCACTTGTAGTAGCCGAGGTCGGCGCTGCCGGTGGCGGTGACCCGCGCGTCGACGGCGTCGGGCACGCTCACGCGTCCGGCGCCCAACGCGTAGGCGGAGGCGTCCAGTTCCGTGCTGCTGGACATCAGGGCGTCCTTGAGCTGCGGGCCCTTCCACTCCGGGTGTTCCTGGGCGAGCAGCGCGGCGACACCGGCGACGTGCGGCGTCGCCATCGACGTACCGCTCATCTCGGTGTACGACCCGTCGCCCTCGACCAGTGAGGAGCGTGCGGCCAGGATGTCCACGCCCGGGGCGGAGACGTCGGGCTTGAGGGCGTTGTCGCCGAGGCGCGGGCCCTGGCTGGTGAAGTAGGCGGCCTGGTCGGCGGAGTCGACGGCGCCGACGGTCAGCGCGGAGTCGGCGGCGCCGGGCGAGCCGATGGAGGTGGGCGCGCCGGTGTTCCCGGCGGCGATGACGAAGAGCGTGCCGGTCTCCGCGGTCAGGGAGTTGACGGCGGCGGCCATCGGATCGGTGCCGTCGCTGGCCTCCTGCGAGCCGAGGCTCATGGAGATGACCTTGGCCTTGATGTCCTTGGCGGCCCACTCCATACCGGCGATGATCTGCGACTCGGTGCCGGAGCCCGCGTTGTCGAGCACCTTGCCGACCGCGAGGGTGGCGTCCGGGGCGACGCCCTTCTCCTTGCCGTCGGAGGCCGCGCCGGAGCCGCCGACGGTCGAGGTCACGTGGGTGCCGTGGCCGTTGCGGTCGGCGACCTCCTCGCCCTCGATGAACGACTTGGACTCGGTGACCCGCGAGGAGAGGTCGGGGTGGGAGGCGTCGTACCCGGTGTCGAGGACGGCGACCTTCACGCCCTTGCCGGTGAGCCCCGCCTCCCACGCCTTCGGGGTGCCGATCTGCTCGTTGCTCTCGGCCATGTCGGCCTTGACCCGCCCGTCGAGCCACACCTTGCTGACGCCGCCGGCGAATCCGCCGCGAGGCGTGGCGGCGCTCGTGGCGGCGTCCCAGAAGGTCCGCCCCTTGCCCGCGGCGACGGCGGCGCCGCCGATGCTGGGGAGCGCCCGGGTCCGTTCGGCGCCCTTCGGGGCGGCGCGCGCGCCGCGGGCGGCCTTGCCGCCGTAGGTCACGATGAGGGGCGTCGCGTCGGCCTTGCCGTCCGCGAGGCCCTGCCGTATCAGTTCGCTGACGTCGAACAGGCGCGCGTCGAGGGTGCCCGCGGCCAGGTAGGGCCGGGCCTCGTCGGGCACGACGCTGATGTCGCCGTGCGCCACCTGGGTGCGGACGGCGCCGGTCGCGCCCCGCGCCCGGTCCACGGTGACGGTCCTCTTGTCGCCGCCGAGCTCCGTCACGGTCACCTTGTCGCCGGTCACCAGGGTCACGGTGTGCGCGGCGGCCGCTGCCTTCGTCGCCTTCGGCGCGGCCGTCGGGGCGGCCTGGGCGCCGCCGCCGGGCAGCAGCGCGAACGCGATGCCGGCCGACAGCAGGGCCGCGCCACGTCTCGCGGCAGGTCCTCTGGTCATCGTCGCCTCTCCTCGTCGGCCTCGGGTCGGGGGTCACCCGAGTGCTGTGAAGAGTCTCAAGGTGCTTTTGTTGCAGGGAAGTTGACTGGTGCTGGCGGGAAGCTGCCCTGGCACGTTCCCGCCACCGGCAGCCGGTCCGCGGCGGCGAGGCCGCCGGGCCCGGGACGGGCGAGCCCTGACACGGCCACCTGCGCTCCCGACGCGGCGTCAGATGACCTTACGGCAGCCCGAGCTGACGGGCGGTCAGCCGTAGGGAACTTTCACCTGTCCGGCCCATCCCCGCTCGGCCCATCCCAGCGCGCGGGATCGGGATGGCGCCCGCACGATGCGAACAGGGCCGCGGCCGCGGCCCGCCCACGGTCTGCGCTCTCGGGAGGAAATGCCATGACCGTCAGTCTGGAGCAGTTGCAGCGCTGCCACTTCGCCGTCGACCTCGGTGCCGCCCGCACCCGCGTCTACATCAAGGGCGTCGGCCTCGTCGTCGACGAGGCGAGCGCGGCGGCGGTCAACACGCGCACCGGTGCCCTGATCGCGGTCGGCGAACTCGCGGAGAAGATGACCGGCCGCACCCCCGACCACATCCGCGTCGTGCGCCCCGTCTGCGGCGGCAGCGTCGTCGACATCGAGATGGCCCAGCGGATGCTGCGCCACCTGATCGGCGACAAGCTCCGCCGCACCCTGCGCCGCAAGCCCCGCCTGCGCGCGGCGATCTGCGCCCCGCACGACGCGGATCCGCTCGCCCGGCGCGCGGCGATCGAGACGCTGGTCGGCCTCGGGGCGCGCCGCGTCGAACTGGTCGACACCCTCATCGCGGCGGCCGTCGGCTGCGGACTGCCGGTCGAGCAGCCCGAAGCCACGATGGTCATCGTGTGCGGTACGGCCACGACGCAGATCGCCGTGCTCTCCATGGGCGCGATCGTGACGGCCGTCCGGGTCCCGGTCGGCGGTGAGGCCATCGACCAGGCGGTGGTCCAGCACCTGCGCCAGCAGCACGAGCTGATGCTGCCCTCGCAGACCGTACGCCCCCTCCATCTCGCCCTGAGCGGCAACGGCCTCACCACGCGGGGCCCGGAGCGCACCGAGATCCACGGCCGCGACGTGACGACGGGCCGGGCCCGCTCGGTGCACGTCGACACGGCGGCGGTCCGCGACGCGATCCACACCCCGCTGACCGCTGTGCTCGACGGCATCGGCAAGGTGCTCCGGAACTGCCCGCCCGACCTGGTCGCCGACCTCGCGGACCGCGGGATCACGATGGTCGGCGGCTCGGCCCGGCTGCCCGGCCTCGACCAGATGATGAGCGACGCGACGGGCATGCCGGTACGCATCGCCGAGCGTCCCGACGTGTGCGCGGTGCAGGGCCTCGGCGCGATGATGGAGGGCAGGGTCCAGCCCATGCGGATCCCGGACCCGGTGGCCGACTGACCGGGACACGGCGGCGACCCACGGAGGCGGACACGATGGCCGGGACAGTGCGCGAGCCGAGCGCCCCGTCCGGCCTGTCCGTCCTCCTGGAGGCGGTCCTGAACGTCGGCTCGGAGCTCGAACTGCGCCCCACCCTCCAGCACCTCGTGGACAGCGCGGTCGCCCTGACCGGCGCCGGGCACGGTGTCCTCGGCGTCCTCGACCCGGGCCACGGCGGCCTGGTCGAGGCGGTGGGCACCGGGGACGCTCCCCCGGCGCTGCCGCCGGACGAGGCGCCCGGCACCGTGGTCCACGCGCCGGACCTCCTCGCCGTCCCCATCCACGTACAGCAGAGCCTCTTCGGCCGCCTGCGCCTGACCGGGCAGCCGAGCGGCGAGCGCCCCGGCGGTTTCACCGACGACGACCTGGACCTGGTGCGGATCCTCGCCACCCAGGCAGGCATCGCCATCGGCAACGCACGCCTGTACGAGACCACCAGGCAGCGCGAACGCTGGATCGAGGGCGCGGCGGCGGTGACCACGGCGCTGCTCACCGGCCGCCCCGGCTCCGCGCTGACGACGGTCGCGGAGCGGGCCAGGCTGCTCGCCGACGCCGCCGCCGGGGTCGTCCTGCAGCCCACGGAGGCGGGCGGCATGGAGATCGTGGCGGCGGCCACCACGGACGACCCGGAGACCCTGATCGGCACGACGATCCTGCCCGGCAGCGCGGTCCTGGCCCAACTCCTCACCGGGGAGCCGGTGTTCATCGACGACTCGGCGACGGACCCGCGGATGACGACCGAGGTACGGTCCCGGTTCGGCCCCAGCATGATGCTGCCGCTCCAGGCGGGCGGCCGGCTGATCGGCACCCTGGCCCTGCCGCGCGGCCCCGGCGCGCGCCCCTACACCTCCGTGGACCACCTTCTGGCCACCCAGTTCGCCACGCAGGCGGCGCTCGCCCTGGTGCTGGCCGAGGCGCAGACGGGCCGTGAGCGGCTCGCCGTCTTCGAGGACCGCGACCGCATCGCCCGGGACCTGCACGATCTGGTCGTCCAGCGCCTGTTCGCGACGGGCATGATGCTCGAATCGACCCAGCGCCGCACCGAGGAGGAGGACGTACGGGAGACGCTGGCCGGGGCGGTGGACGAACTGGAGTCGACGATCCAGGAGGTCCGCACCACGATCTTCGCGCTCCAGCAGCCGCCCGCCGACGCCCCCACCACCTTCCGCGGCAAGGTCCTGCGCGAGACGGCGGGCGCCGCCGCGCTCCTCGGTTTCGCCCCGTCGGTCCACTTCACGGGCCCGGTCGAGACGGCCCTGGACGACCCGGCCGAGTCCCGGCTCCTGGCGAACCTGCGCCGCGCCCTGGCGACGGCGTCCCGCCGCCCGGCGATCTCCCGCATCGACATCGTGATCGACACCCGGGCACCACTGCCGGACGGCCGCCCTGGAGTACGCCTGACGGTCACGGACGACGGCACCCGCCGAACCGACGAGGCAGCGGCCCCGGCGACCTGGCACGCCCCGCTGTGACGGGCCTCGCGGCGGTGGCCCGCGCCGAACGGGTGAACAAGAGGGCCGCCACTGTTTGCGTGACGACCCATCAGGTTACGTACGTCCTGGTCGCATCGTTTCTGCGCCACGAGCTTCGGTGGGCGAGTCGATTCCTTCTGGAAGCTCATCGAAGAGTGCCGACGGCAGACGCGGGGCCGGGACGAACGGCTGGCGGGGTTGCGTGACGAGTTGTCGCGGAGGCCGCTGACAGAGATCGTGCAGTTCCAGGTTCGCCTGCCGAGGAGGGCGCTGTAGGCGGCAATCGGGGGCCGCGCGGCGGGCAGTGGGACGTGCGATGCGAAGATGAGGCGATGCGCAAACTGCCGAGACTGAGCGCGTTGTTTCCCCTCCGGCCACTGGTCCGGTAGGCGCGAAAGCGCGAGGGATCAGGCCGAGGCTTCGGGGGTGTCGACAGACAGGCGATGCCACGCGTGGCCGCAACCGTCGGAGCAGAAGCGCTCTCGTCGGCGTTCGTCGGCGACGGCCAGCACCGCGATCAGTAGCCGGAATGACTTGAGGCGCTCGTCGTGCGGGGTGAGACTGGCGATCTTTCCGAGTTGCTGGTCGATCCGCCCTCGTGTGATCAGAACTGCCGGTGTGTGCGTGGCGCGAAGTCCGGCGCGTCGGATACTTTCCGGGCCGTCCTCGGCGGTGGCGCGGGCCTGGATGCAGAAATGTGACAAGAGGCGCAGAGTGTTGGACTGCTCTTCAGCGGAGAGGCTCTCGAACCACTCGATGCCCTGTGACATCGGCCGAAGCTCCTGGGCGAGCTCGTTGAGAGTGATGTACGGATCAGCCATTCGCACGCTCCCGTTGCGCTCGAACCGCCGTTGTCCATAGTGCTGCGATGTGGAAAACCCCGAACCCGCCCTCACCGCTTCGGATCTGCACGTGGTGATGTGCTGTGCGATGTGCACCTTTACCTGTACGCCGTGCTGAGCTGCGGTGTTAATGGGGAGTCGAACCCCCGCGTTGCTCTTCACGCGCCAGGAGTGGGCTGGAAAACCGCCGGCCCTCGGTGTGTGCACGCCTCCGAAGCTGCTACCTGCTCCACATCGTCCCCGCCTGCTGGACTACTCAGTCCAGCAGATCCACCTCCCAGTTCATCCGCTGGATCCGCACATCGACCTCGCGGATCTCCCGCGCGAGAACATCCGCCTGACCGCGCAGTTCCGCCACCGGAAGCGCGGAAAGCATCATCAGCTCGGACCGAAGCTGTCGGCCGTATCCCCGCTCGCCGCTGCCCGCTGCCGCGTCCGCCGCCGCGGTGACCACGGAGTGACGCAACCGCAGGACATCCCGGCGCGCGAGGGCATCGGTGAGCGTGCCGTCCGAACCCATCTCCACGGTGGCATTGGTCCGGTTGATCCGTCGGATCAACGTTTCCAGAGCGCTCAGCACCTCACCGGCCTCAGCCAGCAACTGGGCGGCATCCTCGGCGGGCGTCTCCCCCTCCTGGTACCGCGCACTGCTGACGACGCGCGCTCGCAACTGTTCTACACGGCGCGTCGCTTCCGCACGTTCTGCCAGTGCCTCAGCAAGCTTCACTGTCTCCACCTCCCCCTCCATGAGCTCGCACGAGTATACGAGTGCGAACCAGCTCATACGCACTTGGATTTTGATCCACGGGGGCTCTGACCAGCCACTGGAACGAGAGCGGACAGCCTCTCAGAGCGCTACGCAAAGAGAACGGCTGGCCAGCTTCGCCAGGACTCCGTCAAGTCGTTCGCCAGAAGCGCTGGGACTCGCCACATCACCTGCGGCCACCGACCCGGCGGCCGAGGCTGACGGGATTGTCCCCGCGGGTGCGGGGATCATCCCGAATGCTCCCGCCAGCAGTCAGCGGCGTACATCCCGCTGCTGCACTTCCTTGAGGACCGCCGCCACCGTGGCGAAGTCGTTGTCGACATGGAGCACGGTGTGGCCGTGATGAACCGCGGTCGCGCACACCAGAAGATCGATGGGCCCGGTGGCGCGGTGCTGTCCCTGCTGGGTGAGTTTGTGCTGCGCGGTATCGACCCAGCGCCACGCGTTCTTGGGAACCGGCGAGGACTGGCAGAGCGCGTCCACCTCTTCGGCCAACTCGTCGCGGTGGGCCGGACTGGTGGCCGAGTAGAGGAACTCCGTCCGCGATGGCTCACAGAGTTGGAACACGCCGGCTGCGATGTGCCCTTCCCAGGGCCGCAACGCCCCCGGCGTGTGGAAGAGATGCCAGAGACCGGAGGTGTCGAGGAGATACGTGATCACTCGAAGGTTTCCCGCGCACGCTTGGCAGCCGCATGCGCCGCGGCCGCAACCTCGAACTCGCCCCGCTCACCCCGCGCGGCCAGTTTCTCGGCAGCCTCCAGCCGCTTGATGCGCGCCACGTAGTCCCGTAGGGCCCCGTTGACCGTTTCCTTCTTCGTCGAGGCACCCATGAGACGCATCGCCTCGGCCAGCGCCTCGTCATCGAGATCGATCTGGGTAACGACTAAATGCGGGCACATCGGACAGAAGGCGGCATATTCATGCAATCCGAGATAATATGCGGCGTGTCGCGCGGGAGAGACGTGGGAGCACCATGGGACGATCCAAGGGCGTCGCACCGAAGATGAGCCGAATACCGCAGCTCAGCAGGGCCGCTGCGGAATGAGGCGCAGCGATGGCGCCCGCTCCACCACACCCGTGGGAAGCGAACGCCGCACCGGAAACCACCCTTCGCAACGTTTCCGCAGGTCAAAAGGTTTTTCCATGGTGGGGCGGGTGGGACTCGAACCCATAAGAGTGACGGCTCTCACCTGCAGCTTTCTCATTCGAACGGGCAAATCCATCCGTTTCCACCCGGCTGCACCCCGCTCGATCCTCCCTCGACCGGGAGTGGTGCAGCGTTCGCTGCACCACATCCTGAAGGCCTGTATGGAGCGAAAGACTCTGCACCGGCCCGCCCAATAGAGCCACCTCAGTGCCGCGAGAACGGCCCGAGCTGTAAACCTCGTACCCGCCCAGAACGCGTTGGCGAAGTCCTCGGCCGCAGTTACCCTCCGTGACACAGACGACAACGGCCTTCGCGGAAGAGCCGCAAACGATCATCCGCGGGTGTGGCCGTATTACCTGGAGAAGGTTGACCAAACTGGCCGCAGAAAATCGCTTTCCGTGACACCACCTGGGCGTCACTGGGGCTTCTGCCCCCGTGGACGCCCAGGCACCGGTCGGCCATCTCGGGTCCCCGCAGGCACGGGGAGCACGGGAACGGGGGCAGTTCCTGGCGTGCCCGAGGCCGGGACCATCCCCGCAGGCGCGGGGAGCAGGATGGTGGGTCTCGAATGAAGATCCCCGCCTGGGGACCATCCCCGCAGGCGCGGGGAGCAGCGCATTGAGCGTGAGCCGGATCTGCCGGACCCGGGACCATCCCCGCAGGCGCGGGGAGCAGACCCGGTTGCGCTCGCGAGCGCGGCGTGGATCGGGACCATCCCCGCAGGCGCGGGGAGCAGCACAAGCGGACCAAGTGGGTCGTCGCCGCCGAGGGACCATCCCCGCAGGCGCGGGGAGCAGTTAAGCGCCCCACCAAGATCCATCTGCACGCTGGGACCATCCCCGCAGGCGCGGGGAGCAGCGCCAGACGTACGCGGACCTCAAGTACCGGACGGGACCATCCCCGCAGGCGCGGGGAGCAGCTCGAGGTGATCGGGCGTGTGGATCTGGTGCCGGGACCATCCCCGCAGGCGCGGGGAGCAGCGGTGGCGGGTCATGTGGGCGAAGTCGGGGTTGGGACCATCCCCGCAGGCGCGGGGAGCAGCCACACGGCGCGGGTGACGGCGTCGTCGCCCTGGGGACCATCCCCGCAGGCGCGGGGAGCAGTTGCGGGTGCCGTAGGTCACGGGGGTGCCGAAGGGACCATCGCCGCAGGCGCGGGGAGCAGGGCTTGAGCCATCCTCCGCGACTGCCCTGGTAGGGACCATCCCCGCAGGCGCGGGGAGCAGGATCACCGCTGCACCGCCTCGGCCGGGGCGCGGGGACCATCCCCGCAGGCGCGGGGAGCAGTACCAGCGCACCAGTGGCCCCATCCACGGCTGGGGACCATCCCCGCAGGCGCGGGGAGCAGGTCGAGATTCAGGCCGTTGCGACCGCCGTCGAGGGACCATCCCCGCAGGCGCGGGGAGCAGCCGGCCTGATCGTCGGTGGTGGTCGCCCGCTTGGGACCATCCCCGCAGGCGCGGGGAGCAGGCCACCATGGTCAGGCTCGGTAGCGACTGGCGGGGACCATCCCCGCAGGCGCGGGGAGCAGGGCAGGCGGCCGTGGGAGTGGCCGGCGTCGGAGGGACCATCCCCGCAGGCGCGGGGAGCAGAACAGGCCCGCCGCCACACCCGTTAACGGCCCGGGACCATCCCCGCAGGCGCGGGGAGCAGATGACGCTGACCGCCGACAGCCAGTACGGCATGGGACCATCCCCGCAGGCGCGGGGAGCAGTCGCTGCGCAGCCACACCGTGCCGTCCGTGGTGGGACCATCCCCGCAGGCGCGGGGAGCAGCTCGTGTGCACCGTCCGCCTGGTCGAGAGGACGGGACCATCCCCGCAGGCGCGGGGAGCAGGTGGACGGGCTCCAGCCCGGGACCAGCTACACGGGACCATCCCCGCAGGCGCGGGGAGCAGTTGCCGCTGCCCAATTCGCCCAGGCCGATGCTGGGACCATCCCCGCAGGCGCGGGGAGCAGGGGGAAGACATGGTGCCGGTGAACTCCCGCGAGGGACCATCCCCGCAGGCGCGGGGAGCAGCTGGCGAACGGACTGCGGAGCATGGCGCGGGAGGGACCATCCCCGCAGGCGCGGGGAGCAGACCACACAGCGGGACATCACCGTCGAGGGCCTGGGACCATCCCCGCAGGCGCGGGGAGCAGGTTTTCGGCATCCTCGTGGCGATCAAGAACAAGGGACCATCCCCGCAGGCGCGGGGAGCAGCTGCCCCATGACGGCAGGGCGTGCTGCCAGGCGGGACCATCCCCGCAGGCGCGGGGAGCAGCCGCCCCGCCGAACGGGGTGCGACCCGCAACCGGGACCATCCCCGCAGGCGCGGGGAGCAGGGCTTCCTTGGCATCGCGGTAGCGGGGCTTCTGGGACCATCCCCGCAGGCGCGGGGAGCAGGATGGCCTGGGTGAGCCAGGCGCGGTCCAGCAGGGACCATCCCCGCAGGCGCGGGGAGCAGAGATCAAGGAGGTGACGCCCACCCCGTACGGCGGGACCATCCCCGCAGGCGCGGGGAGCAGGCCCAGTTCGATGTACGCCTTGCCGTCAACGGGGGACCATCCCCGCAGGCGCGGGGAGCAGCCCGAAAAGTACGCGGCCAACATCGCGGCCACGGGACCATCCCCGCAGGCGCGGGGAGCAGCAGGTGCCCTCGTGGACGTAGACCGAGGTACGGGGACCATCCCCGCAGGCGCGGGGAGCAGGGATGAGGACGGAAACCCTCTCGGTAGCCCGGGGGACCATCCCCGCAGGCGCGGGGAGCAGGCTGAATGACCTGGGGGTTTTCTAACCACGACCCCTGTTTTTGAGTACTTTCTTCGACCACGACATACACGCCAGAAGGAACATTTCCGTGTTATTTGTGTCCGAAGCGCCGACGCTTGGAGGCCCTACTCCAGCCTGTCGGCGGGACGGACTGGGGAGGTGTGCTTAGGGCCGGGGGGTTCGGAGCGGGACGGTGGATGAGGGTGAGGCCCTCGTGGTCGGTCGGGTGCCAGGCGTGGTCGTGGGTGCGGAAGGTGAAGCCCTGTTCGTTGTCGGTGGTGTGGGCGAGCAGGGCCCGGCCCTGGCCGACGTACTGTTCGACTTCGTACCAGAGGGCGTCGCGGATGCGCGCGGAGGGGTTGCCGACGAAGACGCCCGCGGAGATTTCCAGCAGCCAGCGAGTGAGGAAGCCGCGCAGGCCGGCGGGGCAGTTGGTGAGGACGATGACGGTCACCAGAGTTCGTCTCCATAATCCTCGGTTCCGTCGCCGCCGTAGTTGATGCCGGAGGGGACTTGGTGGCCGCCGTCGCTGTGGAGGGTGACCACGTCCTGGTCGACGACTGAAGAAGAAGTGGCAGTGCTGCTGGCCGTGTCGGATGGCAGGAGCAGGCGTTGGATGTCGCCCACACACCGGTCGAGCAGGGACAGTTCGGTGATGCGGTCGCGTAGGGCCCGCCGGGTGCGGGGCCCGGTGTCCTCTTCGCTTTCGGCGGCTACGTCAAACGCAAGGGGAATGCCGACCTCAGTCTTGTAGAGATCGGCGATGTCCAACACGAAGGAGAGTTCGTGGCCGGAGTGGACGAAGCCGAGGGCCGGACTGCAGCCCAGGGAGGTGACAACGGCGTGGGCGATGCCGTACATGCACTGGGCGGCGGCGGTGATGGCCTGGTTTACGGCGTCGCCGCTGGCGAAGTCGCCGGGCGTGTAGCGGCGGCCGCGCCAGCGAAGGCCGGTGCGGGCGGCCTGGGCCCGATAGCAGTCCTTGACGCGTCGCCCCTCCCGGCCCAGGAGTTCCTGGCGGGTGAGCCCGTCGGGGTCCTCGTCGGGAAAGCGCAGTCGGTACATCGCGCGGGCCACTCCCAGGCGGCTGCGGGGGTTGACCCACTGCCTCGCCTGTGCCTCCATCAGCGCCGAGGAGCGGCTGAGGGCCCGGCCGGAGGCGTAGTAGCGCACGCCGTGTTCGCCGACCCAGCAAACGGCAGCGCCCACTTCGCCCAGCACGGACATGGCCTGGTGGGTGACGCGGGTGCCGGGGCCGAGCAAGAGGGTGCCGATGGTGGCCGCCGGGATGTGAGTGGTGCCATCCGCGTCCTGGGCCGTGATGGCGTTGGCGTCGCGGTGCACCAGGCAGCGCTCCAGATAGAGGAAGGACAGGCGGTCGCTGGCGCGGGTGAGCTGGCGCGGGGTGAGGGCCGCTCGCTTGGCGACCGACGTCATGCCGTCGCCTCACGGGCGGGGGCGAGCGGAGCCAGAGTGAGCAAGCCGCAACCGTAGGCCCGGGCTTTGCCGATCCCCTGGGTGAGGGTGCGGCGCAACGCCGTGGGGTCGGTGACCTCCAAGCGTCCGTCGAAGGTGGCGGTCACTACCGTTACGGGTTTGCCCTGGCGACTGCCTTTCGCCTCGCGGGATTTGGCGAAGGAGAGGGTACGGGTGTCGGTGACCGCGAGCTCGTAGCGGTCCCCCGAGTGCGGGCGGCCTTGATGAGTAGTGCCGTCGGGCAGGAGGCGGGCCTCTGCGGGCTTTTCGATGATCCGAAAACCGCCGCGTTGCTGACGCTGCTCGTCGAGCAACCAGCCCTTCTGGTGCACGGGGGTGAGGTGGGCGGTGATCTTGCGGGGCTCGTCCTTAGTGCGGCGGATGGTGTGCACGGGGTTGGCGGTGAGCCGGAAGGACCACTGCTGCCCGGCGGTCAGGCGCTCGAGGAGAGGCGTGTAGAGGCGGGTCTGCCAGCCGGGGTTGTCTGGATCTGCGGCGGCCGCGGCTGGCCAGCCGGCCTGCTCCACCAGGTGAGTGAAGTCCGGTGCGGTGGGGCTGACAACGTACAGAAGAACCTGGGCGCGGGCCTGCTGATCCAGCCGCCATAGCACCCGGGGTGCGCCCGGAGCCGGGCTGTCGCCGGGCATGAGGTCGGGATAGGCGGACAGGACAGCCGCGTGCATGGCCTGCGGTGAGGCCAGCAAACGGCGGGACCCGGGGCGGGCGGTGTTGAGGCGGAAGCGGGTGAGGTACATCAAGCGCTCTCGTCGTTGGGGTCGGCGGCCAGCGCCTCGAACGGGTCATGTACGGAGGCCGTTTGCGGGGGCCGGGGCACCGTGGTGGTGACGACGGTGCGCAGCGCGTGGCGGCGGTGGGCCGCGCTGAAGCTGACCGGCTGGTCGCGCAAACTGTCGGAGGAGTGCTGCTCACCGGCGGTTGCTTCGTGCAGCACGGTCAGCCGCCCCTGCTCCTGCGACCGGCCGGTGTTTTGCTGCCTGCGGAACCAGGCGGCCGCCTGCCAGGGCAACTGCTCCAGGACGGACGTCAACGTTCCCTCGTGTATGCCCAGTTCGAGCGGGAGGGCGGGCGGGCACGAGCGGCGTCCCAGGAACGGCGGATACACCGGGGTGCGCACCGCCTGGTCGACCTCGGCCAACAGCGCGGGCGGGCCTTCGAGGGCGGCGACGAAGACTGCGTCGGCGAGGTAGAAGCGCTCCGAGAGGGGCATCGACTTGCCGCTGACGGCGTGGTGAGCGGTGTGGAAGTCACGGATGCGGGTGCCAGGCTGGTCAACGCGCACCCCGAAGCGCAGCGCGGCGAGCGGCGCCAGGCGGGAATCGTCGCCGCGGTCGATACCACAGGCGGCGGCGAGCAGGCCGACGACACCACTCTTGGTGGGGGCGGACTCAGTGGTACGGCGGGTGAAGCGGGAGGAGGCTCCCCAGGACTGCAGGGGGCCGGCCAGCCGCAGGGCGAGTACGCTCATGCGCCCCGCTCCATCCGGTCGGCCACCGCCTGCCCGACCGCGGTGACGAGGCCGGCCAGAGTGTCGGACTCGGAACCCAGGTCCGCCAGCGGCCGGGTGTGCGGGCCCACACGCAGTACCCAGGTCTGGGTGGTGTCCGGCTGGCCGTAGGCGCGTTCGAGGTCGGGGACGTAGGCGGCGAGCCGGTCGGCGGCCTCGCGCAGGTGGCCGCCGTCCTCGGCGCGGACCGGGTCTTCGAAGGCGGCGACGAAGCTGATGGGGCGGGTGGTGCGCAGCTTGACGATGACGGCGTCGGGCAGGGTGTGGTGCCCGAACGTGTTGATCTTTCCGGTGGGCAGGGAGGCGATGAAGCCGTGCAGGAACGCCTCTACCGCCCGGCGCACCGGCTGGCTGGCGGGTTCGTCCTCGCGCAGGCCGTGGCCGAGGTTGGCGGCGAGCTGGTGCACTCCCAAGGCGGCGTAGCGGTAGAGGGTGGCGGAGTTGAAGTCGATGGTGCCGATCATTCCGGCGCCGGTCTCCTCCTCCCGGTTCTCGTCGTCAACAGCCGTGTAGTAATCGGATTCGTTGTCCGCCCGGTGCACGCTGAGGGCATGTGCGACTTGGACGGCCGCGTCGACGTTGAAATCCGCGGCGTCCGCGACCATCCGGCCGAACAGGGCGATGTCGACCGAGTGCCGGCTGTCGGCGATCTCCTTGACCTGCTCCTTGTGCTTCTTGTCTTTGAGATAGGCGGTGATGTCGTCGGCGCCTTCCAGGGCGAGGCGGGCCAGGCCGTCAATCTGTCGGGCGCTGAGGAAGACCAGGTATTTCGCCTCGGGAGCGGCCGCGGTGCCGGTCTCCTTGGCAGCGTCCGCCTTCCGCTTGGGCACCTCGGTCTTCAGCCCGGCGGCCTTGACCGTCTCATCCGCCAGCACCAGGGCCTGCTCCTCAGCGACCGTGTTGTCGAGGGCGGTGATCTGCCCGGCGATCAGCTCGACGATCTTTTTTGTGCGTACACCAAGTTCGCTGGGGCTCAGCAGTTCCTCGTCGCTGAAGTAGGTGCGGGTGGCCCGCTTCCACGCTTGGCTGGAGACCCGGGCGCGGGGGACGCCGCCGTAAACGGCCGTCTTAGGGGCGCCGGTGTCGTCCCGGTTGAGGTTGCTGGGCGGGACGGTCTGCAGGGCGTGCACGTCCAGAAAGATGCGGCTCACAGCATGTCCTTGTCGCTGTCCGAGGGGGCGAGGGCGGTAGGGGCGGCGGAGGTGGGTTCCGCGGTCGGGCCGGCGGGAATAGTGGCGTTGGCGGCGGGCTCCTGCCAGGCGTGGAAGGAACGGCCCCACTCGGTGCGGACCTGATCCGCGCCACCGGGCCATTGCCAGGCATACAACTGCCCGGCGAGCTGGCCGTAGTCGAGCGGGACATCCTTGCGGCGCAACAGCACGACCAGGTCCCGCAACCGCTGGGCGAGGGCGGTCAGGTCGGGCGCACTGCCCGCGCGCACCAAGCGCTTGCGCACGGCGTCGTCGATCTCACCGGGCGGCATCAGTCGCCGTACCGCAGCGCCCAGGCCGGTGGGGCGGCGGGCTTCTGTGCGGCGGTGCATGCCGGAGGGCCGGGACTGCTGGTGCAACGCCCACAAGGTGATCGCCGTGTGCAACGCGTCTTCCGCGCGCACTAGTTCGCCTTCGCGCAACGGGCGAGCGCCCTCCGGCTGGGTGTGCAGCACGCTGGTGTCGATCAGCGTCCACAGGTCCGGCAGGGCTCCGGCGCTGCGGCCCGCGCCACGGCGCAGCCGGGCCAGCGCCGCCACGTCCTTGGACTTGTCCTGCAGGTAGCCCCACTGCCAGGAGACGATGTGAGAAGCCGCGAGGCTGGCCACCTGCTCGCGAACCTTCGGGGTGTCGGTGGCACTCGTCATGCGGGCACCTCCAGATCGGTGACGGATGGTGGGGAGTCCGGCTCTGCCGGTGCGCCGCTGACGGCCTGTTGCTGTGGGACTGCTTCGGTGGTCTGACCCAGCGCGGTGGCCAGACGGGCGCGGAACCATCGTTCGGCCAGGCCGGCGTTGAGCCACAGCGTGCCTGTCTTCGCGGTCACGGTACGGCCCTGCCATGCGGCCGGGCCCGCCTGCGCGATCAGATGCTGTCCGAGCCGCACGACCAGGTGGTGCACGTCCGTCTGCCAGGCTTCGCGCTGCGCGAACGGATCCCCGGTCTCTGCCAGACTCGCGAGCCATAGCCGGTAGGGATTCTCCAGAGCGGTGAAGCCCGTCTCCCGTGCAGCGGTGCGCGCCCCAGCCCCGTCCGAGCCGGATGCCCGGGCCAGGTCGGTGGCGAGATCGCCCAGCGCGCGCACGGCTTCGTCGGCATCCCTGGCCGCATCGATCGCCTGCTGGCCATAGGCACGCTCTCGTCGGTGCAGCAGCACCACCGGCATCGCCAGGTGGTCGTCGACTACGTCGTCGATGACGGACTGCTGCGTGCCGTACACCGCGCCGATCACCCGTGCCCGGACGAGGAAATGGCGCGGCAACGCGCCGTCGGTGACTAGCCGGGCGATCCACTCCAGCACCCCGGGTCGCAGCCGCGCGGCCGCCTCCGCTCCTTGGCCGGGCACCGGCCTATCGGCCAGCAGTGACTCTGCCCCGCGCCAGGCCGCCCGCGCCGGATCATGTTCGAGCGGCAGATAGACGGGTGAGCGGCCTAGCTTCTTCTCCTGCGCCTGGCTGCGTCGCCAGGCAGTCATCGGCTCGCGGCGGTGCTGGTTGCGGGCCGGAAGCGGATCCCCATAGCCCAGCACGACGCCGGTGACGCCCTCACCGTCGTGTTGCAGCCGCAGCCGCCGCGTCTGCCAGGTGTACAGATCCCGCACTCCATCCGGGGTGCGCTCGCCGCCCTGCGGTCCGCACGGCTCACGCCGCCAAGCCGGCCGGTCGGCAGCCGGAAAGTCCAGGCTGTCCGTGTCGGCTGCGATCAGGTTCAGCAGCAATGTCTCGCGCAGGGTATGCCCCTCCACGAACACCCCGCCGAGCGCCCCGGCCCAGCCGGTACCCAGCGGATACACCTTGCCGCCCTTGACCCGGGCATCACCCACCATGCCGGTCTTGATCCCGGAGGTGTCATAGGCGTGTGCGTGCACCACCCATCGGGCCGCCTCCGCGAACGACAGCCGCTCCACCTCCGGCATCCGCGCAGTGAAGAACGCCTCCCCATTGGGCACATCAGCCACGATCCGGTTCAACGAGAACACCTCGTCCCGTGCCGTCCGCAGCCCCGCCGTCTGGAGAAACGGGGTAACCGGGTGCAGCAAGTTGAAGCGCTCACGATGGGCTTCCAAGTAACGGCCTACCGGCGCGAAGCACTCCGGGTCTTCCCACAAGTCCACCCAGTCGTCAATGTCCCCGGGCCCGTCCAGCGCGTCATGGGCGACGGCCAGCAACAGGCGCAGCAGCGCGAACTCCTGCGTCGGCAAATCTCCGACGATCCGGCGCAATCCGCCTGCCTGCACGAATACTTCGGCCAAGGACAGGTTCTTCTGCGCGCCGTCGCACGCCATAGCGCCGATCCAACGCTGGCGTGTCAGATCGAAGGACCCGGGGTTGTGGTTCTCATCCAATTCAGTCACACGGTCTCCCCGGGCTCGTAGACACCTGCGCCCCACGACGGCAGCTGGCTCCTCCAGCCCGGCCGCGCAAGGTCAACTTCGCTGTGAGCAGCAGCGTTTGACACCCTTCCCTGACGTCTCCAGAGTACCTTCTAGGACGCCGAAACGATTTAACGGGGCGCGAGTTGAGTGTCTGGATGGTTACGATGGGCGTTAGGGACCGTCGCCGTTGTAGCGACGTTCGCGTTGGTCCTCTTGATGGGGCGATGGCTGCCACTGGTGGGCCCGGAGGACAGCGCGACTCTGGCGGGCTCGGTCTCCGCCTTTGTGTGCCTGCCGATGGCTCGCTGGGCGAGCAGGGAGCCTCACCCGCCCAGGGATCCACACGATGCTGCAGACTGAGTAACTGCGAAGCGACTCGGCTACGTTCACGGGCCGGATCAGCGATGTGCAAGATAAGTGCAGCGAGACCGAGGTCCTTCTCCCCGCGACTGCGGGGATGGTCCCGATTTGACGGGACGTAGCACCTTGCTCCCCGCTCCTGCGGGGACACACCTGACGGGGCATTCAATGCCCCGTCAGGGACGTTCTTCGCCACGAGTCACCTCCAAGCCGTTCTCGGGGCTGTAGTGAAGTCCGTAGCCTGCCAGTTGGGTCTGACAGTCCTCATCGAGCGCGAGAATGAGCTGGTCGGACAGCCAAGGGCTGTTCTTGCCTTGCCAGGCGGGCACATACAGTTGCTCCAGTTCCGCGATCGCTGCGTCCAGCGTCTTGGCGTAGGAGAACTGCAGCGGCAGTCGCAGCCCGCAACTGACCGCCACCCGGCCCGTGAACGGTGGCGGCGGCTGGTCCTGGGGCAGGACGAGGCCGCCGCGCTGGCGGCCCTTTTGGTCCTTGGGCAGCCACGGCAGGGTCACTAGCACACCGTCCGCGCGCCGTTGCACGACCACGACCTCCAGGCCCTCCCGGCTGTCGCGGACCTGCGCCCGCCCCACCCGGGTGTCGTCCACGTCGCCGATTCCAGCCGCCACCCACCCGAGCAACGGCCTACCCGCGCGGCCCACTTCGCCTAGTCGGAATGCCGCCGCCCGCTCGGCCTGGTCCGCCTGATACGCCTCAAACCGTCCCTTCGCCTCCTCGATCGCCGACTGCCAAGACGCAGGCCCCACTGGGTCCGCGTTGTAGGCGCCCTGGACCAGCGGGCTGATGTCGGCCGGCAGTCGCACCGGCCGCCGCCCGCCCTCCAGGTGCGGCAGCAGGACCGCCGCCGACCGCAGCAGCGCGTACGTCCCATAGACGGCGACTGACCCCCGCACCGGGAGGGGCACCGGTGCCTCCCAGTCCATTCCGGTCAGCAGGCACCGCGCACGCCGCAGTCGCTTCGGCCGCATCTCCTGACCCGTGCCGCGTTGGTGTCGGTGCAGTCGGCCCATTCGCTGCAGGAGCAAGTCGATCGGGCACACATCGCTGATCAGCAGGTCGAAGTCCACGTCCAGGGACTGCTCGGCCACCTGGCTGGCCACCACAATGTGCAAACCATCCGGGCGGTCCGTCGCTTTGCCGGGCGGCCCGAAGCGGCGCAGCAGATCGCGGTCCTTCGCCGCGCGGTCCACATCGACGAACGCGGAATGCGCCACCGTGACAGCGTCGTTGCCAAACCGCGCGCGCAGCACCCGAGCGGTTTCCAGCACCCGCCGGACCGTGTTGCGGACCACCAAAATGCAGCCGCCGTCCGCACCCTCCCGCTCCAGCCGCCGGGCGAGACAATCGACGTCGTCGGCGAGCTGCTCCACGTACACGTCCGTGCCCCGGCCCGAAGGCTCGGGGCACCGCACCACCGGGGTGCCGCCCGGCACGACGGCCGTCAACACCGGGTACGCGCCCGCGTGCACCACCTCGTCGCCGCTGTGCACGACCTCACCGCCCGCGTACGCCGTTAGCAACTCCCGACGCCGCCCGGCGGGCAGCGTCGCCGACAACACGATCACCGGCACCTGGTAGGCGCCCAGCCAGCCCAACACCCGGTCCAGATACGCACTCATGTAGGTGTCGTAGGCGTGCGCCTCGTCGATCACGATCACCTTGCCCGCCACTGCCAGGTGGCGCAGCGCCAGATGCCGACTCTTCAGCCCGGCGAACAGCAGTTGATCAATGGTTCCTGCGACGAACGAGGCCAGCATCGCCCGCTTTCGGCCGCGCAGCCACGCATGGGCCACCATCTCGCCCGCGCCCACCGCGGCACCGCGTGATCGGCTCGGCGCGGCGACGGCACCATCCACCTCGATGGCAGCGATAGATCCGCTGCGGGCCAGCAGCGGTGCGAACTCCTCGTTCAACGCGGCCTTGGAATGCGCCAGCTGCACCGAATGACGTGCCTGGTCCGCGCCGGGGAGCTGCTTGATCCAGTCCAATAGACGCGGCCACATCGCGTTGCCTGTGGCCATCGTCGGTAGCGCGAAGAACACCCCGCCCGCACCCGAGCGCGCCGCGAACACCTCTGCCACTGCCAGCGCCGCCTCCGTCTTCCCCTCCCCCATAGGCGCCTCGACGATCATCAGTCCCGGCACCGGCATCTGCCGGGCCAGCTCCAGCGCGGCCGCCTGTACGGGCCTCACTGCAGCCCCCTCAGGCAGATGGAATCGGGCTGCGAACAGCTCCTTCACCGGCTCGGCCGGCTCCCGCGCCGACCAAGGCGCCGGTAGATCCAGCCCCCGCCAGGCCGCCGACAACCGTTGCTGGCCGCTCTGCGCCGCAGCCTCAGGAAAGTACGGGAACAGCTCCGGGTTGCTGGCGATCCAGTCCGCAACGATCACCACCGACATCAGCAGCACTTGCGCTGGCTGCGACAGCCTGACCCCCTGCCACTCGGCCAGCCGTCTTCCGACCTCGAACCGCTCCGCGCACGCATCCAGTAGCTCCGTCTGCACCCGCCGCCACAACTCGCTGCTCGCACCTGGTGTCCGCAGCAACTCCTCATGCTCGAACAGTGCCTTGACCTGACCAGGCTCCGGCGGCACCCCGTGATGGCCGCCCACCACCACCGCAAACTGTCCCGCCTGCCGCGCCGGCCAGCCGCACCGCTCCTCCAACCACTCCCCCAGCAACAGCTGTCCGGCCAGCCCATGCGGCGCCACTCGCCTGTCGGACCCCATCGCCTGCCGCGAGCGCATCTCCAGCCCTGCAGCCCGCATCGCATCGGCCAACAGCTCCACCTGGCAGGCGAACGCCGGCGTGGCCTTACCGATGTCATGCACCCCCGCCAGCCACACCACCAACGCTCGCCCGTCCGCCTCACCACCCGGCAAAGCAGCGGCAATTACTCGACGCACACTCGCAGGCAGCCATTCATCCCACAGCAGACCCGCGACAGCGGCACTGTCCTCCATGTGCCGCCACAACGGCATCCAGCCGTCACTGTCGCGGTCATGCTTCGCCCACACCGACCGTGCTAAGCCACTCAGCCGTGACAGCAGTGTCTGCCCGGCACCCCCACCGATCATGCAGAGTAACTATCACGGCAACCGCGCCTGCCAGACCAAAACGACTAAACAGCCCCATCCTCGCTCGGCTTTGCTCCCACACGGCCTATCCGGCGCAACGCTAAGGTGCGGGGATCCACGCATTCACGTCGCTCGGAACGGAATAACGTGGGCTTATGGGAGCTATGACCGAATCTAGGAAAGCGCGCGAAACTCCGTCCCGCGCCGCCTAAACCCGCAGCTCACGCAGTCTGCTCCCCGCACCCGCGGGGATGGTCCCTCGCGGCGGAGGCCGTGGTGGCGGTGGCGAGTCTGCTCCCCGCACCCGCGGGGATGGTCCCCGGGTGCCGGGGCGCGAAGGCCCCGGCAGGGCCTGCTCCCCGCACCCGCGGGGATGGTCCCTGGCCTTACTGCTACGGCAGTTGACGCCGACTCTGCTCCCCGCACCCGCGGGGATGGTCCCGGGTCCGACACCCCGGGGTGCGCACAGGCGGCCTGCTCCCCGCACCCGCGGGGATGGTCCCAGAGATCAGTACTCTTCTGTGTCATGCGTCAGCTGCTCCCCGCACCCGCGGGGATGGTCCCGGGCCCGCCATGACGCACAGCAGGGCCCAGAGCTGCTCCCCGCACCCGCGGGGATGGTCCCGTCCGCGCGGATCTCGCCCTCAGCCGGGAATTCTGCTCCCCGCACCCGCGGGGATGGTCCCGGCGCCCGACAGTGTTACCCACACTGCCAAGGCTGCTCCCCGCACCCGCGGGGGTGGTCCCCCGCGATGCCGGCCGCCCTGTTCTTCCCCAGCCTGCTCCCCGCACCCGCGGGGATGGTCCCTCGCTGGCCGCGATGCGGGGATCGGCCAGGTACTGCTCCCCGCACCCGCGGGGATGGTCCCAACTCCGGGGCAACTCCATGGAGTTGATCCGGCTGCTCCCCGCACCCGCGGGGATGGTCCCGTCCGCGCGGATCTCGCCCTCAGCCGGGAATTCTGCTCCCCGCACCCGCGGGGATGGTCCCGCATGGCTCAGGTGATGTGCGCGGAGGTCACCCTGCTCCCCGCACCCGCGGGGATGGTCCCGGTGCCTGAGCGGGGCATGGCTCCCTTCCCGTCTGCTCCCCGCACCCGCGGGGATGGTCCCTCGATCGCAGCAAGTTTCGCGGTGACCTCGTCGCTGCTCCCCGCACCCGCGGGGATGGTCCCAAGAAGGTCTCGTGATTTGCCGCATCCGCGCCCTGCTCCCCGCACCCGCGGGGATGGTCCCGGCGTCACGTGGTCGGGCGCACGCGGCTCGGCCTGCTCCCCGCACCCGCGGGGATGGCCCCCGCAGCGTCGAGGCCGCCCCGTACGGGTCCGTCTGCTCCCCGCACCCGCGGGGATGGTCCCATGGACACGGCTCCGTGGCCGATGCCGTTCTTCTGCTCCCCGCACCCGCGGGGATGGTCCCCGCAGCCGCTCACTGCGGCGATCCCCACGGTCCTGCTCCCCGCACCCGCGGGGATGGTCCCTCCAGCCAGCGCGTCGCCCTCTACCTCGCCGCCTGCTCCCCGCACCCGCGGGGATGGTCCCAAGGGCATCGTCCCCGTCTGGAACAAGACGGCCTGCTCCCCGCACCCGCGGGGATGGTCCCGACCGGCCGAGGGGCCCGGAGATGTAGCGGGACTGCTCCCCGCACCCGCGGGGATGGTCCCCCCGAACAGCAGGCGGCATGACCGGGCGCAGCCTGCTCCCCGCACCCGCGGGGATGGTCCCGGGGCGTTGCCGACCGGGCGTTGGGTGAAGTCCTGCTCCCCGCACCCGCGGGGATGGTCCCCACCAGCCCGACGAGGACAGCCCGGCCGACGACTGCTCCCCGCACCCGCGAGGATGGTCCCTGGTCCGGCGCGTCTACAACGACAAGCGGCAGCTGCTCCCCGCACCCGCGGGGATGGTCCCTCGCCGACGCCGCTTAACCGAAGGAGTCCCGCCTGCTCCCCGCACCCGCGGGGATGGTCCCGCGGCGGCTGCTTCCAGGCGCAGGCGGCCGTTCTGCTCCCCGCACCCGCGGGGATGGTCCCCCCGGGGCGCCGCGCGCGAGTTGTTCAAGAACCTGCTCCCCGCACCCGCGGGGATGGTCCCTCAGCTGTTCCCGGACCGGAATGTCAGCGCGTCTGCTCCCCGCACCCGCGGGGATGGTCCCATCATCGACGCGATCAAGGCGATCCTCGCGCGCTGCTCCCCGCACCCGCGGGGATGGTCCCGCGGCGTGAAAGCCTGCGCGCGTGGCGTGGTCCTGCTCCCCGCACCCGCGGGGATGGTCCCTCCTCCGCGCACTCGCCCTCAACGTGCGCGCCCTGCTCCCCGCACCCGCGGGGATGGTCCCGCCCTGGATGGGCGGACGGCGAACGTCGACGTCTGCTCCCCGCACCCGCGGGGATGGTCCCGGCACCGCGAGCCGCCGCCGCTACCTGTCAGGCTGCTCCCCGCACCCGCGGGGATGGTCCCGACGACTACGACAGACCTGACGCGTAAAGGATCTGCACCCCGCACCCGCGGGGACCGCTGCCCACCCGTAGCGCCTGCGACTACGCAGCGGCCTGCGCCGTTCGCGGTCGGCTCCCCACGGTCTGGCCAAGGGCCCGGTCGACCGAGATCCAGATGACCACCCGCTCGGGGTCCGGGGCAGGCGTGCGCCCATATCGCGCTCCGTAACGGACAACCGCATCCTGCACGGCAACGTCATCCGTGTGCACCTCCGCCACGCCTTCGAGCGTGGCCCAGCGGCCACCGTCAACCTGGCACACCGCTACCCGGGATTCGCCGGGGGAGCCATCACCTGCCGGTTGGAGGGATTACTCAGTGTGGTCGGATAAGAGTGGTCGAAACGCGGCGGAGGCTGAGATTCCTGTTCAAGGCGGAGCCGATCGCCGACGTCTTGGGCGCTGGCGCTCAGCCGCGGCCCGGACGGTGGAGAAGGATCTGCACCGACTGATTCGGCGTGAGCTGCAAGATCTCGGGGTCACTCCCCCGCTCGACGTTCACGACCTCTGCGAGAGGCTGAGCCGACGGCGCCGGCGCCCCCTGTTTCTGCGCGCGGCCCCGCTGCCTAAGCCCGGCCCCTCGGGCATGTGGGCGGAGTACGACACCTACGACGTGATCCTGTACCAGCAGGAGACGACACAGACCTGCATCAGGACGGGATCATCCTGCACGAGGTCGGGCACATCCTCGTGGCGGAGAACGAGAGGGCAGCCGAGGACACCGCCCACCAGGTGGAGACGCGGACGCCAGATGTAGATGACGCGGGGGCCGTCGACGTCGAGGGGTGGGCCGCCATGATGCCGGTCTTCGGCACCGAGGCGGTCAAGCGCATCGCTCACCGCTGCTCATACGACGACGGCGAAGAGTGCTCCGTCGAGCTCGTGGCCACCATCATCCTGGAATGGTCGGCTCTGCTCGCGTCTTCCACTCCTCCGGCCGATGATCCCGCTCTGCGGCGGGTCGAGGCAGCTCTCGGCGACCGGCGAGGATGGCTGTAGAACGTGGAACTCCTGCTTCTGGGGCTCCTGGCCGCTCTGGTCTGGAAGCTCTACCAGTGGAAGCGAAGCCCGCACGACGGACCTCTTCGCTCCGTCACCCTCTGCCTGCTCTGCGCTGCGCTCTCGTACCCCGTAGCGATGCCCGGCGGCGCATCGGGCGTCGACACTGTCGCCGGCCACGGGACGGCGAAGCTGATCCAGAACGTGCTGCTGCTTCTCGCGGTGTACTTCTTGATGTGCTTCTACCTCTACTCCGCCGCGGACGAGGAAGCCGGTCGGCGCAGGGCCCGCAAGGAAGGCCTCCTGGTCGCGGTCGTCGCGGTGGCGATCACCGTGGCGGCCGAATCGGTGCCTCACGAGACGTTCGCCGGCTCCTTCAGCACGGCCGACATGACAACGCCGCAGATCGCGTTCTTCTACGGCGGCGCGGGCCTGTACCTCATGTACGCGCTCGGCATGGCGTGCCGATGGACTCGCCGCTACGCCCGTATGTCGCGGTGTCCGCACTCCACTGGTCTTTGGATGGCCGCCGTTGGTCTGGGGGCGATGGCGGTGGCGTGCGCGATCCGCGCCGTCATCGTCGCCCTCCGCGCGGCCGTCTGTCAGCAGCCCCACGTAGGCGTGCGCGTAGACAGAGAACTTCTCTGAGTCCGGCATCTCAGGCTCGCCCGGCTTGACGAAGCCCTCGCCCTTGAACCACCCCGGCGGCCATTGCTGTCCGTGACCGTTCACCAGGTCGCGGAAACGTTTCGCCGCCTCTTCGTCGTCGAAGGTCTCGCGCTGGGTCTGTCCCTTTCGGGAGCCACCAGTCCGCCACATCACCGTGTAGGAGGGGTCGCCGCTGAGCCGTTCGTTGGCCCTGACGTAAGCCATATGAAGGAGACTACGACGAGTCGGTGCAGCGTTCGTGCAGCGAAGGGTAGTGTCCAGCTAGCTTCAAAATGGCGTTTCCGCAGGTCACGACGTTTCTGCTGTGGTGGGGCGGGTGGGACTCGAACCCACGGCCGACGGATTATGAGTCCGCTGCTCTAACCGGCTGAGCTACCGCCCCGTACGGCGTGCCGCGCACAAATGTGCGCGCCTTCTGCCGCAGCATAGCCGCTCATACGATCTCCTGCCTCGAATGGTCCGGCTCTGCACGACCTTGAGGACTCCGCGGGCGCGCACGCGGTTCCACCAGGCACGAACCCCGTACGAAAAAGCCCTCCGGAGGGGTCTCCGAAGGGCTTGTTCCGTGGCTCTCCCGACTGGACTCGAACCAGTAACCTGCCGGTTAACAGCCGGCTGCTCTGCCAATTGAGCTACAGGAGATCGAGCTCCCCCGACTGGACTCGAACCAGTAACCTGCCGGTTAACAGCCGGCTGCTCTGCCAATTGAGCTACAGGGGATTGCTTCGTTTGCTTCGAACGAACCCACCTGGGTACTTGCCAGGCGGCGGGCGCTCGCTGCGACACATACATTAGCGCAAGCAGGGGGGTGCTCCGCCAATCGGTATCCCCTCAGTGATCACGACTAGCTACGGAAGGGTGGCCGTCATGCGCTACCGGCTCACATTCATCGCCGGTCTGGCCCTCGGTTACGTGCTGGGAACGCGCGCCGGGCGCGAGAGGTACGAGAAGCTGAAGAAGGCCGCTCGTGAGGTTGCCCAGAACCCCGCCGTGCGCAACACCGCGGAGTCCGCGGCGCAGCAGACGCGGACCTACGCGGGCAAGGCCCTCCACACGGTGAGCGAGAAGGTCGAGCACCGGGTGCCGGAGTCGGTGGCCGGCCGGGTCCGCTCGCTGCGCGAGCGCGGCGGCACGGGCGGGAGCGACGACTGGGGCACCAGCAACACGTGACGAAGCCGGCCCCACCCGCCGTGGCGGACGCCGCGGTACGGGTGGGGCCGGCGGTGCGGCAGAATTTCCGGCATGGGGATAGTCGCCGGGCTGGACAGTTCGCCCGATTTCACGCGCATTGTGGTTTGTGACTCCGACACCGGGGCCGTACTGCGGCAGGGGTACGCCCCGCATCCGCTGGACCCGGTGGAGGGCGGCGGGCGCCCTTCCGACGTCGACCCCCAGGCCTGGCTGCTGTCGCTGGGCGAGGCCGCGGGCGGCGGGCTGCTCGAAGGCGTGCAGGCCATCGGGGTCTCCGCGCAGCAGAACGCGCTCGTGCCACTGGACCACCAGGGCAACACGGTGCGCCCCGCCCTGGTCGGCGGCGACAAGCGGGCGCAGGCCGCCGCCGCGGACCTGATCGACCGGCTCGGCTCGCGCGAGGCGTGGGCCGACGCCGTCGGATGCGTACCGCAGGCGGCGCAGCCGGTGGCCAAGTTGCGGTGGCTGGCGCGCACCGAGCCGGAGAACGCCCAGCGGGTGGCGCTGCTCATGCAGGCCCACGACTGGCTGGTGTGGCAGCTTCTCGGGCGCCCCGCGCGGCGGACGACGGACCGGGGCGGCGCCTCCGGGACCGGGTACTGGTCCGCCGCCACCGGTTCCTGGCGGCCCGACCTCGTGGAGCTGGCCCTCGGCCGCCAGGCGATGCTGCCCGAGGTCCTCGGCCCGGGTGACGCGGCGGGGACGACGCCGGAGGGGCTGATCATCTCGGCCGGGACCGGCGAGACGATGGCCGCCGCGTTCGGGCTCGGGATGCGGGCCGGGGACGCCGTGGTGTCGCTCGGCGCCTCCGGGTCCGTGATGGCCGTGCACCACGAGGCGCTCGTCGATTCCAGTGGTGCCATCACCTCGCTCGCCGACGCGACGGGCCTGCATCTGCCGGTGGTCCATACGTCGAACGCCGTGCGGGCGCTGCGCGGCACCGCCGAGATGCTGGGGCTGGACGGCGGTCTCGAGGAGCTGTCCGAACTGGCCATGAAGTCGACGCCGGGCGCCCACGGACTCGTACTCCTGCCGTATCTGGAGGGCGAGAAGACGCCCAATCTGCCTCATACCGCCGGGACGCTGAGCGGGCTGCGCCGGGAGTCCATGCGGCCCGAGCATCTCGCGCGGGCCGCCTTCGAGGGCATGGTGTGCGCTCTGGCCGACGCCATGGACGTGCTGCGCGGGCGGGGCGTCGAGATCCGGCGGGTCTTCCTGCTCGGCGCCGCCGCCGAGCTGCACACGGTGCAGGCCGTGGCGCCGATGCTGTTCGGGACGCAGGTCGTGGTGCCGCAGCCCGCGGACTACGCGGCGATCGGCGCGGCGCGGCAGGCGGCGTGGGCGCTGAGCGGGCAGTTGCCGCTGTGGCAGGGCGCGGCGGCGCAGGTCTTCGAGCCGGGCGAGGAGGCGGCCGTGGGGCAGGCAGTGCGCCAGCAGTACCGGTCCGTGCGGGAGCAGATCCACCCCGGGGCGTTCTCCTAGGACCGGCCCACCCGGGGGGCGCAGAGCCGGCATGGGCCGATCTTTGAGCGCTCTTGGGTCAATCGGTTGAGGTAACGCGGGTGGAGTGTCCGACGATAGGGATCCATGCGTCCTCAAGACCGTCGACCGAGAGACCGAGCGTGCTCATACGACTCCTGCGGACCTGTCTGGGTCCGTACAAGAAACCCATCGGGCTACTGGTGCTGCTGCAGTTCCTCCAGACCTGCGCCGCGCTGTACCTGCCCACCCTGAACGCGGACATCATCGACAACGGCGTCGTCAACGGCGACACCGGCTACATTCTCGAGTTCGGCGCCCTGATGCTGGCCGTCACGGTCGTCCAGGTCGTCTGCAACACCGGCGCCGTGTACTTCGGTGCCCGGACGGCGGCGGCCCTCGGGCGCGACCTGCGCGCCACCGTCTTCGACCGCGTGCAGTCCTTCTCCGCGCGCGAGGTCGGCCACTTCGGGGCGCCCTCGCTGATCACCCGGACCACCAACGACGTGCAGCAGGTCCAGATGCTGGCCCTGCTCTCCTTCACGCTGATGGTGTCGGCGCCGATCATGTGCGTCGGCGGTGTCGTGATGGCCCTCGGGCTCGACGTGCCGCTGTCGGGCGTGCTCCTCGCCGTGCTGCCCGTCATGGCGATCGTGCTGTCGCTGATCATCCGGAAGATGCGGCCGCTCTTCCGGTCCATGCAGGTCAAGTTGGACACCGTGAACCGGGTGCTGCGCGAGCAGATCACCGGCAACCGCGTCATCCGCGCCTTCGTGCGCGACGACTTCGAGAAGGGCCGGTTCGGTGAGGCGAACCGCGATCTGACCGAGACGTCGCTCGCGACCGGGCGGATCATGGCACTGATGTTCCCGTTCGTCATGACGATCGTGAACATCGCGTCGATCGCCGTCGTCTGGTTCGGCGCCCACCGCATCGACGGCGGGGCCATGCAGATCGGCGACCTGACGGCCTTCCTCGCGTACCTCATGCAGATCGTGATGAGCGTGATGATGGCCACCTTCATGTTCATGCAGGTGCCGCGCGCCGAGGTCTGCGCCGAGCGCATCCAGGAAGTGCTCGACACCGAGTCGAGCGTCGTACCGCCCGCCCCGGAGGCTTCCGTACGCGCGCTGCGGCGCCACGGGCACCTGGAGATCCGCGGCGCGGACTTCGGCTACCCGGGCGCAGAGGAGCCGGTGCTGCGCGGGATCGACCTGGTCGCGCGCCCCGGTGAGACCACGGCCATCATCGGCTCGACGGGCAGCGGCAAGTCGACGCTGCTCGGCCTTGTGCCGCGGCTGTACGACACCACCGCGGGCGTCGTGTACGTCGACGGGGAGGACGTCCGCGAGATCGATCCCGTCCTCATGGCGCGGACCGTGGGGCTGGTGCCGCAGAAGCCGTACCTGTTCTCCGGGACCGTCGCGTCGAACCTGCGCTACGGGCGGCCCGACGCGACCGACGAGGAGCTGTGGCACGCGCTCGAGGTGGCGCAGGCCAAGGAGTTCGTCAGCAAGCTCGAAGGCGGCCTCGAAGCGGCCGTCGCGCAGGGCGGGACGAACGTCTCCGGTGGTCAGCGCCAGCGTCTGGCCATCGCGCGCACGCTCGTGCAGCGGCCGGAGATCTACCTCTTCGACGACTCCTTCTCGGCGCTCGACTACGCCACCGACGCCGCGCTGCGCCGGGCGCTCGGCGCCGAGACGGCGGAGGCGACCGTGGTGATCGTGGCCCAGCGGGTCTCGACGATCAGGGACGCCGACCGGATCGTCGTCCTCGACGAGGGCCGGGTCGTCGGCGAGGGGGTCCATCACGAGCTGATGGCCGGCAACGAGACCTACCGGGAGATCGTCCTCTCCCAGCTGACGGAAGCGGAGGCCGCCTGATGAGCGGGCCGATGGCGGCACGGATGGCGGCCGGTGCGCCCGGTTCGCGGTCGATGGATTTCAAGGGCTCCGGCAAACGGCTGCTCACACGGATGGCGGTGCACCGCTCGGCGGTCGGCGCCGTGCTGGGCGCGGTCCTGGTCAGCGTGGGTCTCTCGGTGGTCGGGCCGAAGATCCTCGGCCACGCGACCGACCTGCTGTTCGGCGGGATCATCGGCGGGCGGCTGCCTGCCGGTCGGACCAAGGAGCAGGTCATCGCGGGCCTGCGGGCCAAGGGCGACGGCGGCATGGCCGACATGCTCGGCAGCGTCGACTTCACCCCCGGCCGGGGTGTGGACTTCGACGCGATCGGGCAGGTGCTGCTGATCGCGCTCGCGGTGTTCGCGGTGGCGGGCTTCGCGATGATGGTCGGCACCCGTCTCGCCAACCGGGTCATCAACCTGGCGGTGGCCCAGTTGCGCAAGGAGATGCAGGCGAAGCTGGCGCGGCTGCCGCTGTCGTACTTCGACAAGCAGAAGCGCGGCGAGGTGCTGAGCCGGGCGACCAACGACATCGACAACATCGGGCAGACGCTGCAGCAGACGATGGGGCAGATGCTCAACTCGCTGCTGACCATCGTCGGCGTCCTCGTGATGATGTTCTGGATCTCCTGGCTGCTCGCGCTGGTCGCGCTGGTGACGGTGCCGCTGTCGGTGCTCGTCGCGGCGAAGGTCGGCAAGCGCTCGCAGCCGCAGTTCGTGCAGCAGTGGCGGACCACCGGCAAACTGAACGCGCACATCGAGGAGATGTACACCGGCCACAACCTGGTGAAGGTGTTCGGGCGGCAGCAGGAGTCGGCGGAGCAGTTCGCCGAGCAGAACGACGCGCTGTACGAGGCGTCGTTCAGGGCCCAGTTCAACAGCGGCGTCATGCAGCCGCTGATGTTCTTCATCTCGAACCTGAACTATGTGCTGGTGGCCGTGGTCGGCGGGCTGCGGGTGGCGTCCGGGACGCTCTCCATCGGGGACGTGCAGGCGTTCATCCAGTACTCGCGGCAGTTCTCGATGCCGTTGACGCAGGTCGCGTCGATGGCGAACCTGGTGCAGTCGGGCGTCGCCTCGGCCGAGCGGATCTTCGAACTGCTCGACGCCGAGGAGCAGTCGGCCGACCCCACGCCCGGGGTGAAGCCGGCCGATCTGCGCGGGCACGTCGAGTTCGAGCATGTCGCCTTCCGCTACGAGAAGGACAAGCCGCTCATCGAGGACCTGTCGCTCACCGCGGAGCCGGGCCACACGGTCGCCATCGTCGGGCCGACGGGCGCGGGCAAGACCACGCTCGTCAACCTGCTGCTGCGGTTCTACGAGGTCACCGGCGGGCGGATCACGCTCGACGGGGTCGACATCGCGCGGATGGAGCGGGACGAGCTGCGGGCCGGCATCGGCATGGTCCTCCAGGACACCTGGCTGTTCGGCGGGACCATCGCGGAGAACATCGCCTACGGCGCCGCGAAGGACGTGAACCGCGAGGAGGTGGAGGCCGCGGCGAAGGCCGCGCACGCGGACCGGTTCATCCGGACGCTGCCCGACGGGTACGACACCGTGCTCGACGACGAGGGCACGGGGGTCAGCGCCGGTGAGAAGCAGCTCATCACCATCGCGCGGGCCTTCCTCTCCGACCCGGTGATCCTGGTGCTCGACGAGGCGACCAGCTCCGTCGACACCCGGACCGAGGTGTTCATCCAGCAGGCGATGGCACGGCTGGCCGCCGGCCGGACCTCGTTCGTCATCGCGCACCGTCTCTCGACGATCCGCGATGCCGACACGATCCTGGTCATGGAGAACGGGGCCATCGTGGAGCAGGGCTCGCACGACGACCTGGTCGACGCGGGCGGTGCGTACCAGCGGCTGTACGAGGCGCAGTTCGCGCAGGCGGTGGCCGAGGTCGACTAGCCGGGCGTGAGCGCGGGGAGCTGTGGGTGCCGGCCCTTCGGGGCCGGGCGCGCGGTTTCCCGCGCTCCGGACGGCGTACGCGCGGCGCAGGCCGTTCCTCAGTCCAAATAGCCACGCAGCTGGTCGGCGAAGGCGTGGTCGCGCAGTTTGTTGAGGGTCTTCGACTCGATCTGGCGGATGCGTTCGCGTGTGACGCCGAAGATGCGGCCGATCTCCTCCAGCGTGCGGGGGCGGCCGTCGGCGAGCCCGTAGCGGAGCTGGACCACCTTGCGTTCGCGTTCGCCGAGGGTGGAGAGCACGACCTCCAGGTGTTCCCTGAGCAGGAGGAACGCAGCCGATTCGACGGGGCTCGTGGCGTCGCCGTCCTCGATGAGGTCGCCGAGCGCCACGTCGTCCTCCTCGCCGACCGGGGCGTGCAGCGAGACGGGCTCCTGAGCGAGCCTCAGGACCTCGCTGACGCGCTCGTGCGGCAGATCCAGGTGGGCCGCCACCTCCTGCGGCGTCGGCTCGTAGCCGCGCTCCTGGAGCATCCGGCGCTGCACGCGGACGACGCGGTTGATCAGTTCGACCACGTGGACGGGGACCCGGATGGTGCGGGCCTGGTCGGCGAGGGCACGGCTCATGGCCTGCCGGATCCACCAGGTCGCGTACGTCGAGAACTTGTAGCCGCGGGCGTAGTCGAACTTCTCGACCGCCCGGATCAGGCCCAGGTTTCCCTCCTGGACCAGGTCGAGCATGGTCAGGCCGCGGCCCACGTACCGCTTGGCCACCGACACCACCAGGCGCAGGTTCGCCTCGATCAGGCGGCGCTTGGCCATCCGGCCCATGACCACCAGCTTGTCCAGGTCAAGGGCGAGCTGGGAGTCCAGGTCGGGGGCGTGGGCGAGCTTCTCCTCGGCGAACAGGCCGGCTTCGACGCGCCGGGCCAGGTCCACCTCCTCGACCGCGGTGAGCAGCGAGATGCGGCCGATCTCGCGCAGGTACTGGCGGAAGAGGTCGGAGGACGGGCTGCCGGTGTCCGCGCGAGCACTGCGCACCCGCTCGGGCGGCTCGACCGTCTCGGGTTCGTCGGCTGTCTCGGTGGGCGCCTCTGGATGGTGCGCCGCGCGGCTCTGCGGCGGCACCGTGGGAAGAGCCTCGCTGTCCGTGGAAGCTTCGGGATCGGCGAGGGCCTGCGCTGTGCTGTCGCTCTGACTGAGGGTCTGGGTCTGCACGAGGGCGACCTCCAAGGTGATCGCTGCTGAGACGTGCGGCAGATGGGCGGGAGCGGCGGCCGCGCCGCTGTCCGTCCCGTACGCGATGAGCGGAACCGCGGGGGTGTCGGGCCCGGTGTCCGGGCTCCGGCCGCGCTCCGAGGACTCAGGCACCGCAACCCAGTGTGGAGTACGACACAGTGCCGCCACGAGGGGCGTGCGATGACTTTCTGAGTCCGGTGCGTGACCGCACGGTTACCGTGCTGTACGGGTGCCCTCTCTTCCCGTCCTCGAACGGGCCGAAACGGCGCGTGGCAGTGCGGCGCGGCGCCTACAGTGCGCCCGCACCCCTCTCGCGCAGCGCCTGGTCGTACTGCTGGAGCACCCACAACTCGTTCTGCACGGCCGTCAGTCGGGCCGGGTCGCCGACCGAGCCGAGGCGGGTGAAGGTGCCCTGGACGTCGCGGATGCGGCGCTCCACGGCCCTTCGGCGCACGGTGACGAGCTGGTCACCCGCGTACACCTCGTCGACCGTCTTGCGGTGGATCGCCTCGACGGCCAGCTCGGTCACCATCGCGCGCACCGCGTCGTCCGGCGCCGCGTCGCGGACCCGGACCAGGTACTCGTGCGGGTCGTGCAGGCCCTGCTCGGCGCCGCCCGCCTCCAGGATCGCCTGGCGCACCGCGGCGTAGGGCGCGGCCGTGAACTCGTCGATCCCGTACGCGTCGAAGGCCGGGGAGACCAGGTGCGGGTGCTGGAGGGCGAGCTTGAGCAGTTCGCGCTCGGTGGCGTAGACCGGGTTGCGCAGCGTCAGTGCGGGGCCGCCGAACGGGCGGGCGGGCGCTGCGGCTTCGGGATTCTGGCGGCCGCGGCCCGCGGCGGGGGCCGGGCCCTTGCCGCCGCGGTCCCTGGCCCAGCGGGCGAGCTGTGCGACGCGCTTGACGACGAACTGGGTGTCGAGGATGCCGAGCATGCCCGCGAGCTGGACGGCGACCTCGTGCTGGGAGGCGCTGTTCTTGATGCGGGCGACGATGGGCGCGGCCTCGTCGAGGGCGGCGGCGCGGCCCGCCGGGGTCTCCAGGTCGTAGCGCCCGACGATCTGGCGGAGCGCGAACTCGAAGAGCGGCGTGCGGGGTTCGACGAGGTCGGCGACGGCCTCGTCCCCCTTGGCGAGGCGCAGGTCGCACGGGTCCATGTTGTCCGGCGCGATGGCGATGTACGTCTCGGCGGCGAACTTCTGGTCGTCCTCGAAGGCGCGCAGGGCCGCCTTCTGGCCGGCCGCGTCACCGTCGAAGGTGAAGATCACCCGGGCCGAGCCGTTGTCCATGAGGAGGCGGCGCAGGATCTTGATGTGGTCGCTGCCGAAGGCGGTGCCGCAGGTCGCGATGGCGGTGGTGATCCCGGCCAGATGGCAGGCCATGACGTCGGTGTACCCCTCGACCACGACGGCACGGCTGGCCTTCGCGATGTCCTTCTTGGCGAGGTCGATGCCGTAGAGGACCTGCGACTTCTTGTAGATCGGCGTCTCGGGCGTGTTCAGGTACTTCGGCCCGTTGTCGTCCTCGCGCAGCCGGCGGGCGCCGAAGCCGACGACCTCGCCGCCGATGTCACGGATGGGCCACATGAGGCGCCCGCGGAACCGGTCGATGGGCCCGCGGCGGCCCTCCTGGGAGAGTCCGGAGAGGGTGAGCTCCTTGTCGCTGAAGCCCTTGCCGCGCAGGAAGCGGGTCAGATGGTCCCAGCCCGCCGGGCTGTAGCCGACGCCGAAGTGGGCGGCGGCGGCCTGGTCGAAGCCGCGCTCGGCGAGGAACTTGCGGCCGATCTCCGCTTCCGGGGACTCCAGCTGCTCGATGTAGAACTGCGTGGCGGCCTGGTGCGCCTCGACGAGCCGGATGCGCTCGCCGCGCTGGTGGGAGGGGTTGTACCCGCCCTCCTCGTAGCGCAGGGTGATGCCGGCCTGGCCGGCGAGGCGCTCCACCGCCTCGGAGAACGTGAGGTGGTCGACCTTCATCACGAACGTGATGGTGTCGCCGCCCTCCTGGCAGCCGAAGCAGTGGAAGAACCCCTTGCTCGGGCTGACCTGGAAGGACGGGGACTTCTCGTCGTGGAACGGGCAGAGGCCCTTCAGGTTCCCGCCGCCCGCGTTGCGCAGTTGCAGGTACTCCGAGACCACGGCGTCGATCGGGACCGCGTCCCGAACAGCCTTCACGTCCTCGTCGTTGATCCTGCCAGCCACGCGGCAATTCTACGGTGACGCACCGACACTCCCGTCACTCCTCCAGGAGCTCACCGAGCGGAACGGTCGGATCCGACAGGCGCTCCATGCCGGGCCGCGCCCCCGAGCGGATCAATTGCTGGATCTGCTCCGTGACGTCCCACACATTCACGTTCATCCCGGCGAGCACCCGCCCGTCCTTCAGCCAGAAGGCGATGAACTCGCGCTTGCCCACATTGCCGCGGAGCACCACCTGGTCGTAGCTGCCCGGCGGCGCCCAGCCCGAGTACTCCAGGCCCAGGTCGTACTGGTCGGAGAAGAAGTAGGGCACGCGGTCGTACGTGATGTCCTTGCCGAGCATGGCGCGGGCCGCCGCCGGGCCGCCGTTCAGCGCGTTGGCCCAGTGCTCGACGCGCAGGCCGCCGAGGGCCGGCGAGAACAGCGGGTGCTGGAGGGAGGCGACGTCCCCGGCGGCGTGGATGTCGGGGTCGGACGTCCTGAGCGCCTCGTCGACGGCGATGCCGCCGCCGTGCTCCTGCCCGGCCAGGGTCAGCCCCGCGGCCTCGGCGAGCCCGGTGCGCGGGGCGGCGCCGATCGCGGCGAGCACGTCGTGCGCCGGGTGCTCCTCGCCGTCGTCGGTGTGGGCGGCGAGGACCATGCCGTCCTGGCCCGAGATCTCGGTGAGCCGGGCGCCGAAGTGGAAGCGGACACCGTGGTCGCTGTGGAGCTCGGTGAAGATCTGGCCGACCTCGGGGCCGAGCACGGCGTGCAGGGGTGTCGCCTCCGGCTCGACGACGGTGACCTCGGCCCCGTACTGGCGGGCGGTGGCGGCGATCTCCAGGCCGATCCAGCCGGCGCCGGCGATGACCAGGTGGCCGTTGTCCCGGCCGAGCGCGGCCAGCACGTTCTTCAGCCGGTCGGCGTGGGCCAGGCGGCGCAGGTGGTGGACGCCGACGAGGTCGGTGCCGGGGATGTCGAGGCGGCGCGGTTCGGCGCCGGTGGCCAGCAGGAGCTTGTCGTAGCTGATGGTGGTGGAGTCGCCGAGCCGCACCGTCCTCGCGGTCCGGTCGATCACGGTCACCGTCTGGCCCAGGTGCAGCTCGATGTCGTTGCTCGCGTACCAGGCCGGTTCGTGGACGAAGACGCTGTCCCGTTCCTCCTTGCCCTGGAGGTACCCCTTCGACAGGGGCGGGCGCTCGTACGGGTGGTCCCGTTCGTCACCGATGAGGATCACCCGCCCGGTGAAGCCCTCCTCGCGGAGCGTCTCGGCGGCCTTCGCGCCGGCGAGCCCTCCTCCGACGATGACGAACGTCTGGTCCGCGTCGACCACTTGATGCCTCCTCGTTGCGCTGCCGTCATCTGCGAGCGTCCCGCACGCAGCGTGATGGGGGAAGGGGGCATGGCCCGAACAGGGCACCTTTCCCCTGCGTCTTCCCCGTCCTTTCACACTCCTCCCGTCACGCCGAGTGGTCGGCCGAGAGGTGCGCGTGCAGGGAACGGGCCGAGGCATCGGTCAGCGAGGCGATCTGGTCGACGATGACACGCTTCCTCGTACGGTCGTCGGGCGCGGCGTCGAACAATGCCCGGAACTGGGGGTCGAGGCCGTCCGGGGCGCGGGCCGTCAGCGCCTGCGCCAGCTCGGCGACGACGATCCGCTGGTCGGCGCGGAGCCGCTCCTGCTGCGGGCGCTGCATCACGTACCGGTCGGCGACGGCCTTGAGGACGGCGCACTCCAGGCGGGCGGCGCGCGGGACGACGAGCTCCGCCGCGTACCGGGTGAGGCGGCCCGTGCCGTACCGCTCGCGGGTCGCGCTCTCCGCGGCCAGGCAGAAGCGGCCGATGAGCTGGCTGGTGGCGTCCTTGAGGCGGGCCTGGGCGACCGCCGTGCCGTCGTAGCCGTGCGGCCACCACTCCTGGTCGAGGAGGCGGTCGAGGGCGGCGGCGAGCTCGGCCGGATCGGTGTCCGCGGGCACGTACCGCCCGACGGCCACGGCGAAGACGTCGGCGCGCTCGGGCTCGGCGTGCAGCACGTTCGGATCGAGGTGGCCCGCGTGCAGGCCGTCCTCCAGGTCGTGCACGGAGTACGCGACGTCGTCCGCCCAGTCCATCACCCGGGCCTCGAAGCAGATGCCGCGCTCCGGGGCCTCTTTGCGGACCCAGTCGAAGACGGGCCGGTCGTCCTCGTAGACACCGAACTTGGCGGAGAGCGGATCGCTCGGGTGCTCGCCGAGCGGCCACGGGTACTTGGTGGCGGCGTCGAGGGCGGCCCGGGTCAGATTGAGCCCGACGCTGACCAGCTCACCGCTCTCCGCGGACCGCACGAACCGCTTGGGCTCGATACGGGTGAGGAGCCGCAGGGACTGCGCGTTCCCCTCGAAACCGCCGCAGTCCCCAGCCACTTCGTTGAGCGCCTGCTCGCCGTTGTGACCGAACGGCGGGTGTCCCATGTCGTGCGAGAGGCAGGCCGTCTCGACGAGATCGGGGTCGCAGCCGAGGGCCGCGCCCAGCTCGCGCCCGACCTGGGCGCACTCCAACGAATGCGTCAGCCGGGTGCGGGGGCTGGCGTCCCAGTGCCGGCTGCGCGTGCCCGGGGTGACGACCTGGGTCTTGCCGGCGAGCCTGCGCAGCGCCGAGGAGTGCAGGACGCGGGCCCGGTCACGCTGGAACGCGGTGCGGCCGGGGCGCTTGTCGGGCTCGGGGGCCCACCGCTCGACGTCCGCGTCGTCGTACGTGCCGGAGCCTTCGTCCGTGGTGTTCATGCACCGACAGTAAGGCCAGGCACCGACAGCGGGGGCGGGGCCGCCGGGGTCAGGCGGACGCCAGGTGCCGGACGGTACGGAAGGGGGTGAGCAGGGCGCTGTCGTAGCGGTGCAGGGCGAGGCGGACGAGGGCGGGGTGCGCGCCGAGCGGGGCCGCGACGATGCCGGGGCCGTCGGTGAAGGCCGCCGCCGACTCGGTGGCGAACCGGCCCGGCGCCGTGAAGTACGAGGCGAGCGCGGTCCGGTGACGGCCCCGGGCGGCGAGGGCGCGGACCGCCGTGGCCACGTCGGGCGTGGACCCGGAGGCGTAGGCGGGGACGACCGGGACGCCGAGGCGCAGGGCGAGGTGTGCGGCGGTGCGGCGGGTGTCGACGGCGGCCTCCGGGTCGCGGGACCCGGACGCGGCGAGGACGACCCCGGCGCGCCGCCGCTCGCGCTCGCCGAGCGGCCCCGGCCAGCCCGCTTCGAGCAGCCGCTCGTGCACTACGTCCACCAGCAGGGGGTGCGGGCCGAGCGGGTCGGCGACGCGGGTGAGGAGGTGCCCGGCGGCCTCGGCGGCGCGGGGCAGGTCACGCTTGACGTGGTAGCCGCGGGAGAGCAGAAGCGGCACCAGAACGGCCCGGCCGCCGTCCGGCAGCCCGGCCAGGACGTCCGGGAGGAGCGGTTCGTTGAGCTCGATGTGGCCGAGGCGGACCGTCAGACCGGGCCGCTGCTCCCGTATCCGCTCGACGAGAGCGCCGACGGTGGCGCGGGCGCGCGGGTCGCGGCTGCCGTGCGCCACGAGGACCAGCGCCGGAGCGCGGCGGTGGCCGGGCCGGGCCACATGGCTGAGCTGACTGCCGAGCTGATCGCTGATCATGGTGAAGAGTCCCGCCGTGCTTGCCGTGTCGTCCAGGTGTGCCGACTCGTCCGTCATGGAGCGATCCTGCCGGGCGGGGGTTGCCGTCCTGTTGCGCCGCGGTGACGAGTCGTTGCGGACGCTTCACGGGCCGGCCCCGGCTCCGGTGAGCACCGAACCGTCCGGGCGGGCGCGGCGTCTCCCCTCTCAGGAGCACACCGCACATCGTCGTCCACCCGGGGGTCCCATGCATCTGTCCCGTCCGCGTCTGCCGCGTACCCGTAAGGCGCGAAGGCGTGCGTCGCAGGGGTTCATGGCGGCCTGTGTGCTGGCGCTGCTGCCCGCGACGTGGCTGTTCGTCTCGACCGGGGACCGGCTGCGTTCGACGGCCGACGTGCCCCGTACGGAGGTGGCGATGGTGTTCGGGGCGGGCCTGTGGCAGGGCGAACCCTCCCCGTACCTGGCGCACCGCCTCGACGCGGCGGCCGGTCTTTACCGCGAGGGCCGGGTCCGCGCCGTGCTGGTGACCGGCGACAACAGCCGCGCCGACTACGACGAGCCGGACGCGATGCGGACCTATCTGACCAGGCACGGGGTACCGGCCCGGGCGGTGGTGAGCGACTACGCCGGGTTCGACACCTGGGACTCGTGCGTACGCGCCAAGAAGATCTTCGGGGTGGACCGGGCGGTGCTGCTCAGCCAGGGCTTCCACATCCGGCGGGCGGTGGCGCTGTGCGAGGCCGCCGGGGTGTCGTCGTACGGCGTCGGGGTGGACGAGCGGCATGACGCGACCTGGTACGCGGGCGGGGCCCGGGAGGTGTTCGCCGCGGGCAAGGCGGCGCTCGACGCGCTGGTCCGCCCCGATCCCCACTTCCTGGGTGCCCGGGAGGACGGTGTACGGCGGGCGCTGAAGGAGTCCTCCTGACCTCACACCGGCCGGAGCGGCACTGCGAGGTGTGCGTACCGCCCGCGTAACCACGCCTGTCCGCGCCGCGTAACAGAGGTCCCGCACTCTGGCGGGCATGCACACGCACCCCACGCCCCCGGCGGCCACGCCCACGCACTGCCCGTACTGCGCGTTGCAGTGCGGCATGACGCTCACGCCGGACGCGTCGGCCGAGGGCGTGGCGGTCACGGGCCGGGCGGACTTCCCGGTGAACCGGGGGGCGCTGTGCGGAAAGGGCCAGAGCGCGGCGGCCGTGCTCTCCTCCGGGGCCCGCCTGACCACGCCGCTGATCCGCTCGGCCGCCGGGGCGCTGGAGCCGGCCACCTGGGACGCGGCGCTCGACGCGATCGCCGAGGGTCTGGCGCGCACCCGGGCCGACCATGGCGAGGACGCGTGCGCGTTGTTCGGCGGCGGCGGACTCACCAACGAGAAGGCGTACGCCCTCGGCAAGTTCGCCCGCACGGTCCTGCGTACGTCGCAGATCGACTACAACGGCCGTTTCTGCATGTCGTCGGCGGCGGCCGCGGGCCAGAAGGCGTTCGGCCTGGACCGGGGGCTACCCTTCCCGCTGGAGGACATCCCGCGCACGGGCTGCGTCATCCTGGTCGGCTCGAACCTGGCCGAGACGATGCCGCCGGCGCTGCGCTATCTCACGGAGCTGAAGGCCAACGGCGGCAAGCTGATCGTCATCGACCCCCGCCGCACCCGCACCGCGGACCAGGCGGACCTGCACCTGGCGCCGCGCCCGGGCACCGATCTGGCCCTCGCGCTGGGCATGCTGCACCTGGTGGTGGCGGAGGGCAGGGTCGACGAGGAGTACGTGAGCGAACGCACCCGGGGCTGGCAGGAGGCGCGGGCCGCGGCGATGGCGCACTGGCCGGAGTACGTCGAACGGGTCACCGGCGTCCCGCTCCCTCAACTCCGGGAAGCGGTAAGGCTGTTCACGGAACCCGAGCATGCGATGGTGCTGACGGCCCGGGGCCCCGAGCAGCAGTCCAAGGGCACGGACACGGTGGGCGCCTGGATCAACCTGGCGCTGGCCACCGGCCGCCCCGGCCGCCCCCTGTCCGGCTACGGCTGTCTGACCGGCCAGGGCAATGGGCAGGGCGGCCGGGAGCACGGCCAGAAGGCGGACCAGCTCCCCGGCTACCGCAAGCTGACGGACCCGGCGGCCCGCGCCCACGTGGCCGAGGTCTGGGGCGTGGACCCGGACTCCCTCCCCGGCCCCGGCCGCTCGGCCTACGAACTGCTGGACGCGCTCGGCGACGACATCCACTCCCTGCTCGTCATGGGTTCGAACCCGGTGGTGTCGGCCCCCCGGGCCGCTCACATAGAGGAACGCCTGCGTTCGCTCGACTTTCTGGCGGTGGCGGATGTGGTGCTCTCCGAAACGGCGGAGCTGGCCGACGTGGTGCTGCCCGTCACCCAGTGGGCGGAGGAGACGGGGACGACGACGAGTCTGGAAGGCCGTGTCCTGCTGCGCCGACGAGCGCTTGACCCGCCTGCCGGGGTCCACTCCGATCTGGTTGTCCTGCACGACCTGACGGTCCGTCTGGCACCGGAACTGGAGAAGGGTTTTCCCACGGCCCCGGAGGAGGTCTTCGACGAACTTCGCCGCGCCTCGGCGGGCGGCCCGGCCGACTATGCGGGGATCTCCTACACGCGTCTGGCCCGGGACGAGGCGCTGCACTGGCCGTGCCCTGACGCGGAGCACCCGGGCACGCCCCGGCTCTTTCTCGACCGTTTCGAGACGGAGGACGGCAGGGCCCGTTTCGTCCCGGTGACGCACCGGCCCGCGGCCGAGGAACCGGACGCGGAGTACCCGCTGCACCTGACGACGGGCCGGGTGGTGGCGCAGTACCAGTCGGGGGCGCAGACCCGCCGGGTCGCCGAGCTGAACAAGGCGGCGCCGGGCGCGTTCGTGGAGCTCCACCCGCGCCTGGCGGCACGTCTGGGCATCGCGGACGGCGACGCGGTGACGATCACGTCCCGCCGCGGCCAGGCGGAGGCCCCGGCCCGGGTCACGCCCACGATCCGCCCGGACACGGTCTTCATGCCTTTCCACTGGCCCGGCCGGGGCCGCGCCAACACCCTGACGAACCCGGCGCTGGACCCGACATCGCGTATGCCGGAATTCAAGGTGTGCGCGGTCCGCCTGACCCGCACCACGCAGTCCCCCCGGCGATCAGCCACGTAAGGGCCGGAAGGTCGGACGAGCGAACGACGAATGGCAAACCGCGGAGGATGATCGCTTAGCCCCCCCGGCGATCAGCCACGTAAGGGCCGGAAGGTCGGACGAGCGAACGACGACCGGCGAACCGCGGAGGATCCGGCGATCGCTTAGCCCCCCGGCGATCAGCCACGTAAGGGCGGGGAGGTCGGACGAGCGAACGACGACCGGCGAACCGCAGGATGATCCGGCGATCAGACGGACACGAGACGGGAGGGGCCGACCGGGGTATGTGCGCGCGCAGCACAGCACACGCGGTAACGCCCCCCGAAGCAACCGGCGATCCCATCAAGATGGCGAGCACGCACATACCCCGGGCGGCCCCGCCCCCACCCCCACACCGATCGGAACGAACGGGAAACCCGCCAACGCACACAGGACGGCCACCCTCCCTTCCTGGCGCATGGCCACATTCACCCGGTCGCGCCCCGAACGCCCCCGGGCGGCCCCGGACACCCACCCCGCCGCGACACGCGCACTGACCTGCCCGAACGTTTCCGGACGGAGCGTCAGAGACCCAGCAATAGACCGGTTTCTGACACCCCATCAGCATGCGCTCCGACGCGAGGGGGTCTTATCTCGTGCTTGCAGGCCGCACCCGGCGTCCGCGAAGGAGCAAGCACGATGCGCACAGGCCGATCCCTGACCGCCGCCGCGTTCACCGTGGCGGTCGCCGCTTCCACGACAGCCCCCGCCCTGGCGGCACAGGGCGGGCTGGAGGTGTACCCCGCGACGGCGGTGCCCGGCAGCTCGGTCACGGTCAGCACGACCGCCTGCGGCGCGCAGGGCACCGCTTCGGTGGACGCCGGGGCGGTCGGCCCGGACCCCTTCACCCTGGCCCCCGACCCGGACACGCCCCGGGCGGAGGGCCGGTTCGCGGTGCCGGCGTCGGCGCAGCCGGGTACGTACGAGATCGTCGCCCGCTGCAACGGCGGCGCCGAGGTGACGGGAGATTTGATCGTGTCGTTCGCGCAGGCGGGCGCGCCGGGCCCGCAGATGCCGCGTGGGCATGTGAAGACGGGGATGGGGGGTGCGCTGGGCCCCGACCCGGTACAGATCGCGGCGGGCGTGGCGGCTCTGGCGGTGGCGGCGGCGGGCGGTACCTGGCTGCTGCACCGCAGGGCGAGGGGCGGCGGGATCTAGGCACGTGCAGAACAGGCCCGTGAGCAAGCCCCCGACCAGTCCGGCCACCACGATCAACCCCCTCAACGCGGTGATAGGGACGATCACGGTGCTGGCCCTGACGACGGGCACCTGGCTGCTGGCCATCGGCTCGGAGGGCAGCCCTCCACCCCAGCCCCCCGCCGCACAGGCCCACCCGGGCAAGGCCCCCGCCGTCCCGGAGGCGGCGGCACCGATGTCCCCCGCGCCGCCGGACCGCATCCGCATCCCGTCCCTGGGCGTGGACGCGCCGCTGACGGGGCTGGGTCTGGCGGCGAACGGCAGCCTGGACGTGCCGCCGCCGGAGAAGAAGAACCTGGCGGGTTGGTACGAGGAGGGGACGAGGCCGGGCGAGCGGGGCACGGCGGTGGTCGCGGGCCATGTCGACAACGCGGTGGGCCCCGCGGTCTTCTACGGCCTGGGCTCGCTGACGCGGGGCAGGACGGTGGAGATCGACCGGCGGGACGGTTCGGTGGCGGTGTTCACGGTCGACGCCGTGCGGGCGTACGCGGCGAAGGACTTTCCGGATGAAAGGGTGTACGGGGCGGCGGCGCGGGCGGAGCTGCGGGTGATCACGTGCGGGGGACCGTATTCACGGCGGACCGGATACCAGGGCAACGTGGTGGTCTTCGCACACCTGACGAAAAGCCGCTGAACTCCACGCACCCTGACCACGCACCCCCCACCCAACCCCTCAGGCCACCCACTGCTCGTAGGCCATCTTCAGCACCAGCGCGCACACCACGGTGAGCAGGACGACCCGCACGAACCCGGCCCCCCGCTTGAGGGCGGTGTGCGCGCCAACCATCCCGCCGGCCAGGTTGAAGACGGCCATGAGGGCGGCGAGCTGCCAGTAGACGGTGCCCTTGACGGCGAACATCGCGAGGGCGCCGGCGTTGGTGCAGCAGTTGACGATCTTGGCGGTGGCGGAGGCGGCGACGAGGTCGAGATGGAGGAGGGCGGTCAGCGCGAGGACCAGGAAGGTGCCGGTGCCGGGGCCGATGAGACCGTCGTAGAAGCCGATACCGAGGCCGGCGAGGCCGATCGCGGCGAGGATCCGCCGAGGTGAGGCGGGTTCGGCCGACGGGGCGGTGCCGAAGGACGGCCGGAAGATGACGAAGGCGCCGACGGCGACGAGCACCACCATGACGATCGGCTTGAGGACGTCGGTGCTCAGGCCGGCGGCGAGCAGGGCCCCGCCCGTCGATCCCGCGAGGGCGGCGACCCCGATGCGGACGGCCAGGCGTACGTCGACGGGCGCTTTGCGGGCGAAGGTGACGGCGGCGCCTGTGGTGCCGACGATGGCGACGGCCTTGTTGGTGCCGAGCGCGTACGGTCCGGCCGCGGCGGAGTTCGGCAGGCCGAGCAGGAGCGCGGGCAGCAGGAGGAGACCGCCGCCGCCGACCACCGCGTCGACCCAGCCGGCCGCGAGCGCGGCGAGGCACAGCACGACGACGGTGGTCAGGGAGATGTCAGGCATATACACGACCCTATGGACGGGATATGTGTGCCGTCCACGAATGCCGGGAGAGTTGAGTTTCTTCTGAGCTTGCGCCCCCGCCCAACCACCCCACTCCACGCCCACTCCACCGCCCGCTCCACCGCCCAATCCACCACCCGCTCCACCGCCCCACGCCACCTCACGGACGCCCTCACACAGGCCCACCCTCTTCGCTGAGCCCACCGTTCCCCCCGGGAAACCGACGGGACGCCACCGAGAAACACCCGCCCCTCAGGCTACGAAGCATGAATCGTGTCGTCGTCATCGGAACCGGCCTGGCCGGCACCCGCCTGGCCCGCCGTCTCGGCGAGCGGGCGGTGCTGATCGGGGAGGAGCCGCACGCCCCGTACAACCGGGTGCTGCTGGCCGAGGTCCTGGCCGGCAGTTACGGCCCCGACGTCATCGAGCTGCCCGCCACCCCGGGGACCCGGCTCCGTACCCGGGCGGTCCGCCTCGACCGCGCCCGGCGGGTGGTGCAGTGCGAGAGCGGCGCAGAGGTGGGGTACGACACGCTGGTCCTGGCCACGGGTTCGAACCCGGTGCTGCCGCCGCTGCGCGGTCTGTTCGAGCCGGGGGCCACCGAACTGCCGGGCGGGGTGCACGCGTTCCGCACGATGGACGACTGCCTGGCGCTGTCGGGGGCGGTGCGGGAGGGGACCCGCGCGGTGGTCGTCGGGGGCGGCCTGCTGGGTGTCTCGGCGGCCCGAGCGCTCGCCCGCCGCGGCGCCCAGGTGGTGCTCGTCCAGCAGGCCGAGCGCCTCATGGAGCGCCAGCTCGACCCCGCGTCGTCGGAGCTGGTGCACCGGCACCTCACCTCGCTCGGGGTGGAGATCCACACGGAGTGCCGGGTGCGGGCCGTCGGCGTGGTCGACGGACACGTACGGCGGGTGGAGCTCCACGACGGGTACGTGCTCGGCACCGACGTCACCGTGCTCGCGTGCGGCGCCCGGCCCAGGACCGGGCTGGCGGGCGCGGCCGGTCTCGAGGTGCGGCAAGGGATCGTCGTCGACGACGAGTTGCGCACGAGTGACCCGCACATCCACGCGGTCGGCGACTGCGCCCAGCACCGCGGCACGGTCTACGGGCTCGCCACGCCGGCGATGGAGCAGGCCGATGCCCTGGCCGACCTGCTCACGGGCACGGAACTCACGAGCCTCACCACGAACCCGACCATCCTCACCAGCCCCACGAGCCCAACCACCCCCACGCCCACCACCACCAACCCCACCACTCACACCACTCACACCACTCCCACCAGCCCCACAAAGAAGTACACCGGCACCCGCGTCCTGACCCGGCTCACGCTGCCGCACACCGCGGACCCGCTGGACCTCGCCGCGTTCGGCGAGACCGAGCCGCTGCCCGGGGACGACGTCGTCCAGCTCACGGACGCGACGCGGGGCACGTACCGCAGGGTCGTCGTGCGCGGCGACCGGCTGGTGGGCGGGGTACTGGTCGGCGCGCTCGGCGGCGTCGGCGCGCTGGCGCACGCCTGGGAATCGAACGAATCGCTGCCCGCCGACGACGGCGCGCCGCTGCTCCACCTGCTCACCAACGACGGAGGCCTCTGACATGGCGACCACGGCGACCTCAACTCCCACTCTCGTCCTCGTCGGCCACGGCATGGTCGGCCAGCGCTTCCTCGAAGCGGCGGCCGAGCGCGGCCTCACGCAGACGCACCGCGTGGTCGTCCTGTGCGAGGAGCCGCGGCCGGCGTACGACCGCGTCCATCTCACCTCGTACTTCTCGGGCACGACGCCCGAGGAACTCTCCATGACGGACCCGGAGTTCATCGAGAAGCACGGTATCGAGCTGCACCTGGGCGACCCGGCGGTGGCCGTCGACCGCACGGCCCGCACCGTGACCGCCCGCTCGGGTCTCACGGTGGGCTACGACGCGCTGGTGCTGGCCACGGGCTCGTACCCGTTCGTGCCGCCGGTGCCGGGCAAGGACACGACGGGCTGCTTCGTGTACCGCACGATCGAGGACCTGTACGCGATCGAGGAGTACGCGAAGAAGCACGCGACGGTCGGTGCCGTGGTCGGCGGCGGCCTGCTCGGCCTGGAGGCGGCGGGCGCACTCCAGGGGCTCGGGCTGACGACCCACATCGTGGAGTTCGCGCCCCGCCTGATGCCCGTCCAGGTCGACGAGGGCGGTGGCGCGGCGCTGCTGCGGACCATCACCGGCATGGGCTTGTCCGTCCACACCGGGGTCGGCACGCAGGAGATCGTGGCCGATCCGGAGCGCGGCGACGCGGTGTGCGGCATGAAGCTGTCGGACGGCTCGGAGCTCGCGACCGACCTCGTCGTCTTCTCGGCGGGTGTCAGGCCGCGCGACCAGCTCGCCCGTGACATGGGCCTGTCGGTGGGCGAGCGCGGCGGTATCGCCGTCGACGAGCGGTGCCGTACCAGCGACCCCGCGGTGTTCGCGATCGGCGAGTGCGCGCTGGCCGCCGACGGCCGGGTGTACGGGCTGGTGGCGCCCGGGTACGAGATGGCGCTGACGGCCGCCGCCGCCATCGCCGCGGACGAGGAGGAGGGGGCACAGCGGCCGGGCTTCACCGGGGCCGACCTGTCCACCAAGCTGAAGCTGCTCGGGGTGGACGTGGCGTCCTTCGGCGACGCGCACGGCGCGACCGAGGGCTGCCTGGACGTCGTCTACTCCGACTCGCGTTCGGGCACGTACAAGAAGCTGGTCATCGGCGGTGAGGGGGAGCTGCTCGGCGGCATCCTCGTCGGCGACGCCGAGGCGTACGGGACGCTGCGCGCGCTGACCGGTACCGTGCCGCCGCTCGCTCCGGAGCAGCTGGTGCTGCCGGCGGGCGCGGGCGCCCCGGCGCAGCTCGGCCCGGAGGCGCTGCCGGACTCCGCCGTCGTCTGTTCCTGCCACAACGTCACCAAGGGTGAGATCTGCGCGCACACCTCGCTGCCGGAAGTGAAGAAGTGCACCAAGGCCGGTACGGGCTGCGGCAGTTGCGTCAAGCTCATCGGGCAGCTCCTGCCGAAGACCGGCGACGCGGGCCTCTGCGACTGCTTCGGGCTGACGCGCCAGGAGCTGTACGAGGTCGTGCGCGTCAAGCGGATCACGACCTACGCGCGGCTGCTCGACGAGCACGGGCGTGAGGAGGCGCGCGGCGGTGAGGGCTGTGAGGTGTGCAAGCCGACCGTCGGTTCGATCATCGCCTCGCTCGCGCCGACGATCGGCGCGGACGGTTACGTCCTGGAGGGTGAGCAGTCGGCGCTCCAGGACACCAACGACCACTTCCTCGCCAACTTGCAGAAGAACGGCTCGTACTCGGTGGTGCCGCGCATCCCGGGCGGCGAGATCACGCCGGACAAGCTCATCGTCATCGGCGAGGTGGCGCGGGACTTCAACCTCTACACGAAGATCACGGGCGGTCAGCGCATCGACCTGTTCGGCGCGCGCGTCGACCAACTCCCCATGATCTGGGCCCGCCTGGTGGACGCGGGCTTCGAGTCGGGGCACGCGTACGGCAAGTCGCTGCGGACGGTGAAGTCGTGCGTCGGGCAGACCTGGTGCCGGTACGGCGTGCAGGACTCGGTGCGGATGGCGATCGATCTGGAGCTGCGCTACCGCGGTCTGAGGGCGCCCCACAAGCTGAAGTCGGCGGTCTCCGGGTGCGCCCGTGAGTGCGCCGAGGCCCAGTCGAAGGACTTCGGCGTCATCGCCACCGCCAACGGCTGGAACCTGTACGTAGGCGGCAACGGCGGCATGACACCCCGTCATGCCGACCTGCTGGCGCAGGACTTGAGCGACGCCGAGCTGATCCGGCTGATCGACCGGTTCCTGATGTTCTACATCCGCACCGGCGACCGTCTGGAGCGCACGGCAACCTGGCTGGACCGGATCGAAGGCGGCCTCGACCACGTGCGGGACGTCGTCGTACGGGACTCGCTCGGCCTCTGCGACGAGCTGGAGGCCCAGATGGCCGCGCACGTCGCGCACTACCGCGACGAGTGGTCGGAGACCATCGAGGACCCGGAGCGCCTGGCCCGCTTCGTCTCCTTCGTCAACGCCCCCGGCACCCCCGACCCGACGGTCCGCTTCGTGCCCGAGCGCGACCAGATCAAGCCCGAACTGCCGTTGATCCCCCTGGAAGGACTGGCTGTCCGATGACTATGACGACGATCGCCCCCGAGAAGACTTCCCTCCTGGTCCAACTCGCGCTGGACGGCGAGTGGTTCACGGTCTGCGGCCTGGACCGGCTGACGCCGGGGCGCGGGGTCGGGGCCCTGCTCCCGGGCGACCGGCAGGCGGCGGTCTTCCTCGACCGGGCGGGCCGCCTGTACGCGGTCGACAACACGGACCCGTTCACCGGAGCGGCGGTGCTCTCGCGCGGGCTGCTCGGCTCGGCGCTGGGGCGCCCGTTCGTGGCCTCGCCCCTGCTGAAGCAGCGCTTCGACCTGGAGACGGGGCGCTGCCTCGACGACGAGACGGTCGCCGTCCGGGCCTACGAGGTGCGCACCGCCTGAAGCCCACGTTGACCGATCGGTTCTGGAACGGCGTGGATTCACCGCGTGGCCAGGACCAAGGAATTCGATCCGGACACCGCGCTGCAAGCAGCCCTTGAGCTGTTCCACCGGCGCGGTTACGAGGCGACCTCGATGGCGGACCTCGTCGAGCACCTCGGCATCGGGCGCGCCAGCATCTACGCGACGTTCGGCAACAAGCACGAGCTGTACCTCAAGGCGCTCGACCGCTACACCGACTCCGCCGATCTCCGGGTCCTCGCCGAGCTGTCGGCCGGCGGGCCCGCGCTGCCCGCCGTGCGCGCGCTGGTCCGCCGGTTCGCCGCCGAGGCGTCCGACGACGACGGGCGCCTGCTCGGCTGCCTCGTGACGAACACGGCGGCGGAGCTCGGCCCGCACGACCCGCAGGCCGCCCGCCGGGTGGAGCGCAGCTGGGAGCAGGTCGAGACCGTGCTGCACAGCGCGCTCCTGCGGGCCCGCACGCCCGCGCGCCCACATATTGGATCGTACGGTCAAAAAAGGAGCCTCCATGCCGCCACCGCTTCACCGGCACCACCGCGCTCGTCACGGCGCGGGCTCGGGGCTGGGCCGGGCCGTCGCGCTCGACAGCGGGGCATCGGCCTGAGCCGACCCGTCCCGCACCGTCGCCGCCTCACCCGCGGAGGGCGCTGAACTCCACGCCGGTCAGCTGCTCCGACGCCACCCAGAGCCGCTCCCCCGCCACGTCATTGCGTGTCCACGACGCACGCCACGACCGGGCGGGCGCCCCGCGCCACATCAGCACGCGCGGCCCGTAGAAGTCGTCGGGGCGCACACCGGGGGCGGTCGCCGCGTACAGCGTCGGCAGCGCCCCGTCCTCCGCGGACTGCGCGAAGACCCGGTTGCCCACCTCCACGAAGCGCTCGGCGCCCCTGCGTCCCTCCATCCGGACGCCCCGCGTCTGCAGGGACGTGGCGGCGTACCCGGGGTGCGCGGCGGCCGCGACGAGGCCGGCACCGACGGTGGCGGCGCGGCGCGCCAGTTCGTGCACGAACAGCAGGTTGGCCGTCTTGGAGCGGCCGTAGGCCACCCAACGCCGGTACCGCTTCTCGCTGTTGAGGTCGCCGATGTCGATGTTGGACAGGACGTGCATGCCGCTGGAGACGGAGACGACCCGGGCGGCGGGCGCGGCGAGCAGGTTCGGCAGCAGCAGCCCGGTCAGCGCGAAGTGGCCGAGGTGGTTGACGCCGAACTGTGTCTCGAACCCGTCGGCCGTGCGCCCGTACGGCAGCGCCATGACCCCGGCGTTGTTGACGAGCAGGTCCAGGCGCCGCTCCCGCCACCCGGTGGCGAATTCCCGTACGGAGTCGAGGCTCGCGAGGTCGAGCCGGGCGAACTCGGCCCGGGCGCCCGGCACTTCGGCGCGCAGCCGCTCCAGCGCGGCGTTCCCCCGTTCCGCGCTGCGGCAGGCGAGCACGGTGTGGGCGCCCGCGCGGGCCAGCTCACGGGCGGTGACGTGGCCGATACCGCTGTTGGCGCCGGTGACCAGGGCCGTGCGGCCGCTCAGATCGGGGATGTCGCTGACGTTCCAGCCGCTCATGGCTGTGCTCCCTGGATGCGGTCGGTCGTGCCGGTGGGCTGCTCCCCTAGGGCCCTAGGGGTTCGGGTGGCTCGCCCGACAGTAAAGTGACCGCCCCGGTTCCGCTCAACCCCGCGTCGGTGCGGGGACATGCCGAGAGGGCGGACCCCCCGCACAGGGGTGCCGCCCTCTCGCTTCGCACCGGAGCCGCCGCCGATCGGTGAGGGTCGGGGACCGACGGCGGCTCCGGAGACCGTGCCCGGCGGGCCTACCGGTGGTCGCTGCCCGCCGAAGAGGAGGCGGCGCGGCCCGCCTCCAGACGGGCGACCGGGATCCGGAACGGGGAGCAGGAGACGTAGTCGAGGCCGACCTCGTGGAAGAAGTGGACCGACTCAGGGTCGCCGCCGTGCTCACCGCAGACGCCGAGCTTCAGGTCGGGGCGCGTGGCCCGGCCCGCCTCGACGGCGTTGCGGACCAGCGAGCCCACGCCGTCCTTGTCGATCGTCTCGAACGGCGACACCCCGAAGATGCCCTTCTCCAGGTATGCGGTGAAGAACGAGGCCTCCACGTCGTCGCGGCTGAAGCCCCAGACGGTCTGCGTCAGGTCGTTCGTGCCGAAGGAGAAGAACTGCGCGGCCTCGGCGATCTGCCCGGCCGTGAGGGCGGCGCGGGGCAGCTCGATCATGGTGCCGATGGCGAGCTTCAGCGTGACGCCGGTCTGCTCCTGGACCTCGGCGATGACCCGGTCGGCCTCCTCGCGGACGATCTCCAGCTCCTGGACGGTGCCGACGAGCGGAATCATGATCTCGGCGCGCGGGTCGCCCTTGGCGTTCTTGCGGGCGGCGGCGGCCTCGGCGATGGCGCGTACCTGCATGGCGAACAGGCCGGGGATGACGAGGCCGAGGCGTACGCCGCGCAGGCCGAGCATCGGGTTCTGCTCGTGCAGCCGGTGGACGGCCTGGAGGAGGCGCAGGTCGTTCTCGTTGTTGTCCTGGCGGGACTCGGCGAGGGCGACACGCACCGACAGTTCGGTGATGTCGGGCAGGAACTCGTGCAGCGGCGGGTCGAGCAGGCGGACGGTGACGGGCAGTCCGTCCATCGCCTCGAACAGCTCGACGAAGTCCTGCTTCTGGAGCGGCAGGAGCTGCTTGAGGGACTCCTCGCGCTCGGCGTCCGTGTCGGCGAGGATCAGCTTCTCGACCATCTCGCGGCGCTCGCCGAGGAACATGTGCTCGGTGCGGCACAGGCCGATGCCCTGGGCGCCGAACCGGCGGGCGCGCAGCGCGTCCTCGGCGTTGTCGGCGTTGGCCCGTACGCGCAGGCGGCGTACCCGGTCCGCGTAGGCCATGATCCGGTGCACGGCGCCGACCAGTTCGTCGGCGTCGTCGGCGCCGGCGTGCATGCGGCCCTCGAAGTACTCGACGACCGGGGACGGCACGACGGGCACCTCACCGAGGTAGACCTTGCCGGTGGAGCCGTCGACGGAGACGACGTCGCCCTCCTCGACCACCACGTCGCCGACGGTCAGCCGCCGCCGCTTGGTGTCGACCTCCAGCTCCTCGGCGCCGCAGACGCAGGTCTTGCCCATGCCGCGGGCCACGACGGCCGCGTGCGAGGTCTTGCCGCCGCGCGAGGTCAGGATGCCCTCGGCGGAGATCATGCCGTCGAGGTCGTCGGGGTTGGTCTCGCGGCGGATCAGGATGACCTTCTCGCCGGAGCGCGACCACTTGATCGCGGTGTACGAGTCGAAGACCGCCTTGCCGACCGCCGCGCCCGGCGACGCGGCGATGCCCCGGCCGAGCAGCTCGACCTTGGCCTCGTCGTCGAAGCGCGGGAACATCAGCTGCGCCAGCTGGGCGCCCGTGACCCGCTGGAGGGCCTCGGCCTCGTCGATCAGCCCCTGGTCGACGAGCTGGGTCGCGATGCGGAAGGCCGCTCCCGCGGTCCGCTTGCCGACGCGGGTCTGCAGCATCCACAACTGGCCGCGCTCGATGGTGAACTCGATGTCGCAGAGGTCCTTGTAGTGGCTCTCCAAGGTCGCCATGATCTGCATGAGCTGGTCGTACGACTGCTTGTCGATCTGCTCGAGCTCGGCGAGCGGCACCGTGTTGCGGATGCCGGCGACGACGTCCTCGCCCTGCGCGTTCTGCAGGTAGTCGCCGTAGACGCCCTGGTGGCCGGAGGCGGGGTCGCGGGTGAAGGCGACGCCGGTGCCGGAGTCGGGGCCGAGGTTGCCGAAGACCATGGAACAGACGTTGACGGCGGTGCCGAGGTCGCCCGGGATGCGCTCCTGGCGGCGGTACAGCTTGGCGCGGTCGGTGTTCCACGAGTCGAAGACCGCGTGGATGGCGAGGTCCATCTGCTCGCGCGGGTCCTGCGGGAAGTCGCGTCCGGCCTCGGTCTTGACGATCTTCTTGAAGCGCGTGACGAGCTTCTTCAGGTCGGCCGCGTCGAGGTCGGTGTCGACCGTGACCTTCTTGGCGTGCTTGGCCTTCTCCAGCGCGTCCTCGAAGAGGTCGCCGTCGACGTCGAGCACGGTCTTGCCGAACATCTGGATGAGGCGGCGGTAGGAGTCCCAGGCGAAGCGCTCGTCGCCGGACTGCTTGGCGAGACCCTGCACGGACTTGTCGGAGAGGCCGATGTTGAGGACGGTGTCCATCATGCCGGGCATGGAGAACTTCGCGCCCGAACGGACCGACACCAGAAGGGGGTCGTCGGCCTGGCCGAGCTTCTTGCCCATCTTCTGCTCGAGGGCGTCGAGGTGCGCACCGACCTCGTCACGCAGTGCCACCGGCTCCTCGCCACTGTCGAGGTAGACCTTGCAGGCCTCGGTGGTGATGGTGAACCCCGGAGGGACGGGAAGCCCCAGGTTGGTCATCTCGGCGAGGTTGGCACCCTTGCCGCCGAGAAGGTCCTTGAGGTCCTTGTTCCCCTCGGTGAAGTCGTAGACGAACTTCGCGCCTTGATCGGTTACCTGAGGATCTTTGTTTTCCGACACGGGTCTCGACTCCTCGAGGCTCGGTGGCTGCCCTGACGGCGAGGAACATACCCAGATCCAAGGCCCCTGGGTACGTCCACTTTGCCGTCATGCGGCCGTAACCGCTCGTCCGCCAGGAGATCGAAAGTGACTGACCGGTACCCGCAGCGACCCCTCTGCGTTCACTTCATGAACCAGCAACCCTCGCGGACTGGGCTTTTCGCTCAGATGAGCAGGCTTCGCTCTCATGTGCGTTCAAGTCATAAATGATCGAACATTGGCACTGAGTGCCACGGCTTGGAGAAGTGCAGCCAGCGTATTCGCGCTCATCTGAGCGTAAGGCCGATCAGAGGTGGCGAGAATCACGCCGTTTGCGGCACGCTTCGGCGGGCGCGGTGTCACCATGCGGACACCGTGCGAGGTCGAACGGGCATGTCACGCCGGGGAAGGGCGCGGCGACGGGGACGGCCGCGCGCGGCCGTCAGGAACGGAGTTCCGGCCAGATCCGCGCCGATCATGGAACGTCCGCGCCGGTCGGCGGGAGCGTCCGCCTCGTCACCGGAGCTGGTGGGCCGGTCAGCCGCCGGACGTGTCCGACTCCGCGTCCTCGGAGAGGCCCGCGCAGTCGTAGGGGTCCCGCAGCCAGCCGTCGGGCAGCACCACCCGGTTGTTGCCGGACGTGCGGCCCCGGGGGCCGTCCGCGCCCGTCGGCCACTCCTGGTCCAGGTCCAGCTCGTCGAGGCCACCGCGGAGTTCGGCCAGCGAGGAGGTGACCGCGAGGCGCTTGCGCATCTCGGAGCCTACCGCGAACCCCTTCAGGTACCAGGCCACGTGCTTGCGGAAGTCGATGACACCGCGCGCCTCGTCGCCGATCCACTCACCGAGCAGCGTCGCGTGCCGCACCATCGCGTCGGCCACGACCCGCAGCGTGGGCCGGGCCCGCTCGGGCCGGCCCTCGAACGCCGCGACCAGATCGGCGAAGAGCCACGGCCGACCGAGGCAGCCGCGGCCCACGACGACGCCGTCGCACCCGGTCTCGCGGACCATGCGCAGCGCGTCGTCCGCCGACCAGATGTCCCCGTTGCCGAGGACGGGGATCTCGGGGACGTGCTCCTTCAGCCGGGCGATGGCGTCCCAGTCGGCCGTGCCCCCGTAGTGCTGGGCCGCCGTGCGCCCGTGCAGGGCGATCGCCGTGACGCCCTCCTCGACCGCGATCCGGCCGGCGTCGAGGAATGTGATGTGGTCGTCGTCGATGCCCTTGCGCATCTTCATGGTGACCGGGAGGTCGCCGGCCCCGGCCACGGCCTCGCGCAGGATCGCCCGCAGCAGGGGGCGCTTGTAGGGGAGCGCCGAGCCGCCGCCCTTGCGGGTGACCTTCGGGACGGGGCAGCCGAAGTTCAGGTCGATGTGGTCGGCGAGGTCCTCCTCCGCGATCATGCGGACGGCCTTGCCGACGATGGCCGGGTCGACCCCGTACAGCTGGATCGAGCGGGGCTTCTCGCTCGCGTCGAAGTGGATCAGCTGCATGGTCTTCTCGTTGCGCTCGACCAGCGCCCGCGTCGTGATCATCTCGCTGACGAAGAGACCCTTGCCGCCGGAGAACTCCCTGCACAGGGTGCGGAAGGGCGCGTTCGTGATCCCGGCCATGGGCGCGAGGACCACGGGCGGGACGACGGTGTGCGGTCCGATGGCGAGGGGCGTGGTCGTAGCGGTCATGCCCCCATTGTCGCGTACGCCGAACGGGGGTCGGCACGGGTCACGCCGCGGCCCGGGCGCCCGCCGCCCGGTCAACGCGGTGCGGTCAGCGCGGTGCGGTCAGCGCGGTGCGGCCGCCGCCCGCTCCAGCCGCTCCAGCCGCTCAAGCCGCTCCTCTGTCTCGTCGTCCGCCGGCAGGTACGCGACGACGCGGTAGGCACCGGCGTCCGGCGACAGCCACATGTGGCGGTGCTCCAGGCGCAGCAGACCGATCTCCGGGTCCGGGTGCCGGTACCGCTTGACGTGCGAGACCATCGGCGCGACCTCGCGCCGCTCCCACAGTTCGCGGAACTCGGGCGAGACCGCGAGGAGCTCGTCGACGGGCGCCTTCCAGGCGGCGTCGGCGATGTGCTCGGCCATCGCCTTGCGGTACTTGGCGAGGAGTTCGGGCAGCATCACGTCGCGGTCCAGGAACTGCACGCGCCAGCGTTCGTTCATGAACATCATCCACAGGGCGTTGCGGTGCGCCGGCTCGATCTCGGTGGGGTCGCCGAAGACCTCGGCGTAGGCGCGGTTGTGCGCGAGGACGTCGTACCGGGCGTTCTTCACCTCGGCCGGGTAGGGCTCCAGGCGCCGCAGCAGGCGCAGCACCGTGGGCGTGACGGCCGGGCACACGGTCTCGGCGCGCGGGTCGACGCTCCCGGCGAGGGCGAAGGCGTGGGCGCGCTCGGTGGGGTCCATGAGCAGCGCGCGGGCGACGGCGTCGAGGACGCCGGCCGAGACGTTGATGGCGCGGCCCTGCTCCAGCCACGTGTACCAGGTGATGCCGACGGAGGCGAGGTGGGCGACCTCCTCGCGGCGCAGGCCCGGGGTGCGGCGGCGCGCGGTGCCCGCCAGGCCGACCTGGTCCGGGGTGATGCGCTCGCGGCGGCTGCGCAGGAACGCGGCCAGCTCGGCGCGGCGCAGCGCGGCCGGGGAGGCGGGGGCGGATCCGCCGGTGGTCCCGTCCCTCGTCGCAGTCGTCATGCCACCAGGATGCCCGGCCGCTCATCCTGTTGCCAGGTACTGCCTGTAACACGATAAGGAGACTCTGGTACCCGTCTGAGCGGGCGACGACCCTGGGGACATGACCTCACGTGCCCGTCCCCTCACCGCTCCGGTTACCGTCGAAAGCATGCCCGACGCACCACCCGCACCCACGCACCGCAGGCGCATGCTCATCCTGGCGATCTGCTGCATGAGCCTGCTGATCGTCAGCCTCGACAACACCGTCCTGAACGTCGCCCTGCCCTCCATGGCGAAGGACTTCGACGCCACGCTCTCGGGCATGCAGTGGACGATCGACGCCTACACCCTGGTCCTCGCCGCGCTGCTGATGCTGGCCGGTTCGACCGCCGACCGGATCGGGCGGCGCAAGGTCTTCCAGGTCGGGCTCATCGTGTTCACGGCGGCCTCGGTGGCGTGCTCGCTCGCGCCGGACCTCGGGACCCTCGTGGCGTTCCGGACGGTGCAGGCCGTCGGCGGCTCGATGCTCAACCCCGTCGCGATGTCGATCATCACCAACACGTTCACCGACCCGCGCGAGCGGGCCCGCGCCATCGGGGTGTGGGGCGGCGTGGTCGGCATCTCGATGGCCGCGGGCCCGCTGGTGGGCGGCGTGCTGGTGGACTCGGTCGGCTGGCGTTCGATCTTCTGGGTCAATCTGCCCGTCGGCGTCGCCGCGCTCCTGCTCACCCTCCGCTACGTCCCCGAGTCCCGCGCCCCCAAGGCCCGCCGCCCCGACCCGGTCGGTCAGCTCCTGGTCATCGCGCTGCTCGGTTCGCTGACGTACGCGATCATCGAGGCGCCCTCGGCCGGCTGGACGTCGGCGCGGATCATCGCCTGCGCGCTGGTCGCAGTCGCCGCGCTGGCCGGGATCCTGCGGTACGAGCCGCGCCGCGCCGAGCCCCTCATCGACCTGCGGTTCTTCCGTTCGGCGCCGTTCAGCGGGGCCACGGTCATCGCGGTCTGCGGGTTCGCCGCGCTCGGCGGTTTCCTCTTCCTGTCCACGCTCTACCTCCAGGACGTGCGCGGCCTGGACGCGCTCCACGCGGGCCTGTGGATGCTGCCGATGGCGGCGATGACCCTGGTCTGCGCGCCGCTGTCCGGGCGGCTCGTCGGGGCCCGGGGGCCGCGGCTGCCGCTGCTCGTCGCGGGCGTGATGATGACGGCGAGCGGCGTCCTGTTCGCGGCGTTCGACGCCGAGACGTCGAACGTGACGCTGTTCGCGGGCTACGTCCTGTTCGGCATCGGCTTCGGCTTCGTGAACGCGCCCATCACCAACACCGCCGTCTCCGGCATGCCGCGCGCCCAGGCCGGGGTCGCGGCGGCCGTCGCCTCCACCAGCCGGCAGATCGGGCAGACCCTGGGTGTCGCCGTCATCGGCGCCGTCCTCGCGTCGGGCGTCGCCGGGTCCTCGTACGCCCACGCCTTCGTCGGGGCGAGCCGGGCCTGCTGGTGGATCATCGCCGGGTGCGGTCTCGCGGTGCTGGTGCTCGGCGCGCTGACCAGCGGACGGTGGGCGCGGGAGACGGCGCGGCACACCGCGGAGCGTCTCGAGGAGCCGGAGGACGCGGCGGCGGCGCGGGCGGCCGCCGGGTCATGACGGCGCGAGGGAACCCGAGAGCGCCCACTCCTGGAGCCGGTCCAGGCGCTCGCGGGTCGCGTCGTCCGCCGGGGTGTACGTCACCAGGCGCGCCCCGCAGTCCCGGCCGAGCCACAGATCGGTGTGCACGACGGCGAGCGGGCCGACGTGCGGATTGTGGAAGTGCTTGACCTTGCTGGACACCGACCGCACCACTTCGTGGCGCCCCCACAGCTCGCGGAACTCGGCGGACTCCTCCAGCAGCCGGTTCAGGACCAGCTTCCAGGCGGGCTCGGCGAGGTGGTCGGCCATGCCCGCGCGGAACTTGGCGGCCAGGGTGCGCAGCACGTCGTCGAGGTGGACGACCGCGGAGCGCCACCCCTCGTGCGTGAACGCGAGGAGCAGCCAGTTGCGGTCCTCGGGCGGGATCGCGTCCAGGTCGCACAGCAGCCGCCCGTACGTGCGGTTGTAGGCGAGGATGTCGTAGCGGCTGTTCTGCACGCAGGCCGGCATCGGCTCCAGCTGGGTGAGCATCTGCCGGATCTCGGGGGTGAGCGTGGCGCAGCTCGCGGCCGGGGCGGGGTCGATGGCGCCGGCCAGGCCGAAGAGGTGGGCGCGCTCGCTGCGGTCGAGGCGCAGGGTGCGGGCCAGCGCGTCGAGGACCTGCGCCGAGACCTGGATGTCGCGGCCCTGCTCGAGCCACGTGTACCAGGTGACGCCGACCGCGGACAGCTGCGCGACCTCCTCGCGGCGCAGGCCCGGGGTGCGGCGGCGCGGCCCGCGCGGCAGACCGACGTCCTCGGGCGGGATGCGCTCGCGGCGGCTGCGCAGGAACCCGGCCAGTTCGTGCCGCCGGATCTCGGTGGGCCGCGCCTCCTGCTCCATGATGCTCATGCCTCCCAGCCTGTACCGGTGCCGGGCCGGCGGCCATCCTGTTTCCGGGTAGAGGTTCTACCAGGATAAGGAGACTCTGGTACCAGCCTGGGCGGCGGCGGACGCTCGGTGCCATGACCACCCACACGCAGTCCCCGCCGGTCGCGCCCGCCGCGGCGCCCGGCATCTCGCTCGGCGGCCCGGGTCTGTTCACCGTGCTGCTCGGCGCGGCCCTGCCCCTCATCGACTTCTTCATCGTCAACGTCGCCCTGCCCACCATCGACCGTGATCTGTCGGCGAGCGAGCCGGTCCTCGAACTCGTCGTCGCCGGGTACGGCATCGCGTACGCCGTGCTGCTCGTCCTGGGCGGCCGGCTCGGCGATCAGCTGGGCCGCCGTCGGCTGTTCATCGGCGGCATGGCCGCGTTCGGCCTCACCTCGCTGGCCTGCGGTCTCGCCCCGACGGCCGGGACGCTGGTCGCGGCGCGGGTCGCGCAGGGCGCGGCGGCGGCCGCGATGCTGCCGCAGGTGCTGGCCACGATCCAGGCGACGACGGCGGGGCAGCGCCGGGCCAAGGCGATGAGCATGTACGGGGCGACGGCGGGCCTGTCGATGGTGGCGGGGCAGGTCCTGGGCGGCGTGCTCGTCTCGGCGGACCTGTTCGGCTCGGGCTGGCGCTCGGTGTTCCTGGTGAACGTGCCGGTGGTCGTCGTGGCCCTGGTCCTCGCGGTCCGAGCCGTCCCGGAGACCCGTTCGGCGCGCCCCGAGCCGGTCGACGTGCCCGGCACCCTCCTGCTCGCCCTCGCCCTGCTCGCGCTCCTCGCGCCGCTGACCGAGGGCCGGGCGGCGGGCTGGCCGCTGTGGACGTGGCTGTCGCTCGCCGCGTTCCCGGTCCTGTCGTACGCCTTCTACGCGGTGGAGCGCCGGGCGGACCGGGCGGGCGGCACGCCGCTGATCCCGCCGTCGCTCTTCCGGATCGTGCCGCTGCGCCGGGGGCTGGCGCTCGTGCTGCCGTTCTCCGTCGGCTTCAGCGGGTTCATGTTCGTGATCGCGGTGGCGTTGCAGCAGGGGGAGCGGCTGAGCGCGACCGCGGCGGGCCTGGCCCTCGCCCCGATGGCGGCGGTCTTCTTCGCGGTGTCGCTCGCCGGGCCGCGTCTGGTGGCCCGCTGGGGTACGCGCGTCGTCACAGCGGGCGGCCTGCTCCAGGGCGCCGGGGTGGCGCTGATCGCGCTGGCGGCCTGGCGGACCTGGCCGGGGCTCGGGGTGCTCCAACTGCTGCCGGGCGCGGCGCTGGCCGGTGCGGGGCAGGCGCTCCAGCTCCCCATCCTCTTCCGGATCATCCTCTCCGAGGTGCCCGCGGCGCGGGCCGGCGTCGGCGGCGGTGTGATGACGACGATCCAGCAGGCGGCGCTCGCGCTGGGCGTGGCCACGCTCGGCACGCTCTTCCTCTCCCTCGCTCCCACCCTGGGTATGCGGGACGCCCTGGTGACGACGCTGCTCGTGCAACTCGCGGTGGTGGCGCTGACCGTGGGACTGAGCCTGCGGCTGCCGCGGGCGGTGATCTGAGGACGGCCCGTGCCCGGTCCGGGGAGAGGGGCGCGGCCTCGCGGCGCGCTGAGAGCCTGTCGTCCCCGCGCCGGGTCAGCGGCCGCCCGGGTCCACCGTCGCCTGGTGCTCCCGTTCCAGATGCTCCTGCGCCTTGAGCCAGGGCAGGAACTGCGCCGATCTCCGCCATCCGCACGTCTCGCACGTCAACTGCCGTTGCAGACCCGCCTTCTCGACCCGTACGACGTGGCCGCGGCCGTGCTGGTCCCACCGGCTCACTTTGCTGCGCGTGATCTGCGGCATCTCGCCTCCCAGGCTCCGAGGGCAGTGTGCAGCAAAAGGCCCCGGCCCGCCCTCGAAACGGCGGACCGGGGCCTCAGGACCTGTCTGCCGGTGTCAGCAGCCGATCAGGCGGCTGGCCAGGTAACCCTCGATCTGGTCGAGGGAGACGCGCTCCTGCTTCATGGTGTCGCGCTCGCGCACCGTCACCGCGTTGTCGTCGAGGGTGTCGAAGTCGACGGTGACACAGAACGGCGTGCCGATCTCGTCCTGGCGGCGGTAGCGGCGGCCGATGGCACCGGCGTCGTCGAAGTCGATGTTCCAGTGCTGGCGCAGCGCCTGGGCGAGCCCCTTGGCCTTCGGGGAGAGCTCGGGGTTGCGGGAGAGCGGGAGCACCGCGACCTTCACCGGGGCGATGCGCGGGTCGAAGCGCATGACCGTGCGCTTCTCCATCTTGCCCTTGGCGTTGGGCGCCTCGTCCTCGAAGTACGAGTCGAGCATGAAGGCGAGCATGGTGCGGCCGACACCGGCCGCGGGCTCGATGACGTACGGCGTGTAGCGCTCGCCCTTCTCCTGGTCGAAGTAGGAGAGGTCCTGGCCGGAGGCCTTGGCGTGCGCCGACAGGTCGTAGTCGGTGCGGTTGGCGACGCCCTCCAGCTCACCCCACTCGCTGCCGCCGAAGCGGAAGCGGTACTCGATGTCGGCGGTGCGCTTGGAGTAGTGGGAGAGCTTCTCCGCCGGGTGCTCGAACCAGCGCATGTTCTCCTCGCGCAGGCCCAGGCCGGTGTACCAGTTCCAGCGCTGCTCCATCCAGTACTCCTGCCACTTCTCGTCCTCGCCCGGCTTGACGAAGAACTCCATCTCCATCTGCTCGAACTCGCGGGTGCGGAAGATGAAGTTGCCGGGCGTGATCTCGTTGCGGAAGCTCTTGCCCATCTGGGCGATGCCGAACGGGGGCTTGCGCCGCGAAGTCGTCTGGACCTGGCTGAAGTTGGTGAAGATGCCCTGCGCGGTCTCGGGACGCAGGTAGGCGACGGAGCCGCTGTCCTGGGTCGGGCCGAGGTGCGTGGCGAGCAGTCCCGAGAACTGCTTGGGCTCGGTGAACGTGCCCTTGTTGCCGCAGTTCGGGCAGGTGAGGTCGGCGAGGCCGTTCTCGGGCGCCCGGCCCTTCTTCTCCTCGTACGCCTCTTCGAGGTGGTCCGCGCGGTACCGCTTGTGGCAGGAGGTGCACTCGGTCAGCGGGTCGCTGAACGTGGCGACGTGGCCCGACGCCTGCCAGACCTCGGTGGCCAGGATCACGGAGGAGTCGATACCGACGACGTCCTCGCGCGAGGTGACCATGTAGCGCCACCACTGACGCTTGAGGTTCTCCTTCAGCTCCACACCCAGCGGCCCGTAGTCCCAGGCAGCGCGCTGACCACCGTAGATCTCGCTGCAGGGGTAGACGAAGCCACGGCGCTTGCTGAGGCTGACGATGGTGTCGATCTTGTCGGCGGCCACGGTGCTCTCTTCATTACGACGGCGATGAAGCACGCTGGATACGCGCTCCGGGAGCGAATACCTCAGGTTACCGGCGGGCCCACCCCCGCAACCAAATCGGTTCCGGGGTACAGAGCGGGACCGAGCATGACGAACGCCTTGTTGACAATCGTTTCCAGTTTTGTTGAAAATGACTGTCATGAACGTACGCCTCGCTCGCCGCCCCCGCCGCCGCCTCATATCCACCGCCGCCGTCACCGCCACCACGGTGCTCGGCCTGACGGCGCTGACCGCCTGCTCCTCGTCGGGCGCGGACGGCAAGAACGACGGCAAGCTGGACGTGGTGGCGTCGTTCTACCCGATGCAGTACCTCGCCGAGCAGATCGGCGGCGCCCACGTCGACGTCACCAACCTCACCGAGCCCGGCCAGGAACCGCACGACCTGGAGGTCAGCGCCCGGCAGCGGGCCCAGATCGAGGAGTCCGACGTCGCCCTCTACCTGAAGGGGCTCCAGCCCGCCGTCGACGAGGCGATCGACCAGTCCGGCACGGAGACGAAGATCGACGCGGCGTCCCTGACCAGCCTGGAGAAGCACGGCACCGAGGTCGGCGGCCACGCCGAGGAGCACGCCGACGAACACGGCGACGGGCACGACCACGACAGCGAGGGCGCCGACCCGCACATCTGGCTCGACCCGGTGAAGTACGCCGAGGTCGCCGGGGGCGTCGGCAAGGCCCTGGAGAAGGCCGACCCGGACCACGCGGCGGACTACAGGAAGAACACCACGGCCCTGCTGAAGAAGCTGGACGCGCTCGACACGAAGTTCGAGGACGGCCTGAAGAACACCGACTCCGACGTGTTCATCACCACGCACGCCGCCTTCGGCTACCTCGCCGAGCGGTACGGCCTCACCGAGGAGGCCATCAGCGGCCTCGACCCGGAGAGCGAGCCCAGCGCCGCCCGCGTCAAGAACCTCCAGAAGACGGCGGAGGCCGATGGCGTCACCACCGTCTTCTACGAGACCCTCGTCAGCGACAAGACGGCCAGGACCCTGGCGGACGACGCGAAGCTCAGGACTGATGTACTCGACCCGATCGAGGGCATCACGGAGAAGTCCGAGGGCGAGGACTACCTCCAGGTCATGGAGTCGAACCTGGCGGCGCTGCGGAAGGCTCTCGGCGCCAAGTGACGTACCGATCGAGCGACTTGAAGGGCGGCTCCGAGATGAGCGACCCCGCAGAACCCGTCATCGCCCTGCGGAGGGTGACGGCCGAGCTGGGCTCGCGCCCGGTGTTGCGCGGCATCGACCTGACCGTGGGCCGCGGCGAGGTCGTCGCCCTGCTCGGCGCCAACGGCTCCGGCAAGTCGACCGCCGTGCGCAGCATCATCGGCCAAGTGCCGCTCACCGGCGGCGAGATCGAACTGTTCGGCACCCCGCGCCGCGGCTTCAAGCAGTGGGCGCGCGTCGGTTACGTACCGCAGCGCACCACGGCCGCGGGCGGCGTGCCCGCGACGGTCACCGAGGTCGTCTCCGCGGGACGGCTCTCCCGGGCCCGCTTCGGCATCCTGCGGGCGGCCGACAAGGAGGCGGTGCGCCGCGCCCTGGAGCTGGTCGGTCTCGCCGACCGCGCCAAGGACTCGGTCGACGCCCTCTCCGGCGGACAGCACCAGCGCGTGCTCATCGCCCGCGCCCTGGCCGCCGAACCCGAGCTGCTGATCATGGACGAGCCGATGGCCGGCGTCGACCTGGCCAGCCAGGAGATCCTCGCCGCGACCCTGCGCGAACAGGTCGCGGCGGGCGCCTCCGTCCTCCTCGTCCTGCACGAACTCGGCCCGCTGGAGCCGCTGATCGACCGCGCGGTGGTCCTGCGCGACGGCTGCGTCCTGCACGACGGGCCACCCCCGAAGGCGGTCGGGCAGCACGCGCTGCCGGGCCACGACCACGTCCACCCGCACGCCGCGTCGGACGCCGGACCCATCCGTACCGGACTGCTGAGCTAGAGGGCACACGATCATGGAATTCCTCGACTACGCCTTCATGCAGCGGGCCCTGCTCGCCGCCGTCCTCATCGGCATCACCGCCCCGGCCATCGGCATCTACCTGGTGCAGCGCCGCCAGGCGTTGATGGGCGACGGCATCGGCCACGTGGCGATGACCGGCGTCGGCCTCGGCTTCCTCTTCTCCATGTCCCCGGTGTGGATGGCGATGCTCGTCTCCGTGCTCGGCGCGCTGCTCATGGAGCTGATCCGCTGGTACGGCAGGACCCGCGGCGACATCGCGCTCGCCATGCTCTTCTACGGCGGCATGGCCGCGGGCGTGATGTTCATCAACCTGGCGCCGGGCGGCTCGACCGCCAACCTCACCTCGTACCTCTTCGGTTCGCTCACCACGGTGTCGGAGCAGGACGTCGTGACGATCTGTCTGCTCGCGGCCTTCGTGGTCCTGGTGACGGTGGGCCTGCGCCGGCAGCTGTTCGCGGTCAGCCAGGACGAGGAGTTCGCCCGGGTCACGGGGTTGCCGGTACGCGTCCTGAACCTGCTGATCGCGGTCACCGCGGCGGTCACCGTGACCGTGGCGATGCGCGTCGTGGGCCTGCTTCTGGTGTCGGCCCTGATGGTCGTCCCGGTGGCCGCCGCCCAGCAGCTGACCCGCAGCTTCAAGGCGACCTTCGTGATCGCGGTCGCCATCGGCGTCGTGGTGACCCTGGGCGGCACCGTCACGTCGTACTACCAGGACGTACCGCCCGGCGCGACGATCGTGCTCCTGACCATCGGCGTCTTCATCGCCCTGACGCTGCTCGCCACGCCACTGGCCCGGCGCCGGGCGCGGGCGGCGGCGGCCGGTCCCGTCGACCCGGCGGAGTGCTCGATCCCCGGGCAGGCCGTCGCCGAGGTCTGACCCGCTCCTGGCGCCGGCTGGCACAATGGCGGCGGTACGTACGTGGCAGGGATGTGAGGAGAAACCCGTGGCAGCCCCGGTTCGAGGCAGGTCGACCCGCCAGCGCGCGGCCGTGGCGGCGGCGCTCGACGAGGTGGACGAGTTCCGCAGCGCCCAGGAGCTGCACGACGTCCTCAAGCACAAGGGCGACTCGGTCGGTCTGACCACGGTCTACCGCACGCTGCAGTCCCTCGCCGACGCGGGCGAGGTGGACGTCCTGCGCACGTCGGAGGGCGAGGCGGTGTACCGGCGGTGCTCGTCCGGCGACCACCACCACCACCTGGTCTGCCGGATGTGCGGCAAGGCCGTCGAGGTCGAGGGGCCCGCGGTCGAGAAGTGGGCCGAGGCGATCGCCTCCGAGCACGGTTACGTCAACGTGGCGCACACGGTGGAGATCTTCGGCACCTGTGCGGAGTGCGCTGCCGCTGGGTGAGGCCCCGGTCCCGGTCTCGTTGCCGGGTGCGGGCCGGTGGGGGCTTCTCGCGCCCACGCAGCGGAGCCGCATGACGACACGGCCCCGCGCCCCTGGAGGGGCGCGGGGAACTGTGCGACCAGCCCCCACCGGACCCGCGGCCGACGACTACCCCTCTGCCTCCAACTGCAGAAGAACCTCGTTCGGCGTCGCACCCCCGAAGCGCCGGTCACGGGAGGCGTACTCCACGCACGCCCGCCACAGATCGCGCCGGTCGAAGTCGGGCCACAGCACGTCCTGGAAGACCATCTCGGCGTAAGCGCTCTGCCAGAGCAGGTAGTTGGAGGTGCGCTGCTCGCCGCTGGGCCGCAGGAACAGGTCGACATCCGGCATGTCCGGGTAGTACAGGTACTTGGCGAAGGTCTTCTCGCCGACCTTCGACGGGTCGAGGCGGCCGGCCTTCACGTCCTCGGCGATGGCCTGCGCGGCGTCGGCGATCTCGGCCCGGCCGCCGTAGTTCATGCAGAAGTAGAGGGTCAGCCTGTCGTTGTCCTTGGTCTGCTCCTGGGAGATCTCCAGCTCCTTGGCGACCGACTTCCACAGCTTGGGCATGCGCCCGACCCAGCGCACCCTGATCCCCAGGTCGTCGAGCTGGTCGCGGGTCTTGCGGATGAAGTCCCGGTTGAAGTTCATGAGGAAGCGGACCTCGTCGGGCGAGCGCTTCCAGTTCTCCGTCGAGAACGCGTACAGCGAGATGGCGCCCACACCCATCTCGACGGCGCCCTGGAGCACGTCGAGGACGCGCTCGGCGCCGACCTTGTGCCCTTCCGTGCGGGGCAGCCCGCGCTCCTTGGCCCACCGCCCGTTGCCGTCCATGACGATGGCGACGTGTCCCGGCACCAGCTCGCCCGGGATCTTCGGCGGCCGCGCGCCCGACGGGTGCGGTTCGGGCGTGCTGTACTCACGGCGGGACCGTCCGAGGATTCCGCGACGTGCCATGTTCCGGCCTCTCCCCTAGCTCAGTACTGACTTCTAGCTCTCGCTAGCTTTTCTCTACGTAGCGCAACGAGCGCAGTCCGCGCTCCAGGTGCCAGTGCAGATAGGCCGAGACCAGCCCGCTGCCCTCCCGCACGAAGCGCGCCTCGCTCGCGTCGGCCGTCGCCCAGTCGCCGGTCAGCAGCGCGCCGAGCAGGGTGAGGGCCTGCGGTGAGGGTACGACGCTGCCCGGTACCCGGCAGTCCACGCAAACCGAGCCGCCCGCGCCGACCGAGAAGAAGCGGTTGGGGCCGGGCATTCCGCACTTGGCGCAGTCGCCGAAGGTGGGCGCGTACCCGTTCACGGCGAGGGAGCGGAGCAGGAACGCGTCGAGGACGAGGTGCGCCTCGTGCTCGCCGCGGGCGAGGGTGCGCAGGGCGCCGACGAGCAGCAGGTACTGCTGGACGGCCGGCTCGCCCTCATGGGCGGTGAACCGTTCCGCCGTCTCCAGCATGGCGGTTCCGGCGGTGTACCGGGCGTAGTCGGTGACGATCGGACCGCCGTACGCGGCGATGGTCTCGCTCTGCGTGCACAGCGGCAGGCCACGCCCGACCAGCTCGCTGTTGCGGGCGAAGAACTGCACGTCGACGTGGGAGAACGGTTCGAGCCGCGCGCCGAACTTGGACTTGGTGCGCCGCACGCCGCGGGCGACGGCGCGGACCCGGCCGTGGCCGCGCGTGAGGAGGGTGATGATGCGGTCGGCCTCGCCGAGTTTCTGGGTCCGCAGGACGATCCCGTCATCGCGGAAGAGACTCATCGCACTCCCCTACGGGCGGCGTCGTCGTCTTCACGGGGCAGGGTCATGCCTTCCATTCTGCCCCCTGCCCGGCACGGGTCGACGCGCGCGGCCCGGACGCGGCCCGGACGTGGCCTTCACCACACCGGTACGGTCAGGGGACCTCGCCGCGGCTTCTCCTGTTCGCGTAGGCCGTCGCCGCTCGCAGGCGCTCCGTGGTGGTCGCTTCGCGCACTATGTCGGGCACACAGTCCCACTCCCGGCCGCCGCCGAAGGGACGCAGTTGTACGTACGGGCCCTCGTGCCCCATCACGCGTCCCACCCGACCGGTGCTCATGTCGACCGCGTACGAACCGATCGCTGGCTTCATCGGGGGGCGCTCCTGTCGGGTAGTGCGTCCTGCTGCGCGGGGTGCGGCGGCCGGTGGGTCGCCGCGTCAACCGGACAACGCCACGGTTCGACCGATGGACACGGGGCGGCCGGTGCGATTGACCCCCGGGACCCGGCCGGGCGGGGTCCGGCCGGGCGGGGTCCGGCCGCTCGGCGCTCAGGGCGCGGAGAAGTCCACCGCTGCCGCGGGCCGTACGCGGATGTGCCGGTCGGGGAAGTCGATGTGCCGGTAGATCTCGTTGTGGTGGGCGATCGACCGGTCGGGCGGGACGAAGTCCGTCGTCCCGGGGCGTACGGACGTCGTGTGCCCGTCCGCCACGAGCACCAGGTCGTAGCCGCGGCTGAGGGCCTGGCGGGCGGTCGTCTCCACGCAGTTCTCCGTGGCGAACCCGGTGACCAGCAGCTCCGTCGCGCCCAACTCGCGCAGGACGGCGTCGAGTTCGGTCCGCAGGAACGCGTCCGCCGTCGTCTTGGTCACCGTCGGCTCGCCGGGGAACGGATCCAGTTCGGCCACCACGGGGCCGGCTCCGCCCTGCCGGACCGTGACGACGGGGACGCCCGCCGCCCGCGCCCGGGAGCGCAGCTCCGCGATGACGCCGATGGTCTCGGCGGGGCGGTGCATGATCGGCAGCATGTCGTTCTGCATGTCGATGACGAGCAGGACGGGCCGGTGCGGGGGAAGGGACACGGGCTCAGCCTAGAGCGTGTTTCGAGAGTCCCGTCTGCCTCCGGATCTCAGCTGGGCGTCCGCGCGGCCACGGCCAGCAGGCGGTTCACCTCGTCCGTGCACATGGTCAGGGCGGCGCCGACGGTGCCGAGCACGTCCCGCTCGGCCGCCGAGTACGGCCCGTCGGCCAGGGCGATCCGCGCGCCCTGCAACAGGATCGACTCCCGGCCGGCCGGGGCGAGGTGCTGGGCGAGCGGGTCGAGCGCCTCGTGCAGCTCTATGGCGAGCCCGGTGGTGGCCCCGCAGTGCTCGGGCAGCCGGCCCGCGTCCACCATCAACGCTTCGACCAGCGCGGCCAGTTGCACTTCGGAGCAGTCCTCGAAGCCGGCCGCCCGCAGGGTGCCGACGGCGCACTCCAGCGACGTACGGGAGGAGGAGCCGCCCGCCGAGAGCACCGCGAGCACCACGGTGTGCACGGCGTCCCGCAGCATCCCGGAGAAGCGGCGCGTGGTCGGGTGGTCGAGCGCGTCCGTGCCGAACCGGCCCTCGCAGGCGGCGCACCGGACGACGGGCCCGGTCTCACCGCGCGGCACCACCGGCACGCCGAGCACGGTGAAGCGGCGCCGGCCCGTGCACCGCTGGTAGTTGCGGTCGCCACCGCAGTCGGGGCAGAAGAACTCCCCGTCGCCCACGGCGCTCCACGTGGTGTGCACGCCCAGAACCCGCGAGATCCCGGCCTGTCGCATACGTCCCCAGATCGGCAGCACGTCGCACACCTCCGTAACGGCACCGCAACATCGCGGCGTTGGCGTGATGTTAGCCACATTGACGACGCGGCGTCAGCACCCTGGTCACGCCGAGGTCACGAAGACCCTCCCCGGTGGCTGAGACATGACGCGGCCCCGCACACCGACAAAAGGTGTACGGGGCCGCGAAGGTGCAGCTCAGCCGGGTCAGCGGGCGGCGCGGTTGACCGCGGAGACGACCGCCTTCAGCGACGCACGTGTCGTATTCGCGTCGATGCCGATTCCCCACAGAACCTTGTCGCCGATCGCGACCTCGATGTACGAGGCGGCCACGGCGGAGGCTCCCTCGCTCATCGTGTGCTCCTGGTAGTCCAGCAGGCGGGCGTCGATGCCGATGCCCTGCAGCGCGTGGAAGAAGGCGGAGATCGGTCCGTTGCCCGTGCCGACCAGGACCTGCTCGACGCCGTCGACCTCGGCGTCGACGGTCAGGGTGTCGACGCCGTCGGTGTCGGTGGTGGTCTGGCCCGCCCTGACCTGGATGCGGCCCCACGGGTTCTCCGGGTTCGGCAGGTACTCGTCCTGGAAGACGTTCCAGATGTCCTTGGGCGTGACCTCGCCGCCCTCGGCGTCCGTCTTCACCTGGATGACCTTGGAGAACTCGACCTGCATCCGGCGCGGCAGGTCCAGGCTGTGGTCGTTCTTCAGGACGTAGGCGATGCCGCCCTTGCCGGACTGCGAGTTGACGCGGATGACCGCCTCGTAGGAGCGGCCGACGTCCTTCGGGTCGATCGGCAGGTACGGGACGGCCCACTCGATGTCGTCGATGGTCTTCCCGGCCTTCGCGGCGCGGTTCTCCATCGCCTCGAAGCCCTTCTTGATGGCGTCCTGGTGGGAGCCGGAGAAGGCGGTGTAGACCAGGTCGCCCGCGTAGGGGTGGCGCGGGTGGACCTCCATCTGGGTGCAGTACTCGGCGGTGCGGCGGATCTCGTCGATGTCCGAGAAGTCGATCTGCGGGTCGACGCCCTGCGAGAACAGGTTCATGCCCAGCGTCACCAGGTCGACGTTGCCGGTGCGCTCGCCCTGGCCGAACAGGCAGCCCTCGATGCGGTCGGCGCCGGCCATGATGGCCAGCTCGGCGGCGGCGACGGCCGTGCCCCGGTCGTTGTGCGGGTGGACCGACAGGCACACGTACTCGCGGCGCGTCAGGTTCCGGGACATCCACTCGAAGCGGTCCGCGTGCGTGGAGGGCGTCGAACGCTCCACCGTGGCGGGCAGGTTGAGGATGATCTCGCGGTCCGGACCCGGCTGCCACTCGTCACAGACGGCCTCGCAGACCTCCAGGGCGAAGTCCAGCTCGGTGTCGGTGAAGATCTCCGGGCTGTACTGGTAGCCGAAGACCGTCTCGGGGCCCAGCAGCTTCTCCGCGTACTCCATGACCAGGCGCGTGCCGTCCACGGCGATCTGCTTGACCGCGTCCTTGGAGCCGCGGAAGACGACCTCGCGCCAGACCGGCGCCGTGGCGTTGTACAGGTGGACCGTGGCGCGCTTGGCGCCGACCAGGGACTCCACGGTCCGCGCGATCAGCTCCTCGCGGGCCTGGGTCAGTACGGAGATCGTCACATCGTCCGGGATCGCGTCCGGGTCCTCGATGATCGACCGTACGAAGTCGAAGTCCGTCTGCCCCGACGAGGGGAAACCGACCTCGATCTCCTTGTAGCCCATGCGGACCAGCAGGTCGAACATCTCGCGCTTGCGGGCCGGGGACATCGGGTCGATCAGCGCCTGGTTGCCGTCGCGCAGGTCGGTGGAGAGCCAGCGGGGCGCGGCCGTGATCCGGTTGTTCGGCCACGTGCGGTCGGCGATGTCCACCTGGTCGTAGCGGCCGTACTTGTGGATCGGCATCGACGTGGGGCGCTGGAAGTTCGGCATGATGCGTGGGGCTCCTCGGAGGTGGCCGGTAAGGCGGCCGACGGCGCAACGCCAAACTCCGCGGGGAGGGGGTCGGCCTCGACTACAGACCCTCGCCGCGGCAGCTAAGGAGAAGCAGCCCGAATCGCATGATGCATCGCACTGTAGCCGAGTCACTCCGGCCGCGGAGGGCCGTATCAGTATGCGGGATCGCGGCCAGGTAACGGGTAAGGGGTGATCAATACCTCTATTTCACTAATCATGGTGGCAGGTAGTGACAGCGGCATGACGCAGTGCCACATTGCCAGGCATGACCACCAACCGAGCGGGGAACCCGAACGGGTTCGAGCCCGTCTTCTGCACGATCGTGCCGCCCCACCTCCAGGACAAGGTCGCCCGGTCCGAGGACTCCGCGATCGCCGCCCGGGCCCGCAAGAGCCTGGAGCGGGACGCCTTCGAGCGCACCCACCGCCGGATGACGACGGTCATCGGGGCGCCCTCCGTGGCTCCCCCGGCCGGCGCCGCGGACCAGAAGCCGCACCGCACCATCTACGACGCCCGCCACCGCACGGAGCTGCCGGGCCGCAAGGTCCGCGGCGAGAGCGACAAGCCCGGCAAGGACGCGACCGTCAACCGCGCGTTCGCGGGCCTCGGCGCGACCTTCGAGCTCTACCTGGAGAAGTTCACCCGCTGGTCCATCGACGGCGAGGGCCTGCCGCTGAACGCGACGGTGCACTACGCCGAGGACTACAACAACGCCTTCTGGAACGGCGAGCAGATGGTGTTCGGCGACGGTGACGGCGAGATCTTCCTCGACTTCACCATCCCCGTCGACGTCATCGGCCACGAGCTGACCCACGGCGTGACGCAGTACACCGCGAACCTGACGTACTTCGGGCAGCCCGGCGCCCTGAACGAGTCGATGTCGGACGTCTTCGGCTCGCTCATCAAGCAGTACACGCTCGGCCAGACCACTGCCGAGGCCGACTGGCTGATCGGCGCGGGCCTGCTCGCGCCCCGCGTCACGGGCGTCGCCCTGCGCTCCATGAAGGCCCCGGGCACGGCCTACGACGACGACGTGCTCGGCAAGGACCCGCAACCCGCCGACATGGCGCACTTCGTGAAGACCGGCCGGGACAACGGCGGCGTGCACATCAACTCCGGCATCCCCAACCACGCCTTCTACATCCTCGCCGAGACCCTCGGCGGGCAGGCGTGGGAGCGGGCCGGGCAGATCTGGTACGACACCCTCACCGGCGGCGAGCTCCAGCAGGACGCCCTCTTCGCCGACTTCGCGAAGCTGACGGTGAAGGCCGCGCAGGCCCGGTTCGGCGGCGGCGAGGAGCACCAGGCCGTACTGAAGGCGTGGGAGCAGGTCGGCGTACCCACCCAGTGACCGGGCGGCCGCCGGCCGGCCGCACCCGCTGACCGGCGGCACGGAATGGAGTAGACAGGGACCCATGCGTATTCACATCACACGCACGGGCGGGTTCGCCGGCATCGACCGGCACGCGGAGGTCGACACGGCGGGCCGTGCCGACGCCCATGAGTGGCATGCCCTGGCCGAGAAGGCGATGGCCGCGGGCCGGGGCACGCCACCCGTCGGGGTGCCCGACGGCTTCAGCTACACCCTCACCGTGGACGGGAAGAGCGTGTACTGCGCGGACCCCCGGCTCACCGAGGAACAGCGCAGGCTCATCACGCGGGTCCTCAAGGAAGGGGCGTAACTTCGTCGCGGCGGCCGTGGGCCTCCTCGGGGCGCTCCTCGTCCGGAAAATCGCGTCGGTGGAATGACGGATATGACGTAACCTCCGCCCCTATGACCGCTGTTGACGCCCCCACCCCCCTCCTCGGCCGCATCGAGCGGTACTACGACACGGTGCCGCGCTCCGCCGCCCGCGTCGAGGAGTACGGCTCGCTCACCCTCTTCGTCCGCGAGGGGCCGGGCTGGCCGTACTACGCGCGGCCCGCGCTGCGCCCCGACGCCCCGCCGCCGAGCGTCTCCGACGTACGCGACGTGTGCGCGCGGCAGCGGGAGCTGGGGGCGCCCGAGGCGTTCGAGTGGGTGGCGGAGACGACGCCGGGGATGCGGGCGGCCGTCGAGGCGGCCGGGCTCCAGGTCGGCGAGCATCCGCTGATGGCGCGGGACGCGTCCGCCCCCGTGCCCGGGCCGCACCCGCTGGTGCGGGTCCTGGACGCCCGGGACCCGTTCCTCGCGGGGGCGCTGGCGCTGCCGCACGTGGCGTTCGCGCACCCCGGGACCGCGACGGGCCCGGCGGGCGCCGCCGAACTCACCGCGGAGATCACGGCACGGGCCGCGGACGGCAGCGTGCGGGAGTACCAGGAACGCATCGTGGCGGGCCGCACGGTCCTCGCGGCGGCCGTCGAGGACGGGGTGGTCCTCTGCTCCGGGATGCACCTGCCGGTCGGTGACGTGACGGAGGTCGCCGGGGTCGGCACGCTGCCTGTCGCGCGGCGGCGGGGGCTCGGCCTGGCGGTGACGGCGGCGCTGGTCCGCGACGCGGTCGCCTCCGGCGTCTCCACGGTGTTCCTGTCGGCCGGGGACGACGATGTGGCCCGGGTCTACGCGCGGCTGGGTTTCCGGCCCGTGGGAACGGCGCTGATCGCCCAGTCGTCCGCCGGCTGAGCGCGTCCCTAGAGGGCGCCCGTGTCGCGGGCGGTCCAGACGGACGGGTAGAACGGGCGGTAGCCCAGTTCGTGACGGATGCGGGCCGTCGACATGACCGCGGCCCACGGGTCCGGGTCCGTCTTCTCGTACAGCTCGGGCGGTACCGGCACCCCGTTGAGCTGGTAGAGGTCGACCGTGGTGACCGGGGCGTCGTCGGCGATGTTGTAGACACCGCTCGCGCCCGGCGCGTACAGCAGCCGCCGGAGCCCCTGGGCCACGTCCGCGTGGTGGCCCATGTGCAGCCGCTGCGTGGCGGGCCAGGACGGCGCCCAGCGCATCGCGTCCGCCAGATGCGGGTCCCCGTCGCCGTACACGAAGGGCAGCCGTCCGATACGCAGGTCGTCGAGGCCGTCCAGCGCCCGCAGCGCGCGCTCCGCCTCCCCCTTCGACTCGGGGTAGGCGCCCCACATGGTGCCGCCCGGCACCGTCTCGTCCTCCTCCACCAGCGGCCTGCCGCGCCCGGTGCCGTACACGAGCCCGGTGCTGACCTGCACGAACCGTCGCACGCCCGCGGCCACCGCGGCGCGGCCCAGCTCGACCGCCGCGTCCCGGTTGACCGCGCGCGCCTCCTCGTCCGGCACCCCGCGGAACGCCGCGGCGGCATTCACCACCGCGTCCGCCCCGGCCGTCGCCTTGCCCAGCACCCCGGTGTCCCGGAGATCGCCGATGACCACCTGCGCGCCCAGCCCGGTGAACCGCTCGGCGCGGGCGGCGTCCCGCACCAGGACCCGCACCTCGTCGCCGGGCGGCGCGCTCCGCAGCAGCCTCGGCACGAACCGCCGCCCTACCTGCCCCGTCGCACCTGTCACCAAAGTCAGCATGGCCGCCTCCTCGTCGTCGTAGCCATGCCCACCACCGTCGGCGACAGAGCCCCGCACCGGGAGAGACGTGCTTATCCAGGGAGCGGCACGCCCTGGATAAGACGGGCGTACGGAGCGACCCTGGAACGGTGAACCGGACCGAACTCGCCGACTTCCTGCGCCGCGCCCGCGCCCGCCTGGCCCCCTGCGACGTGGGTCTGACCGCGGGTGCCAGGCGCCGCACGCCGGGGCTGCGCCGCGAGGAGGTGGCACAGCTCGCCGGGATGTCCGTGGACTACTACGCGCGCCTGGAGCAGCGCCGCGGCTCGCACCCCTCGCGGCAGATGCTCACGGCGCTGGCCCGGGCGCTGCGACTGACGGCCGACGAGCGCGACCACCTGTTCCATCTGGCGGGCGAGGAGCCGCCGCGCGCGGGCGGCTCCTCGGGCCATGTGCGGCCGGGGCTGCTGCTGATCCTGGACCGGCTGCACGACATGCCGGCGCAGGTGCTGAGCGACTGGGGCGAGGTGCTCGCGCAGAACGCGATGGCGGTGGCCCTGTCGGGCGAGCACACCGGCGAGAACATGGTCCGCCGGTGCTTCACGGACCCGGCGGTGCGCGCCATGATCCCGCCGGAGGACTTCGCGACGCACTCCCGCGCGCACGTGGCGCACCTGCGGGCGGTCGTCGCGGCGCGCCCCGACGATCCGGGGCCCGCGGCGCTCGTGGCCGAGCTGCGGGGCGCGAGCGCGGAGTTCGAGGAGCTGTGGGTGTCGCACCGGGTGGCCGTGCGGCGGGCCACGACGAAACGGTTCCTGCATCCGCTGGTCGGGCCGCTGGACCTGGACTGCGAGGTGCTGCTCAGCGACGGCCACGACCAGCAACTCGTCGTGCACTCGGCGCGGCCGGGCACGGACACGTACGAGCGGCTCGCCCTGCTGCGGGTCATCGGCCTCCAGGACCTGACCCCCAGCGGGAGCGGCGGCGGCTAGAAGCCGAGCTTGCGGAGCTGGCGCGGGTCGCGCTGCCAGTCCTTGGCGACCTTCACGTGCAGGTCGAGGTAGACCGGCGTGCCGAGGAGCGCCTCGATCTGCTTGCGGGACTTGATGCCGACGTCCTTGAGGCGCTTGCCCTTCGGGCCGATGATGATGCCCTTCTGGCTGGGCCGCTCGATGTAGACGAAGGCGTGGATGTCGAGGAGCGGCTTGTCGGCGGGGCGGTCCTCGCGCGGCAGCATCTCCTCCACGACGACGGCGATGGAGTGCGGCAGCTCGTCCCGGACGCCTTCGAGCGCGGCCTCGCGGATCAGCTCGGCGACCATGACCTGCTCGGGCTCGTCGGTGAGGTCGCCCTCGGGGTAGAGCGCGGGCCCCTCGGGGAGCAGCGGCACGATGAGGTCGGCGAGGAGGCCGATCTGCTGGTCACCGACGGCCGAGACCGGGATGATCTCGGCCCACTCGAAGCCGAGCTCCTTGCCGAGCTGGTCGATCGCGATGAGCTGCTCGGCGAGGGTCTTGCTGTCGACGAGGTCGGTCTTGGTGACGATCGCGATCTTCGGCGTCTTCTTGATGGACGCCAGTTCCTTGGCGATGAACCGGTCGCCGGGGCCGAGCTTCTCGTTGGCCGGCAGGCAGAAGCCGATGACGTCGACCTCGGCCCAGGTGGTGCGCACGACGTCGTTCAGGCGCTCCCCCAGCAAGGTGCGCGGCTTGTGCAGGCCGGGGGTGTCCACGAGGATCAGCTGCGCGTCGTCGCGGTGCACGATGCCGCGCACGGTGTGCCGCGTGGTCTGCGGCTGGTCGGCGGTGATCGCCACCTTCTTGCCGACCAGAGCGTTCGTCAGGGTGGACTTGCCCGCGTTGGGGCGGCCGACGAAGCAGGCGAAGCCGGCGCGGTGGGCGGATCCGGCAGCGGGGGTGTGAACGCTCATGGCGCCTATTGTCCCTGATCCGGGAAGTCCCCGAGCACCGTGAGGTTCCGGTAACCCCTCGGCAACACGAAACACGGCGGAAACGCCTGGGTACGAATTCGGAAACCCGGACCGGTGACGCTCTACGGCAGCCCCCACCGGAGGAGACCCGTGACCGCCACCCTCGCCGCAGGCCCGGCCCCCGCCCTGGACACCGGAGACACCGCCTGGCTGCTCGCCGCGACCGCCCTCGTCCTGCTGATGACGCCCGGCCTCGCCCTGTTCTACGGCGGCATGGTCCGCTCCAAGAGTGTCCTGAACATGCTGATGATGAGCTTCGTCTCGATCGCGCTCGTGACGGTGGTGTGGCTGGTCGCGGGGTACTCGCTCGCCTTCGGCGACGACACCTTCGCCGGGCTGGTCGGCGGCCTGGAGCACGCCGGGATGGCGGGTGTCGGCCCGGACTCGCTCACCGGCACGGTCCCCACCTTCCTCTTCACGACGTTCCAGCTGACCTTCGCGATCATCACCGCGGCGCTGATCAGCGGAGCCGTCGCGGACCGCACGAAGTTCGCGGCGTGGCTGGTCTTCGTGCCCGTCTGGGCGCTGCTCGTATACGTTCCCGTGGCGCACTGGGTGTGGGGGCCCGGCGGCTGGATCAGTCAGCGGCTGGGCGCCCTGGACTTCGCGGGCGGGCTGGTCGTCGAGATCGCCTCCGGCGCGTCGGGGCTGGCCCTGTGCCTGGTCCTCGGCCCGCGCGCCGGTTTCAAGAAGGACGCGATGCGCCCGCACAACCTGCCGATGGTGGTCATGGGCGCGGGCCTGCTCTGGTTCGGCTGGCTCGGTTTCAACGGCGGCTCGGCGCTCGGCGCGAACGGGCTCGCCGCGGCCTCCCTGTTCAACACGCTGATCGCGGGTTGCACGGGGTTGCTCGGCTGGCTCTTCGTGGAGCAGCGGCGGGACGGGCACCCGACGACGTTCGGCGCCGCTTCGGGCGCCGTGGCGGGGCTCGTCGCGATCACCCCGGCATGCGGGGTCGTGGGGGTGGTGGGCGCGGCCGTGGTCGGGCTCGCGGCCGGTGTCGTCTGCTCGTACGCCGTCGCCTGGAAGTTCAGGTTCGACTACGACGACTCGCTGGACGTCGTGGGCGTCCACTTCGTCGGCGGTGTCGTCGGCACGGTCCTGATCGGTCTGTTCGCCACGTCGGCGATGACCGGTTCAGCCGCGAAGCGGGGCCTGTTCTACGGGGGCGGGTTCGAGCAGCTGGGGAAGCAGCTGCTGGCTGTCGTCGTCGTGGCCGCGTACACGTTCCTCGTGACGTACGGGATCGGGAAGGCCCTCGACAGGCTGCTGGGCTTCCGGGCCTCGGCCGAGGACGAACTGACGGGCCTTGACCAGACGGTGCACGCGGAGAGTGCGTACGATCACGGCGTCCTGGGCGCCACGGTCCACCCGGCGCCCGCCCCCGTCGTCCGAAAGGTCGCGCCATGAAGCTGATCACCGCGGTCGTCAAGCCGTACCGCCTCGACGAGGTCAAGACGGCGCTCCAGGAACTGGGCGTGCACGGCCTGACGGTGACGGAGGCCAGCGGGTACGGGCGTCAGCGCGGCCACACCGAGGTGTACCGGGGCGCCGAGTACCAGGTCGACCTCGTGCCCAAGGTGCGGATCGAGGTCGTCGTGGGCGACGCGGACGCCGAACCGGCGATGGAGGCGATCGTCCGCGCCGCCCGCACCGGGAAGATCGGCGACGGCAAGGTGTGGGCGGTGCCGGTGGAGGACGTGGTGCGGGTCCGGACGGGCGAGCGCGGCCCGGACGCGATCTGAGCCGTCGCTCAAGGGCGGGCCCTCACAGCTTGACGCCACAGTGCGGCCAGGCGTTCGCGCCCTGCGCGGCCAGGACCTTGTTCGCCACGGCGATCTGCTCGCTCTTGGACGCGAGGTGGGCGTTGGGGGCGTACTGCTTGCCGCCGTACGCGGCCCAGGTGGACGACGTGAACTGAAGGCCGCCGTAGAACCCGTTGCCGGTGTTGGCCGACCAGTTGCCGCCGGCCTCGCACTGGGCGACGGCGTCCCAGCCGCCCGACGCGGCGGCGGAGCTCGCCGCGGAGGCGGAACCGGTGCCGGCGATCACCATGACGCCCGCGGCGCCGGTGAGCGCGCCGAGGGCGGCGAACCGGCGGACCCGGGAGGTCCGGCGCCCGGTCGCGCGGGAAGCGGACGCACGGTCGGCGGCGAGGTGATCGGCGGTGGTGTGGTCGTCGTTCATGCGGTCGGCGGTCATGCGGTCGGCGGTCTTGCTGGCGGAGGAGAACACGTAGGGAACCTTCGTTCGGGGGCAAGGTCGGCCGCCGCGGCACCTCCCGTGAACGGGACGCTGACGAGCGCGTTCGGCGCCGGGCAACTGCTCCACCATCGCCCACCGGACCCGGCCCGGCCCATGGGGCATAGGCCACTCGGACGGGACGTCCGCCCCCTCCTGCGCCGGCCGGTCCCCCGGGTCCCAGGCCCCGGGCCGAAGGTCCCGCGGTCGCCGCCCGACACCGTCTTCACGCCATCGGCGGGCACCCGGCCGGCCGAGGCCAAGGCCCCGGCCGGACGCGGAAGTGAGGGTCGTCACATCCGCTCGGGCGCATGCCGTCGCTCCGCCGGGTCAGTGCGCGCCCGTCTCCACGGTGGCCCGCACCGTCCCGTCGGCGCCCGCCAGGAAGACCGGCGTGCCCGCGCCGCCCAGATCGCGCACGGCGGCCACGTCCTCGTCGGGCAGCTCGTCCGCCGCGGAGACGACGGCCGCCGCCTCCAGGGACTGCGCTCCGGAGGCCACGGCCATGGCGACGGCCGTCCGCAACGCGCTCAGCTTCAGGGAGTCCAGGGCGACGGTGCCCGCGACGTACGTACGCCCGGTCTCGTCGCGGACGGCCGCGCCCTCGGGCACACCGTTGCGAGCCCGCGCGGAGCGGGCCAGGGTGACGATCTTGCGGTCCTCGGGGCCGAGGTCGGTGCTCTCAGTCATGGGGCGAGCATAAGAGCCCCGCCCCGCGCCCCCGCGGGCGGCCGGGCGTCGGACCCCCGGCGCCTCAGGGCCGGTCGAGGCGGAGCCGCTCGGCGCGCGGCAGCCCCGCCACCACCAGGTCGTACGAGTCCTCGACGAGCTCCCGGACGATCCGGTCGGGGAGCCCGCCCACCCGCACGGTGTTCCAGTGCCGCTTGTTCATGTGCCAGCCGGGCAGGATGACGCCCTCGTGCTCGGCGCGCAGCCGTATCGCGTCCTCGGGGTCGCACTTGAGGTTGACGGAGAGCGGCGGCGGCCCGTCGAGCGTGCTGAGCGCGAACATCTTGCCCAGCACCTTGAAGACGGAGATCTCCGGGCTGAACGGGAAGTCCTCCACCGCCGCGTTGAACGACAGGCACAGTGCGCGCAACTCCCCCGGCGTCACCCGGCCTTCACCTCCCGCACCGGTTCGACCGGCTCCACGAGCACCGTCACGATCTTGTTCCGGCGGCCGGCGGCGGCCTCGGCGGTGAGCCGCAGCTCCCGGCCGTCCGGCAGGGTCACCGCCGACGAGGCGCCGGCGATCGGCACCCGCCCGAGCGCCTTGGCGAGCAGCCCGCCGACGGTCTCCACGTCCTCGTCGTCGTACTCCTCGATGCCGTACAGCTCACCGAGGTCGCCGATGTCGAGCCGCGCGGTGATCCGGAAGCGGTCGTCGCCGAGCTCCTCCACGGGCGGCAGTTCACGGTCGTACTCGTCGGTGATCTCGCCGACGATCTCCTCGAGGATGTCCTCGATGGTGACGATGCCCGCCGTGCCGCCGTACTCGTCGATGACGACGGCCACATGGTTGCGCAGCTGCTGCATCTCGCGCAGCAGGTCACCGGCGTTCTTGGTGTCCGGCACGAACGTGGCGGGCCGCATGGCCGACGAGACCAGCTCGGCCTCGGAGTCCCGGTTGATGTGGGTCTTACGGACGAGGTCCTTCAGATAGACGATGCCGACGACGTCGTCCTCGCTCTCTCCCACCACCGGGATGCGCGAGAACCCGGACCGCAGCGCGAGGGTGAGGGCCTGCCGGATGGTCTTGTACCGCTCGATGACGACCAGATCGGTACGCGGCACCATGACCTCGCGCACGAGGGTGTCGCCGAGCTCGAAGACGGAGTGCACCATGCGGCGCTCCTCGTCCTCGATGAGGGACTCCTTCTCGGCGAGGTCGACCATGGCGCGCAGCTCGGCCTCGGAGGCGAACGGCCCGCGCCTGAACCCCTTGCCCGGGGTCAGCGCGTTGCCAATGAGGATGAGCAGCGGCGGGATCGGCCCCATGATCCGGGCCAGCGGCAGCAGCACGTACGAGGCGGCCGTGGCGGTGTTCAGCGGATGCTGGCGCCCGATGGTCCGCGGCGAGACACCCACGGCCACATACGAGACGAGCACCATGACACCGATGGCGACGAGCAGCGCCTGCCAGGTCGCCGTGAACTCCTCCAGGCACGCGTACGTGACGAGAGCGGCGGCGGCCATCTCACAGGCGACGCGCACCAGCAGTGCCACGTTCAGATACCGGGTCGGGTCCGCGGCGACCTGGGCGAGCTTGGCGCTGCCGCGCCGCCCGGACCTGACGGCCTCCTCGGCGCGGAAGCTGGACGTCCGGGCGATACCGGCCTCGGCACAGGCGGCGAGCCAGGCGACGACGACCAGTGCGACGGCGCCCGCGATCAGCGAAGGACTCATGACACGGTCGGCGCCGGGGACGGCCCGCTCAGCCCCTTCTCCGTACGCCACCCGTCCACGATGGCCGCCTGGAGGCCGAACATCTCGGCCTTCTCGTCGGGCTCCTCATGGTCGTACCCGAGCAGATGCAGCACCCCGTGCACGGTGAGCAACTGAAGCTCCTCGTCCATGGAGTGCTGCGTGGGAGCGTCCTCGCCCTGCTGCTTGGCGACCTCGGGGCAGAGCACGATGTCCCCGAGGAGCCCCTGCGGCGGCTCGTCGTCGTCCTTCATCGGCGGCCGCAGCTCGTCCATCGGGAAGGACATGACGTCCGTCGGCCCCGGCAGGTCCATCCACTGGACGTGCAGCTGCTCCATGGCGTCGGCGTCCACGACGATCACCGACAGCTCGGAGAGCGGGTGGATACGCATCCGCGCGAGCGCGTAGCGGGCGATGTCGAGGATCGCCTGCTCGTCGACCTCGGTTCCGGACTCGTTGTTGACGTCGATCGACATGGCGCTCTCGGACTACTTTCCTTGGGTCCCTCTGGGACGGCCCTTGTGGGAGCCGTTCTCCGTACCGTTCTCGGTGTCGTACTTCTCGTACGCGTCGACGATACGGCCGACCAGCTTGTGCCTGACGACATCCTGGGACGACAGCCGCGAGAAGTGGACGTCGTCGAGGCCCTCCAGGATGTCCTGCACCTGACGCAATCCGCTCTTCGTGCCGTTCGGCAGGTCGACCTGCGTCACGTCACCGGTGATCACGATCTTCGACTCGAACCCGAGCCGGGTGAGGAACATCTTCATCTGCTCGGGGCTGGTGTTCTGCGCCTCGTCGAGAATGATGAACGCGTCGTTCAGGGTGTTGTGCGTGAGCAGGTAGTCCTGCGTGACGTAGAGGGAGTCCTCGGCCGCCACCTGGATGCAGACGGTCTCCTCGCGGCCCGCGGGTTCGATCGAGTCGATGAACCGCACGGGGCGTCCGCCGCCTCCGGCCTCGCGGTACTTCTTCGCCTTATGGGCGAGACGGAAGGGCTCGACGCCTTCCGGGAGGCGGATGTCGACGACGTGGCTGTCGTCGCGGTGGGCCGCGAGAGCCGTGCCCTGCTTCCGGTCCTCGGCGACGCCGCCCAGCGACTGGACCAGAGCGATGATGTCGTCACGCAGGAGGATCGATGGCGTCGAGAACTCGATCCGGCAGGTGCGGTCCTGCTGGGCGACCGGGCCACCAGCGGAGTCGAGGAGTCCCTGGAGGACCGCGAGGCGGACCTCGGAGGAGTTGTACAGGTAGTCGTCGGGCAGTATCCCGGTCAGCGGGTTCTCCAACGTGACCACGTCACCGGCCGATCGCACACGGTTCAGTACGCGCTCCGCACCGTCCTTGACGTCGTTCCCGCGTGCGACGGCTGCTTTCACCGAACTCAGGCAGCCGTCTCCCAGCAGCAGCCCCAAGGCGTACGGGTCCATCGGGACCTCACGCTCGGGGAACTCGACGGGGGCGGTGAGCAGCGGCAGTTCGTAGCGGTGTGCGGGCGCCGCCCGCAGGTCGCCGATCATGTCCTGGGTCTCGAGGACCCGCCACGGCCCGTCGCGACGCGCGTCGTCACGGGTCCTGACCGTCCACAGGTGCTCGCCGCAGGCCAGGGTCCAGGAGCCGTCCTGGGCGCTGACGCGGTAGATGTCCTTCTCCCCCTGCGGGTAGACGCCGAGGACCGGGGTCGGCTCACCGTTCGACCCCATGACCAGGTCACCGACCTGCAGGTCGCCGATGGGACGCCAGCCGTCCGGGGTCAGCACGTTCGTGAAGACGGGCTGCGCGCGGCCACGCATGTACGCCAGCGGCGCCACCTCGATGGTCCCGGCCGCCATCAGCCGCGGGATCGAGTCCGGGTCGAGCATGTCGTGCAGGGCGTCGTAGAGCGGGCGCAGATACGGGTCGATCTTCTCGTACAGGGTGCCCGGCAGGAACCCGAGGCGCTCGCCCGCCTCGACCGCGGGGCGGGTCAGGATGATCCGGTTGACCTGCTTGGACTGGAGGGCCTGCACGGCCTTGGCCATGGCCAGGTAGGTCTTGCCGGTACCGGCGGGGCCGATCCCGAAGACGATGGTGTGCTTGTCGATCGCGTCGACGTACCGCTTCTGGTTGAGCGTCTTGGGCCGGATGGTGCGCCCACGCGACGACAGAATGTTCTGCGTGAGCACCTGGGCGGGGGTCTCCGTCCCGTCACCCTCGCCGTTCTGGGTCGCCTTGAGCATGGCGATGGAGCGCTCGACGGCGTCCTCTGTCATCGGTGCCCCTGTCCTCACAACCAGCATCATCTCGTCGAACAGGCGCTGGACCAGGGCGACTTCCCTGGGCTCCCCGGTCGCGCTGATCTCATTGCCCCGGACATGGATATCGGCCTCCGGGAAGGCCTCCTCGATCACACGCAACAGGGCGTCGCCGGAGCCCAGCACCTCGACCATGGGGTGCTTGGCCGGGACGGTGAACCGCGCACGTGCCTGTTCCTGCCCTGCGCTGCGGGCGCTGGATGGTGTCTGCGTCATGGGCGGGCTCTGAGGGCCGCATTCTCCTTGTGACAGCCGGTGTCTGACGGTTTCCAGCGTACGACGCCCCACTGACAACGCCGAAGCCTTTTCGCGCCGCGGGTGCAGCGGGTACCTCCCGCACGCCCGCCGCCCCGGCACCCAGCACGGCCCTCACCCCCTGGGGCGCCGCCCCGACCCCCGCTCCTCAATCGCCGGAGGGGCTGGATCCGACCACACCTCCCCCGGCCCTGAATCCCAGCCCTGGGGCGCCGCCCCAGACCCCGCTCCTCAAACGCCGGAGGGGCTGAAAGAGACCGGCGCTCACCCGCGTACGAGACGGAGCAGGGGCCGATCGGATCGAACGGCAGGCCGCAAAGGTGATCCGGCGACCAGACGGGACGAGACGGGAGGGACCGATCGGAGCGGCCAAGCGACGAACCGCAATCGTCACCGGCGATCAGCCGCCGGACGGCAGACGGCAAATGACGGCGGGCGGCGGCCCGTAACCGGCGGGCGACAGGTGTCGGGCGGAGACCGGCAGGATGATCCGGCGATCAGACGGATACGAGACGGGAGGGGCCGGCCGGGGTATGTGCGCGCGCAGCACAGCAACACGCGGTAGCGGCAGCCGAAGCAAGCAGCGAGGCCATCAAGATGGCGAGCACGCACATACCCCGGGCGGCACCGTACCCACCCACACACCGATCGGAACGAACGGGAGAGCCGCCAACGCACACAGGACGGCCACCCTCCCTTCCCGGCGCGCGACTACGCCGAACGCCCGAACCCGATCGTCGGCACAGCCCGCCGCAGCGGCCACGGCCGCCCCGCCCCCGGCAACAGCGGCTCCAGGAACGCGTACCGCCCGAGCGCCGCAGGATCCTGCTCCCCGCGCTCCTCGTACGCATGGATCTGCCGCCACCACGCCGCGATCTCCGACCACCCGGGCGCAGACAACGACCCCCCGAACTCCTGCACGGACAGCGCCGCCGTGAGCCCCGAGAAAGCGAGCCGGTCGGCAAGCGGCCACCCCGCGAGCGTGCCCGTCACGAACCCGGCCACGAAGACATCCCCCGCCCCGGTCGGATCGAGCGCCGCCACCTCGATGGCCGGCACGGACGCGGTCTCCCCGGTCCGCCCGTCCACGGCGTACGCCCCCTCCGCCCCGAGGGTCACCACGGCGAGCGGCACGTACTCGGTGAGCGCGTGCGCCGCCGCCCGCGGACACGACGTACGGGTGTACCGCATGGCTTCCTCGGCGTTGGGCAGGAACGCCTCGCACTGCCCGAGGTCCCCGAGGGCGGCGAGATCCCAGCGCCCGGTCTCGTCCCAGCCGACGTCGGCGAAGATCCGGGTACCGTGGCGCGCCGCTTCGCCGACCCAGGGCGCAGCGACCCCCGGTACGAGTGACGCGACGGCGGCCCGCGCGGGCGGCGGGCAGCGGGGCGCGGGCTCCAGCGGCGGCGGTTCGTGCCCGTGGCTGACCATGGTGCGTTCGCCCTCGTACGCCATGGAGACGGTGACGGGCGAGTGCCAGCCGGGCACGGTCCGCGAGTAGCTCAGGTCGATGCCCTCGCCCTGTTCGAGCGTGTCCCAGCAGTACTCGCCGTAGTGGTCGTCGCCGAAGGCGGCGGCCAGCGAGGTACGCAGCCCGAGCCGGGCGAGCGCGGCGGCCATGTTGGCGACGCCGCCGGGGCTGGACCCCATGCCGCGCGCCCAGGACTCGGTGCCGCGTACGGGCGCGCTGTCGAGGCCGGTGAAGACGATGTCGAGGAAGACGGTGCCGGTGAGGTAGACGTCGCAGGCGGGGTCGCCGGGCGCGCGGAGCGCCGCGAGAGGGTCCGTGTGGGCCGGTTCGGTGGGGGCCGGTTCGGGGTGGGTCACGTCCTTCTCCCTGCAGTGGTACGGGTCCGGACAGTGTGCATGAGTCGGGCCCGCACCACGGCAGTTGACATCACCCCGTCACGTGGCGGCGGCCGCCGGGCCGGTGATCACCCGCGTGGCGCCGCCGGACGCGGCGCCGTCGGACGGGGCGGGGGCCGGACGGGGCGCGGATGCGAGGCGCCGTCGGGCGGGGCGGGCGGGACGGACGGCGTCGTTGCGGCCGCCGCCGCGTACGAGGAGGACGCTCAGCGCGGCGAGGAACCCGACGACGGTGAGGCCGACGAGGCCACCCTTGGTGGAGCCGGTCGCGTCCTCGATGAGGCCGAACGCGGTCGGGGCGACGAACCCGCCGAGGTTGCCGATGGAGTTGATGAGGGCGATGCCGGGCGCGGCGGCGCGCGCGTCGAGGTAGCTCTGCGGGATGGTCCAGAAGATCGGCGAGGCGGGTTTGAACCCGACGGCCGCGAGGCAGAGCGCGCCGAGCCCGGCCCAGGGTGAGACGAACACGGCGAGCAGGGTCCCGGCGCCGCCGATGAGCAGGAGGGCGACGAGGAGGGGCCGCCGTTTGCCGAGCCGGTCGGAGAGGCGCCCTGAGACGTACACGGAGGCGATGGCGAACAGCCAGGGGACGGCGGTCAGGAGGCCCACCTGGAAGTCGCTGAGCCCGCCGATGTCGTCGACGATCGACGGCAGCCAGAACGTGACGGCGTACAGGGCGACGTTGATGGCGAAGTAGATCCACAGGAACAGCAGCATCTGCGGATCGGCGAGCATCTTCCAGCGGGAGACGTGGGTGGTCGCCCGCCCTTCCTCCCGCTCGCGCTGCTCCGCGTCGATGGTGGCGACGAGCCCGTCCTTCTCCTCCTGGGTCAGCCAGGTGGCGCTCTCGACGCTGGAGTCGAGGAAGCGGTAGACGACGAAGCCGAGCACCACCGAGAGGACGCCTTCGATGAAGAACATCCACTGCCAGCCGGAGTGGCCCCAGACGCCGTGCATCTCCAGCAGGGCGCCGGAGACCGGGCCGACGACGACGGTGGCGGTCCCTGAGCCCATGAGGAAGACGGAGGTGGCGCGTCCGCGGTGCGAGTCGGGCAGCCAGCGGGAGAAGTAGTAGATGACGGCGGGGAAGAACCCGGCTTCGGCGACGCCGAGGAGGAAGCGCAGCGCGTAGAACATCCCGGCGCTGTCGACGAAGGCCATGGCGGTGGCGACGAGTCCCCAGCTGATCATGATGCGGGTCAGCCAGACCTTCGCGCCGAAGCGCTCCATGAGCATGTTGCTGGGTACTTCGAAGAGGGCGTAGGCGATGAAGAAGATGCCGGCGCCGAGTCCGAAGGCGGCGGCGGAGAGCCCTACGTCGGCGCGGAGCTGGTCCTGGGCGAAGCCGAGGTTGACGCGGTCCATGTAGTTGGCGACGAACATGACGAAGAAGAGTGGGACGACCCGGCGGAAGATCTTGCGGATGGCCGACAGGACGGCGGCCGGGTGCTCCATGGGGGTGGGGACTGCTGCGGACACGAGCGACTCCGGTCGTGGGCAGAAGAAAAGGCGAGGGGGGAAGGGCGCGCAAGGCACATAGAACGCACAGGCAGAAGCCAGAAGCCAGAAGCCGGAATCCAGAAACCAGAAGCCGGAAGCCGGAAGCCGGAAGCCGGACCAAGAACCCGACTACCAGCGCGGCACGCCCGGCGTGACCCAGTCGGGGTCGAGGACCCGCATGGCGGCGGCGTCGTCCCGGTCGCGCAGGGCGGCGAAGTCGTCGTCGAGCCACCGCTGATGCAGCAACGCCAGTTTGTCGCGGTCGAGTTCGACACCCAGACCCGGCGCGTCGGAGACGGCGACGCGGCCGCCCTCGAAGGTCAGGCGCTCGGTGAGCACGTCCTCGGACTGCCACGGGTAGTGCGAGTCGCAGGCGTGGTGCAGGTTCGGCACGGTGGCCGCGACGTGTGTCATGGCGGCGAGGCTGATGCCGAGGTGGGTGTTGGAGTGCATGGAGATGCCGACCCCGAACGTGCGGCAGATGGCGGCGAGTTGCTGGGTGTTGCGCAGGCCGCCCCAGTAGTGGTGGTCGGAGAGGACGACCTGGACGGCGCCGGTCGTGAACGCCTCCTGGATCTCGGCGAAGGTGGTCACGCACATGTTGGTGGCGAGCGGGACGCCCGTCCTGGCGGCGACCTCGGCCATGGCGGGGGTGCCGAGCGCCGGGTCCTCCAGGTACTCCAGTACGTCACCGAGTTCGGCGGCGACCTTGAGCGAAGTCTCCACGGACCAGGCCCCGTTGGGGTCGAGGCGCAGGGGTTTGCCGGGGAAGGCGTCGGCGAGCGCGTGGATCGCCGCGATCTCCTCGTCCGGCGCGAAGCAGCCGCCCTTGAGCTTGAAGGACTCGAAGCCGTAGCGCTCGTGGAAGAGGCGGGCCTGTGCGACGACGCCGGCCGGGTCGAGCGCGGTGCCCCAGTCGTCCTTCTCGCTCGCGACGCCTTCTGGGTGGGCGCCGTACTTGTAGAAGAGGTACGCGCTGTATTCGACGGAGTCGCGGAGCTTGCCGCCGAGGAGCGCGTGGACGGGCAGGCCGAGTGCTTTGCCGAGCGCGTCGAGGCAGGCCACCTCGAAGCCGGAGACGACGGAGAGCCGCAGTTTGTCGGCGGTCTGGACGCCGCGCAGGCCGCCGACGTCGACCTGGTTCTCGACCCGCGCGTCATCGACGGACACCTGGTCGGCGACGGTGAACAGGCCCTTCAGATCCGAGACTTGACGGCCTATCAGTTTGTCGGCGAAGGGCCGGGCGAGCTCCAGGTACTTGGCGTCGCCGTAGGTCTCGCCGAGGCCGGTGACGCCGTCGGCGGTGACCACCTCGACGATGAGCCGGGGCGTGTACGGCTGGTGCAGGCCCTGGGTGTTCAGCAGCGGAGGGTCGGCGACGAGGATCGGGGTGAGGCGGACCTCGGCGATGGTCAGGTCGGTCATCGGGCGGCTCCTGCGGTGTCGGGCGCGCGGACGGGGGCGGGGGCGGGGTCCGGTGGCGGGGTCGGCCGGGCGCGGGGTGACGTCTCCGTACGTAGATGTCATCCACACATGTAGATGGAGGTTAGATAGGTGGACGGGGGCCGTCAATGCCCCGCCGCCTTTCGCCCTACGATCGGCACATGCCGGACCAGCACACAGAGCAGCAGAGCGCGCAGCCCAGCGGTGGTGTCCGCGAGGTGAAGTCGGCGGCCCGCACCGTCGACCTGCTCGAAGTGCTGGCCGCCCGCGGCGACCGCCCGGCCCGCCTCCAGGAGCTCGCCGACGAGCTGGCCGTGCCGCGCAGCTCCATGTACGCGCTGCTCCAGACACTCATCGCGCGCGGCTGGGTCCGCACGGACGTCACCGGTTCCCTCTACGGCATCGGTATCCACGCCCTGCTGACCGGTACCAGCTACCTCGACACCGACCCGTACGTGCGGACCGCGCGCCCGCACCTCGACGAGGCGTCCGAGGCGCTCGGCGAGACGATCCACCTGGGCCGGCTCGACGGGTTCGACGTGGCGTACCTGGCGACCCGCGAATCGCACGAGTATTTGCGCACGATCAGCCGGGTCGGCCGCAGGCTGCCCGCGCACGTCGGCGCCCTCGGCAAGGTGCTGCTCGCGGAGCGCTCCGACGCGCAGCTGCCCCCGGGCCCGTACCTCCGGGCCACCGGGAACACGCACACGACCCGCGAGGCGCTCGCCACCGATCTCGCGCTGACCCGCACCCGCGGGTACGCGATCGACCGCGAGGAGGGCGTCACCGGCATCGTCGGCTTCGGTTTCGCCCTGCGCTACGCGGTTCCGGCGCACGACGCGGTCAGCTGCTCGGTGCCGGTCGCGCGGCTGACCGCGGAGCACGAGGAGCGCATCGTGGCCGTCATGCGGGAGACCCGCGCGCGCATCGAGACGGCCGCTCACCGGGGCCCGTCGGGCACCCCCAACTGGCGCTGAACGAGCGCCAGAAGGCACCGCGACTACCCGCCCGCACCCCCACCAAACCAGATGTGCCGCAGGTCACATAGCCCCGGCTTCTGTGGGGCCCCTGCGGCTTGATACAAATTGGCCGCGCCCCAACGTCCCCGGTTCGGTCCCGTTCGCAAAGACGTCGCGCTCCCCGCCCCCATTCCTTACCACCCCCTGCCCAAAACAGCGTCCAAGGCAGCGGGGTCCGTCTTCAGGAACGCCCGTGTCTTCGCGCACCCCCCGGCCCGCGCTCATAGCCCTCTTCACGGCCGGTTACCTCGCCGCCTATCTGCTGCCCACGATCGTCGGCAGACTCGCCGACAGCCTGCGGCTTTCCCCCACCCAGGCCGGCCTCGCCGGCAGCGCGCTGCTGCTCAGCTCGGCCACCGCGGGCTTCACCCTCGCGGCCCGCGTCGAGCGGCTCGGCCCCCGCAGGACCGCCCGCGCCGGACTCCTCCTCGCCGCCGTCGGCTACGGCACCGCGGCGCTCTCCACCTCCGTCCCCCTGGTCGTCGCGGGTGCGATGATCGGCGGCTTCGGCTCGGGCACGGCGACCGCGGTCGCCGCCACCGGGATCGCCGCCCAGAAAGACCCGCACCGCGCGTCCACGCTCGGGCTGCTGACCGTCTCCGCGCTCGCGGGCGCCCTCTATCTGACGATCCCGCGCGTCAGCCCGTCCGGCCACGCCCTGCCGTTCGCCGCGCTCGCGGTCACCGCGCTCGCCGTCTGGCCCGCGACGCACCGGTTCGCCGATCCGGCCGGCCCGGACAACAGCCCGGCGCGGACCGCCCCGGCCTTCGGATCCCCGCTCCCGTACGCCGGTCCGGGCACGGCGCTTGCCGTGGTCATCGTCTGCTGGTCGATGGCGCAGAACTCCCTGTGGGGCGTCAGCAGCAGCATCGGCACCGTCCAGGCGGGCCTCAGCGAGGTCACCGTCGGCAGTGTGTTCGCGGTGGCGCTCGGCGCGGGCCTGCTCGGCGTGGTCGGCGCGGGCGCGCTCGGCACCCGGCTGGGCCGCGCGCTGCCGATCGGGGCGGGCACGGCGGCCATCGCCTGCTGCATCGCGCTCAGCGCCCGCGCCGACGGCCTCGGCACCTTCGCGACCGGCGAGATCGCCTGGAACACCCTCTACCCGGTGGTGCTCTCCTACCTGCTGGGCCTCGCCGCCTCGCTCGACCCGCGCGGCCGCTGGGCGGTGCTGGTCGGCTCGGCGTCCTCGCTCGGCACGGCGTGCGGCCCCCTGGTGGGCAGCTCCCTCGCGCAGGGCGTCGGCTACCCGGCGATGGGCACGGTGCTCGCCGTCGCACTGCTCCTGCTGGCGGTGCCGCTGACCGCGGTGGCCCTGCACACCGGCGGCCGTCCGCTCTTCGCGGGTGCGGCCCGGCGCCGCAGCGGCGCCCCGGTCGGCGCGATCGTGCCGCCGTCGGGTCTGCTGGAGCAGCCGGTCGTGGAGATCTTCCCGCTTGAGGTGCCCGCCGTCGCCGCGGACGCGTTCACGACGGCGGGCCCGGACGGGGTTCAGCCCGAGATGTCGTCCAGCGGGTACGCGTCGACCTCGGCGAGATAGCGGGCCCGCCGCGCCTCGTCCTCCGCGCTGCCGTCGAGGAAGGACGCCACGAACGAGTTGCGGGCGAGTTCCCGCAGCCGTTCGTGGTCCACGGCGAGCGCCTCGTGGACGGCGTGGAAGGTGTCGCCCGCGTAACCGCCGAAGTAGGCCGGGTCGTCCGAGTTGACGGTGCACAGCAGCCCGGCGTCCATCATGGCGAGCAGCGGGTGCTCCTCCAGTACGTCGATGGCGCGCAGCCGCACGTTGGACAGGGGGCACAGCGTCAGCGGGATCCGGTCGCGGACGAGCCGGGCGACGAGTTCGGGGTCCTCCAGGGACCGCAGCCCGTGGTCGACGCGCTCGACCCCGAGGATGTCCAGGGCCTCCCACACGTACGACGGGTCGCCCTCCTCGCCCGCGTGCGCGACCTTCCGCAGGCCCAGCGCGCCCGCGGCCTCGTACACCGCGCGGAACTTCGAGGCAGGGTTGCCGACCTCGGCCGAGTCGAGGCCGACGCCGACGATGTGGTCCAGGTACGGCTTCGCGGCCTCCAGCGTCTCCATCGCCGACTCGGCGGACTGGTCGCGCAGGAAGCACATGATGAGCTTGGTGGAGACGCCGTGCCGCTCCTCGCTGCGCGCGAGGGCCCGCCCGAGCCCCTCGATGACGGTGCCGATGTCGACGCCGCGCGCCGTGTGGGCCTGCGGGTCGAAGAAGATCTCGGCGTGGCGGACGCCCTGGTCGGCGGCGCGCGCCAGGTAGGCGTCGGCGAGCGCTTCGAAGTCGTCCTCGGTGATCAGGACGGCCATCAGCTCGTAGTAGAGGTTCAGGAAGGACTGGAGGTCGTCGAAGAGGTACGCCTTGCGCAGCGCCTCGGTGTCGGCGTGCGGCAGCGTGATGCCGTTGCGGTCGGCGAGGGCGAAGGCCAGCTCGGGTTCGAGGGTGCCTTCGATGTGCAGGTGCAGCTCGGCCTTGGGGATGCGAGCGAGTGGTGCGAGGGACATCAGAGCATCGTACGCAAGGAGGGGCGTCAGAGGCGTTTCGGCACCGGGACGCGGTCCAGGTCGCGGGCGACCGTCAGCTCGCCCGTGAACCCGGCGGCCCGCGCCTGCCGGGCGAACTCCTCCGGGTCCGCGTAGCGCTGGCTGAAATGCGTCAGCACGAGGTGGCGCACGCCCCCGTCGCGGGCCACGCGCGCCGCCTGCCCGGCGGTCAGGTGGCCGTGGTCGGAGGCGAGTTGATGGTCCTCGTCCAGGAACGTCGACTCGATGACGAGCAGATCGCACCCCTCGGCCAGCTCGCTCACGCCCGCGCACAGCCGGGTGTCCATGACGAACGCGAAGCGCTGTCCGCGCCGCACCTCGCTGACGTCGTCGAGGCCGACCCCGCCGAGGCTGCCCTCGCGCTGGATCCGCCCCACGTCGGGGCCGGTGATGCCGTGCGCGGCGAGCCGTTCGGGCAGCATGCGGCGCCCGTCGGGCTCGACGAGGCGGTATCCGTAGGACTCCACGGGGTGCGACAGCCTGCGCGCGTCGAGCCGGTACTCCGGGGTGTCGGCGAGCACCGCGCCCTCGCCGCCGACCGGCTCCTCGGCGATGTCGACGGTCTCCCGGTACGCGGTGGCGTACCGCAGCCGGTCGAAGAACCGCTGCCCGGAGGCCGGGTAGTGGGCGGTCACCGGGTGCGGTACGCGGTCGAGGTTGATGCGCTGGACGACACCGGCGAGCCCCAGCGAGTGGTCGCCGTGGAAGTGGGTGACGCAGATCCGGTTCAGGTCGTGCGCGGCGACCCCGGCGCGCAGCATCTGTCGCTGCGTGCCCTCGCCGGGGTCGAAGAGGATGCCTTCGGCTCCCCAGCGCAGCAGGTAGCCGTTGTGGTTGCGGTGGCGCGTCGGCACCTGGCTGGCGGTGCCGAGCACGACGAATTCACGTACGGACACGGGTGGTTATCCGGGGGGCCATTGGAGGCCGCGGCCGCCGAGGACGTGCAGGTGTGCGTGGAAGACGGTCTGGCCGGCGCCGCTGCCCGTGTTGAAGACGAGGCGGTAGCTCTCCAGCTTCTCCTCCGCGGCGATCTCCCCGGCCTCGCGCAGCACGTCCGCGGCGATCTCCGGTTCGGCGGCGGCGAGGGAGGCGGCGTCCGGGTGGTGGACGCGCGGGATGACCAGGATGTGGGTGGGCGCCTGCGGGTTGATGTCCCGGAACGCGATCGTGGTCGGGGTCTCGCGGACGAGGGTGGCGGGCACGTCCCCCGCGACGATCTTGCAGAACAGGCAGTCGGCCTGGGGTTCTCCGGTCACGTCGGGTCTCCTTCGCGGGGGCGATTCCGTCTGACGGCATCGTATCGATCGGGCCCGTGGGGGCGGCAGTCGCGTCTGCGTTGCTGATCTGTCGTCGGCGGGTGCGGCCCGGTGGGGCTTCTCGCGCCCCTGGAGCATGCGGCTCCGCCGCAGCCCCATGAGAGGGCGCACGCAGTGCGCCTCTCAAGGGCGCGGGGAACTGCGCGACCAGCCCCCACGCACCCGCACGCGGCGACGAACCCGCACCGGGCAGACGCAGCCGGCTACGGCAACCCGGGCGGCACCTTCGCCGGGTCGTCGGCGAGCGCCGCCAGGGCAATACGTACGGCCTCGTCCAGCTGCGGGTCACGCCCGGCGCCCGCGTCCTGCGGGGCGACCACCACCTCCACGTCCGGGTCGACGCCGTGGTTCTCGAGCCCCCAGCCGTGGCCCTCCATCCAGGTCGCGTACTTGGGCTGGGTCACCAGCGTCCCGTCCACCAGCCGGTACCGGCTGTCGATCCCGATGACGCCGCCCCAGGTGCGTACGCCCACCACGGGACCGATGCCGAGCGCTTTGATCGCCGCGGTGACGATGTCGCCGTCGGATCCGGAGAACTCGTCGGCGACGGCGACCACCGGGCCCCGCGGCGCGTCCATCGGGTAGCTGAAGGGGCGGCTGCCGCGCGGTACGTCCCAGCCGACGACGCGCCGCGCCAGTTTCTCCACGACGAGCTGCGAGGTGTGTCCGCCGCGGTTCTCGCGGACGTCCACGACCAGGCCCTCGTGGGAGACCTCGGCGGCCAGGTCGCGGTGGATCTGCGCCCAGCCGAGGGCCTGCATGTCGGGCACGTGGAGGTAGCCGAGCCGGCCGTGCGACCGCGCGTGGACGTGAGCGCGCCGGTCCGCGACCCACGCGTGGTAGCGCAGCGGTTCCTCGTCGGTCACGGGGAGCACGACCACATGGCGGAGGTCGCCGCCCCCGGCGGGCTGGACGGTCAGCTCGACCGGCTTGTCGGCCGTGCCGACGAGCAGCGGTCCCGGCCCGGCCACCGGGTCGACGCTCCGCCCGCCGACCGCCACGATCGCGTCTCCCGCGCGCACCGCGACGCCCGGCGCGGCGAGCGGGGAGCGGGCGCGCGGGTCGGACGTCTCCGAGGGCAGGACGCGGTCCACCCGCCACCGCGGTGCCCCGTGCGGGCCGTCGTCGTGGCGGGAGATGTCGGCGCCGAGCAGCCCCTGGCGGCGTGCGGGGGCGCCGCCCCGGCCGGCCGGTACGACGTAGGCGTGGGAGGTGCCGAGTTCGCCCTGCACCTCCCACAGCAGGTCGACGAGGTCGTCGTGGGTGGCGACCCGGTCGAGGAGCGGGCGGTAGCGCTCCAGCACCCCGGGCCAGTCGACGCCGTTCATGTCGGGGCGCCAGAAATTGTCGCGCATCAGGCGGCCGGTCTCGTCGTACATCTGCCGCCATTCGGCGGCCGGGTCGACGCTCTGGCTGATGCGGGCCAGGTCGACGGTGATGTTGGTGTCGCTGTCGTCGTCGTGCGCGGGGCGCCGGTCGCTGGAGACGACCTTCAGCGTCTCGCCGGTCCACAGCAGCACCCGTTTGCCGTCGCCCGTGACCTCGAAGTGGTCGGCGTCGGCGCCGAGTTCCTCCAGGCGCCGCTGGGTCAGGTCGTAGCGTTCGAGCCGCGATCTCGGGTCGGGGTCGGCCCGGTCCGCCCGCGAGTCGCCGAGGACGCCGCGCACCGGGTGCCGCAGCCACAGCACGCCGTCCTTCGCGGTCCGCAGGGTCGAGTAGCGGGCGGCCTCGACGGGGAACGGCACGATGCGGTCGGTGAGCCCCTCCAGGTCGACGCGGGTGACGGGTGTGCCCTCGCTGTCGGGGGTCTCGGCGCCGGGGGTGTCCGCCGGTTCGAACGGCCGCCCGTGCCGCTGCGGCCCGAACGGTGACGGGGTCGTCGCGGCCAGGACGACCAGATGCGGCCGCGCGCCGCTCACGAACGCCAGGTCGAAGGCGTGCTCGTCGTAGACGGGGTCGAAGGAGCGGGCCGACAGGAACGCCAGGTGTTTGCCGTCGAGCGTGAACGCGGGCGCGTAGTCGCGAAAGCGCGGCGGTGTCGCCTCGGCGACGGCGAGGTCGGCGGTGTTGGCGAGCTTGATCCGGCGCAGGCTGTGCGGCCCGGGGTGCGACCAGGCGAGCCATGCCGAGTCGGGCGAGAAGGCGAGCCCGCTCGCGTGCCCGTCCTCGCTGCGGTCCACTTCCCGTACGTCGCCGCTGTCCCGCTCGACGAGCAGGATCCGTCCGTCGTGCGCGGCGACGGCGACCCGGCCGCCGTCCGGCGCGACGGTCAGCCCGAGCACCCGGCCGAGCCGTCCGGCGCCGAGGCGGCGGGGCGTGCCGCCGGGCGCGGCGCCGGTGGCGGGGGCGAACTCCAGCGCGTCGTCGCCCTCGGCGTCGGTCACCCACACCACGTGTTCCTCGCCGTCGACGCGGAACGTGTGCGGGAGCCGGGCCCGTACGCCCTGCTCGGCGGCGAGCGCGCGGGCCGGCCCGGAGCGGTGGGTCACCCAGTGCACGGCGCCGCGCACGGCGACCGCGCTGCCGCGCCCGGTGTGGTCGGGCGACGCGGCCCCGAACCAGCGCGCCGCGTCGACGGGGCGCGGCCGCAGCCGGGCCCGCTGCCCGCCGAGCGTCACGTCGAGGCGGCGCGGCTCGGCCGACTCCAGGTCGTCGACGATCCACAGTTCACCGGCGCTCGCGTAGACGACCCGGGTGCCGTCGGTGGCGGCGTGCCGGGCGTAGAACGCGTCGCCGACGGGTGTGTGCCGGCGCAGGTCCGAGCCGTCCGCGAGGGACGAGTACAGCGCGCCGACCCCCTCGTGGTCGGAGAGGAACCCGAGCCTTCCCCCGGCCCACAGCGGGTACTCGATGTTCCCGTCGAGCTCCTCGTGCAGCCGTACGAAGTCGCCGCCGCCGTCGCGGTCGATCCAGAGCTTTCCCGCCGTGCCGCCGCGGTACCGCTTCCACCAGGCGGCCTCCCGCCCCATCGGCGCGGAGAGCAGCACCACCGCGGAGTCCGGCCCGTGGGCGACGCCGCCCACGGGTCCGTAGGGCAGGAGTTCGGCGGGGCCGCCGTCCAGCGGCAGCGCCCGCGCCCAGCTGCGGCGCAGCGTGGCCTGGCCGTGCGTACTGGTGACGAGGACCCGCCCGTCGGGCGTCCAGCCGCGCACGGTGGTGGTCCAACTCCCCCAGTACGTCAGGCGTTTCGCGGCTCCTCCGTCGAGCGGCGCGACCTGTGCCTCGGGGGCGCCGTCGCGCCGCGACGTCCAGGCGACGGTCGTGCCGTCCGGGGAGACGCGTGGGTGGGTGACCGGTACGTTGTCGGCGCTGACGCGCCAGGCGCGGCCGCCGTCGAGGGGTGCGGCCCATACGTCGTCCTCGGCGGCGAAGACCACCGAGTCGCCGTGCAGGTGCGGGAACCGGAGGTAGGCAGGGTTCGTCACTCCGCCCACCCTGAATTTGCGGCCCGCCGCGCGTCAACCCTCCCGCGCACTTCCCTGCCCGCCGCCACCGCTCCTCATTTCCCTTCGAAGCAGGAGCAGTCGGGGTCGGGCTCGCGGACGGTGACGGTCTCGGTGACGGTCCGGGTGCTGCCGGGCCGCGGTTCCTGGTGGGCGGGTTGCGCGGGCACGGGCGCGGGCGTGTACGTGGTCGGGTCCGCGGCGGCGCAGTTGCCGAGGACCTGGAGGTGGAACCGGACCTTGTTCTCGACCCGCGCGATCACGTCGCCGCGCACGCACTTGCCGGGGACGACCCCGTAGACCCGGCCCTTGACGGTGATGTCCTGGCCGCCCTTGGTCTTCCCCCGGCAGTCCACGGTCACCTCGCTCGGTGCCGAACCGGTGGGTGTGGAGCGGTCGCTGTAGGTGCTGGTGCAGCTGAGCCAGGCGACCCCGGCGTGCGTCCGGGTCAGCTCCTGCGTGGCCTCGGTGTCGGTGGTGGTGGCGACCGTGACCGTGTTCAGCTCCCCGTCGACCGGCCGGCACGCGACGGCCCCGGCGGCCACGACGGCCACGACGCCGCCCGCGGCCAGCACCCGCGTCGCCCGGGGCCTTAGCAATGCACCGCTGATCCGTCGCAATTCCCCCATGCCCGGCAGGATGCCACTCTCTTCAGCGGCCCGGTAGAGCGCTTGCGGCCACAGTGCGGCGGCCGTCACGGGCTGCGGTTCGTGCCGGGCGTCAGCCCCAGCGCCCGGTGCGCCCCAGCAGCAACGCCACCGCCGCCGTCCCCGCTGTCGACGTCCGCAGCACACTCCGTCCGAGCCGGTACGGACGCGCCCCGGCCGCGCCGAACATCTCCAGCTCCTCCGGCGATACGCCGCCCTCAGGCCCGACGACCAGCACGATCTCCCCGTCCGCCGGGAGCTCCGCCGAGGCCAGCGCGGCGCTTCGCGCGTCACGGTCCTCGTGCAGCACGACGGCGAGGTCCGCCGCGGCGAGCAGCGCCGCGACCTCCTTGGTGGACGCGGCGTCCGCGATGTCGGGGAAGCGGACCCGGCGCGACTGCTTGCCTGCCTCGCGCGCGGTGGCCCGCCACTTGCCGAGGGCCTTGGTCCCGCGCTCGCCCCGCCACTGCGTGATGCACCGCGAGGCCGCCCACGGCACGATCGCGTCGACGCCCGTCTCGGTCATCGTCTCGACGGCCAGCTCGCCGCGGTCCCCCTTGGGCAGGGCCTGCACGACGGTGATCCGGGGCTTTCCCGCCTCCTCGGTCCGCGCCGGTCCCGCCTCGACGACCAGCCGGTCCTTGCCCTCGGCTGCGGTGACGACAGCCTCGCTCCAGGCGCCGCGCCCGTCGGTCAGCACGAGCGCCTCCCCGGCCCGCAGCCGCTTCACGGAGACGGCGTGCCGCCCCTCGGCCCCGTCCAGTACGTAGGTGCAGTCACCCGGCACCGGGCCGTCGACCACGAACACCGGCGCGGTCACGCGGCACCCCCCTGCCCGAGCGCGGCCTTGGCGGCGGAGAGTTCGGCGGCGAGGACCTCGACGAGCTGCCCGGCGGGCAGCTCCCGGGCGAGCCGGTGGCCCTGCCCCGCCCACAACGCCATGGCCTGCGGATCACCGGCCTTGGCCGCGGCCTTGCGCAGCGGCGACGTCATGTGGTGGACCTCCGGGTACGCGGCGGGCGCGTACGGCCCGTGCTCGCGCAGGAACCGGTTGACGAGCCCGCGCGCGGGCCGCCCCGAGAACGCCCGCGTCAGCTCGGTCCGGGTGAACAGCGGATCGGTCATGGCCTGCTTGTGCGGCGCGGGCGCACCCGACTCGGGCGTCACCAGGAACGCCGTGCCCAGCTGGGCGAGGTCGGCCCCGGCGGCGAGCACGGCGGCGATCTGCGCGCCCCGCATGATCCCGCCGGCCGCGATGATCGGCAGCTGGACCGCTTCGCGTACCTGGGCGATCAGCGCCAGCAGTCCGACGCCGCTGCCGTCGGTCTCGGGGTGGTCGCGGTGCGTGCCCTGGTGTCCGCCGGCCTCGATGCCCTGGACGCACACGGCGTCGGCGCCGGACCGCTGCGCGGCGAGCGCCTCCTCCACGGTCGTCACGGTGACGGCGGTGCGGGTGCCCGCCTTGCGCAGCGCGTCGGTCACCTCGGGCGCGGGGCAGCCGAAGGTGAAGGTGACCAGCGGGACCGGGTCGTCGAGCAGGATGGCGAGCTTGGCGTCGTAGCCGTCGTCGCGTCCGCCGTCGGGGTCGCCGAGCCGCGTCTGGTACCAGCCGGCCTCACCGGCGAGCTGGTGGCGGTAGACGTCGACCGCGGCGGGGTCCGCGTACTCCGGCTGCGGCAGGAACAGGTTGACGCCGAACGGTCGCCCGGTCAGCCCCCGCACCTGCTTGATCTCCTGGTACATCCCGTCGGCCGTCTTGTAGCCGGCGGCGAGGAACCCGAGGCCGCCCGCCTCGGACACGGCGGCCGCGAGCGCGGGGCTCGACCCGCCCCCTGCCATGGGGGCCTGCACGATCGGACAGGGGCAGAGATCGGTCAGCGCGGAGGACATGACGGCATCGTGCCACGTACGCGTCGGAGGGCCGAATCGGCGCATCCGCCCGGCATGTGCCACCCCGAACGGGGTGACACACCCTCAAACGTCGCCGCTCCGGCGCGGCGCCCCGCATGGGACGCCGCCCGCCCGTCACCGCCCGTTGAACGCGTCCTTCAACCGCGAGAACAGCCCCTGCTGCCCCGGCTGGAACTGGCCCAGGGGCCGCTCCTCGCCGCGCAGCTCGGCGAGCTCGCGCAGGAGGCGCTCCTGCTCGGGTTCGAGCTTCTGCGGGGTCATGACCTCGACGTGCACGATGAGGTCGCCGCGGCCGCCGCCGCGCAGATGCGTGATGCCGCGTCCGTGCAGCGGGACCGACTGGCCGGACTGGGTGCCGGGCCGGATGTCGACCTCCTCCATGCCGTCGAGCGTCTCCAGCGGCACCTTCGTGCCGAGGGCCGCCGCCGTCATGGGGAGGGTCACCGTGCAGTGCAGGTCGTCGCCGCGCCGCTGGAATACCGCGTGCGGCAGCTCGTGGATCTCGACGTACAGGTCACCGGCGGGGCCGCCGCCGGGGCCGACCTCGCCCTCGCCCGCGAGCTGGATCCGCGTCCCGTTGTCCACACCGGCCGGGATCTTCACCGTCAGCGTGCGCCGCGAGCGGATGCGGCCGTCACCGGCGCACTCGGGGCACGGCGTCGGCACGACGGTGCCGAAGCCCTGGCACTGCGGGCACGGCCTGGACGTCATGACCTGGCCGAGGAAGGACCGCGTGACCTGCGAGACCTCGCCGCGCCCGCGACACATGTCGCAGGTCTGGGCGGAGGTGCCGGGCGCCGCACCCTCGCCGCTGCACGTCGTGCAGACGACGGCCGTGTCGACCTGGATGTCCTTGGTGGTGCCGAAGGCGGCCTCGTCCAGCTCGATCTCGAGCCGGATCATGGCGTCCTGGCCGCGGCGCGTGCGCGACCGGGGGCCACGCTGCGACGCGGTCCCGAAGAACGCGTCCATGATGTCCGAGAAGTTCCCGAACCCACCGGCGCCGAAGCCGCCGGCGCCGCCTCCGCCGGCCCCCGACAAGGGGTCGCCCCCGAGGTCGTAGACCTGCTTCTTCTGCGGGTCGGAGAGCACCTCGTAGGCGGCGTTGATCTCCTTGAACCGCTCCTGAGTCTTCGGATCCGGATTCACGTCCGGGTGAAGCTCACGGGCCAGCCTGCGAAAGGCCTTCTTGATCTCGTCCTGGGAAGCGTCTCGGCGCACGCCGAGTACGGCGTAGTAGTCCGTGGCCACTTACGACTCCGCCAGGATCTGTCCGACGTAACGTGCCACTGCGCGTACTGCTCCCATCGTTCCCGGGTAATCCATGCGGGTCGGTCCGACCACGCCGAGCTTGGCTACTGCCTCGCCGCCCGAACCGTAGCCGACCGACACGACGGACGTGGAGTTGAGTCCCTCGTGGGCGTTCTCGTGACCGATCCGTACGGCCATGCCCGAATCACCCACCTCACCAAGCAACTTGAGGAGCACGACCTGCTCCTCAAGTGCCTCAAGCACGGGCCGGATGGTGAGGGGAAAGTCATGTCCGAAGCGGGTGAGATTGGCGGTGCCGCCGATCATCAGCCGCTCCTCGGTCTCCTCGACGAGCGCCTCCATCAGCGTGGAGAGCACCGTCGAGACCGTGCCGCGGTCCTCCGTCTCGAAGACCTCCGGCAGGTCCTGCACCAGCTGCGGGACGTCGGCGAACCGGCGCCCCGCCACGCGCGCGTTGAGCCGCGCCCGCAGATCCGCGAGGGACGATTCGCCGAACGGCGCCGGGCAGTCGATCATCCGCTGCTCGACGCGCCCGGTGTCCGTGATCAGTACGAGCATCAGACGGGCGGGCGCGAGCGCGAGCAGCTCGACATGGCGCACGGTGGACCGCGTGAGGGACGGGTACTGGACGACCGCGACCTGCCGCGTCAGCTGCGCGAGCAGCCGCACGGTCCGTCCGACGACGTCGTCGAGGTCGACGGCGCCCTCCAGGAAGTTCTGGATGGCGCGCCGCTCCGGCGGGGTCATCGGCTTCACCGCGGTGAGCTTGTCGACGAAGAGGCGGTACCCCTTGTCGGTGGGGATGCGCCCGGCACTGGTGTGCGGCTGGGCGATGAACCCCTCGTCCTCCAGAGCGGCCATGTCGTTGCGCACCGTCGCCGGTGAGACGCCCAGGCTGTGCCGCTCGGTCAGCGCCTTGGAGCCGACGGGCTCCTCGGTGCCGACGTAGTCCTGGACGATGGCGCGCAGCACTTCGAGCCTGCGTTCACTGAGCATCGGCGCACACCTCCAGCAACTGTCTCTGCGATCGATCTTTCTCGTTTTGGCACTCACTGCGCGCGAGTGCCAATCGTCCCCGGCTCAGTGTACGGCCGGTGGGTACGGGCCCGGCAAGGCCGCTAGCTTCAACCTCATGAAAAGCACGGCGAGTGCGCGGAGCGCGGCGGGTATCGACTGGAAGTCGGCGTCCTGGGAGGAACTGGCGCCGCGGGTGGGCCGGGTCCGGCTGCCCGGCTGGGACTGCACGACGGGGCTCGTCGTGGGCGACGGCGCGGCCCTGCTGATCGACACCGGATCCTCACTTCGTGAGGGCGCCCGGCTGCGCGGGGACGTCCGTCGCCTGCTGGGGGCGGACGGGAGGGTGACGCACATCGCACTCACCCATCCGCACTTCGATCATGTACTCGGCACGGCGGCGTTCGCCGGCGTCGAGGTGTACGGCGCGGCGGGCATCGACACCGTGTTCGCGGGCGGCGGCGCCGACGCCGTGGGCGCCTCCGCCGTCCACCACGGCCTCGACCCCGATCTGGCGGCCGAGGCGGCGGACCTCCTGGTCACACCGGACCACCGGGTCTGCGGCGAGCGGACGCTGGACCTGGGCGGCGGCGTCCAGGTGCTGCTCGCCAACGTCGGGCCCGGTCACAGCGGCCATGACCTCGCGGTCCTGGTGTCCGGCGCGCCGGGTGTGCCGGAGATCGTCTTCTGCGGCGACCTGGTCGAGGAGTCGGGCGAGCCCCAGGCGGGATCGGACGCGGCCCCGCACCAGTGGCCCGCGGCGCTGGACCGGCTGCTGTCCCTCGGCGGCGAGGACGCCTGTTACGTACCGGGGCACGGATCGACCGTGAATGCGGGGTTTGTCCGCGAGCAGCGCGCCACACTGGCGGCCCGATTCGGCGTGTCGTAGGCCGGACGGAAGAGCTTCTCCTATCGTCTGCCGAATGCGCCAGTACACCCCCGACCTCACCCCTCCGTGGAAGCGGAACAAGCCCGCGCCCGAGATCCCGGCCGAGCCGGACCTCGTCGTGGAGGAGGTCAGCACCGGTTTCTGCGGCGCGGTCGTACGCGTCGAGAAGACGGCGCAGGGTCCGACGGTGACCCTGGAGGACCGCTTCGGCAAGCACCGCGCGTTCCCCATGGAGCCGCGCGGTTTCCTGCTGGAGGGCAAGGTCGTCACGCTGGTACGCCCCTCCGCCGGCGGCCCCGCGCGCCCGACCCGCACGGCGTCCGGTTCGGTCGCGGTGCCGGGGGCCCGCGCCCGGGTGGCCCGCGCGGGCCGCATCTACGTGGAGGGCAAGCACGACGCACAGCTCATCGAGCGGGTCTGGGGCGACGACCTGCGCATCGAGGGCGTGGCGGTGGAGTTCCTGGAGGGCGTCGACGACCTCCCGGCGATCGTGGCCGAGTTCGGTCCTGGCCCGGACGCGCGGCTCGGCGTCCTGGTCGACCACCTGGTCCCCGGTACGAAGGAGTGGCGCATCGCCCAGTCGGTGACGAGCGAGCACGCGCTGGTGGTCGGCCACCCGTACATCGACATCTGGGAGGCCGTGAAGCCGTCCTCGGTCGGTATCGAGTCCTGGCCCCGGATCCCGCACGGCCAGGACTGGAAGACGGGCGTGGTCCGCGCCCTCGGCTGGCGCGTGGCGAACACCGGCGAGGCCTGGCAGCACATCCTGTCCCGGGTCCGCTCCTTCCGCGACCTGGAGCCCGAACTCCTGGGCCGGGTCGAGGAGTTGATCGACTTCGTGACGGCCCCGGAAGCCTGAGCCCGCCAGGGGCGCGGGCAACCAGGCATACCCCGCTGAGACACGCCCCGCCAGGGGCGCGGGGAACTGCGCGAGCAACCACCCACGACCCGCGGCCGGGACAGGACCGCACCCCCTACGGCGCTAAGGCGGTGGCGGCTCCCCCTAGTCGACCAGGTCCCGAACGACCCCGTCGGCCAGCAACCGCCCCCGCAGGGTCAACACAGCCCGCCCCTCGGCGAACGGCCCAGCCTCCAGCAACCCGTCCCCGAGCGCCTTCCGCGCAGCAGCAAGCCCGGCGGCCCGGAGCAACGACAACGGGCAGCCCTCCCTGAGCCGCAGCTCCAACAGGATCCGCTCGACCCGCCGGTCCTCGTCGGCCAGCACCTCGCGCCCCGCCCCCGGCGACCTCCCCCCGGCCAGCGCGGCCGCGTACGCGCCGGGATGCTTCACGTTCCACCAGCGCACCCCGCCGACGTGCGAGTGCGCCCCGGGTCCGGCGCCCCACCAGTCGGCGCCGCGCCAGTACAGCTCGTTGTGGAGGCAGCGGGCCGCCTCGGACGTCGCCCAGTTCGACACCTCGTACCACTCGAACCCGGCCGCCGTCATCGTCTCCTCGGCGATCAGGTACCGGTCCGCGTGCACGTCGTCGTCGGTCATCGGCACCTCGCCCCGCCGGATCCGCCGGGCGAGCTGCGTGCCCTCCTCGACGATCAGCGCGTACGCGGAGACGTGATCGGGGCCGGCGGCGAGCGCGGCGTCCAGCGAGGCCCGCCAGTCGTCGTCGCTCTCGCCGGGCGTGCCGTAGATCAGGTCCAGGTTGACGTGCTCGAACCCGGCCGCCCGCGCCTCCGCGACGCACGCCTCGGGGCGCCCGGGCGTGTGCGTACGGTCGAGGACCTTCAGGACGTGCTGCCGCGCGCTCTGCATCCCGAACGAGACCCGGTTGAAGCCGCCGGCCCGCAGCTCGGCCAGGTAGGCCGGGTCGACCGACTCAGGGTTCGCCTCGGTCGTCACCTCCGCGTCGTCCGCGAGCCCGAACTCGTCCCGGACCGCCGCCAGCATCCGTACGAGATCGGCGGCGGCCAGCAGCGTGGGCGTACCGCCGCCGACGAAGACGGTCCGTACCGGGCGCGGGTCGTCGCCGAGCACCTTGCGGGCGAGCCGGACCTCGTCGATCAGGGTCTCGGCGTAGTTGTCGCGGGAGGCGAGCACGCCGCCGGAGCCGCGCAGCTCGGTCGCCGTGTACGTGTTGAAGTCGCAGTACCCGCAGCGCGTGGCGCAGTACGGGACGTGCAGGTAGAAGCCGAGGGGCCGGGCGGCGGCGCCGGCGAGCGCGGAGGCGGGCAGCGCCCCGTCGTCGGGGACGGGCTCACCGTCGGGGAGTGCGGAAGGCATGCCCCCATTGTCCCGCCTGTTCCCCCGGCTGCTGAACCGTCACAGCGCCTGGAGCACGAGCAGCGCCAGATCGTCGTCCGGCGGGGCGTCCGCGTAGGCGTGCACCAGGCGCCGGATGCGCTCGGCCAGCAGCTGCGCCGTCAGCCCCGCACAGCCGGCGAGGGCGTGCGCGAGGCCGTCCCCGTCGTCGAACTGGCGGGAGCCGCAGCGCCGCTCGGTCACCCCGTCCGTGACACAGAGCAGGGTGTCGCCGGTCAGCAGCTCGAACGTCTCGCTCGTGTAGTCCGGGTCGTCGACGACGCCGAGCAGCACCTGGGGCGAGGCCGCGGCGACGACGTCCCCGCCGGGCCGCATCAGCAGGGGCAGCGGATGTCCGGCGGAGGCGAGGGTGCAGACGACCCCGGCCCCGTCGGCGGCGGGCGTCAGTTCGCCGTAGAGGATGGAGAGGAAACGGGAGCTGGAACCTTCCGGCGGGATGCCCTGGCCGCCGGCCGCGGCGAGCGCGCGGGCGGCGGCGTCGGCGGCCTCGGTCGCGTCGTCGAGGAGGAGCCGGTTGAGCCGGTCGAGGACCTGGGCGACCGGGTAGCCCTCCCGGGCGAGGAGCCGCAGCCAGGGCCGGACGAGCCCGATCACGACGGCGGCCTCCGGGCCCTTGCCCTGGATGTCGCCGAGCGCGAAGCACCAGCGGCCGTCCCCGGCGGGGAAGACGTCGTAGAAGTCGCCGCCGGGGCCGCCCGCCTCCTTCGGTTCGTAGACGAGGGCGCTGCGCATGCCGGGGATCTCGGCGATGGAGGTGGGCAGCAGGCCGCGCTGGAGGATGCGGCTGATGGTGGCCTGGCGGGTGAAGCGGCGGGCCGCGCTGACGGCGAGGGCGACCCGGCGGCTGAAGTCCTCGACGAGTCCGGTGATCTCGTCGGGGAAGCGGAGCAGCTCGGCGCGGCCGATGAGCAGGACGCCGAGGCTCCGGCCGCCGACCATCAGCCGGTAGGCGAGCGCGGAGCCGGACCGGTCGGGGCCGGTGTCGCCGCGGGCCTCGAAGGGCCAGGGCACGGGGACGGGCGCGGTGCGGGCGGCGTCGGGCAGGCGCGGGGGTTCCTTCTCCAGGATCCGCCGGAGCTCCTCGGTGCGGTTCTCGTGGCTGTGCCAGACGCGGGCGAGCCGGGGTGCGGGCATCGGGTCGGCGCCGCCCCGCAGATCGTGGTCGGCGGTGCCGGGCAGACCGCGGCCCTCCTCGTCGTAGAACCAGATCGCGCACCAGTCGGCGAGCCGCGGCACGAGGAGCTGGCCGACGAGCGCGGCGACCATGTCCTCGTCGAGCTGGCCCGCGAGCAGGTCGGAGGCTTCGGCGAGGAAGGACAGCGCGCCGCGGTTGACCCATTCCTGGTCGTGCGGCACGCGTCCGGAGGCGGGTGTGAGGAGCTCGGAGGCGCGCAGGCCGCGCTCCAGGGCGCGGACGGCGGAGTGCACGGCGGGGTCGCTCGCGACGTCGTCGATCTCGATGGTCCGCGCGGCCAGCCGGGCCCAGACGGTCTTGACACCGGGGCGGTAGGTGATGCCCCAGGCCTCGGCCAGGGAGGCGACGAGGTGGAGACCGCGGCCGAATTCGCGGGTCTCGACGGGGCCGGAGCTCTGGTGGCTGCGGACGGCGCGGGCCGGGTGGTGGTCGGTGACCTCGACGACGAGCCCGGCGGGCGTGCCGTCGGCGCTCGCCCCGTCCAGGTGGCAGAACAGGTCCACGCTGGTGCCGGCGTGGACCACGGCGTTCGTGACGAGCTCGCTCAGGACGACGACCGCGTCGTCGGTGAGCCGGTCGCCGAGCCCGGCGGCGGCCGGCAGGGTCAGGTCGGTGAGGGCGGCGCGCAGATAGCGGCGGGCGGCCGCGGGCGCGAGGGGGTTCCCCGGCAGCGACGTGCGCACCAGGACCGGTCCCGCGTGCGGATGGTCCGTTACGTCCCCGTCGCTGAAGGGGGTTTCCCGCTGGGTAGGAATGGGCCCCACGTTCGGCTCCTGAGCAGTTCGGGCAAAGACGCCTCAGTCGACACGAACAGAGTGACAGACTGACCACGCTCATAAGCATCGAGTTACCGAAGCGGGCCGCAATGAGTGAGAACAATGCTATGCGTGTGCATCGGAACGGGCTCGAGGGCGACGTGATCCGGCCTCCCGACCTCCGTCCCTTGCTGGCCGCCCTCTCGGCCGCCCGCGACGGGAACTTCACCCGCCTCCCCGACGGCGGGGAAGGCATGGTGGGCGAGCTGGCGGCCGTCTTCAACCAGCTCATCGACCGCAGTGTCCATTACAACGCGGAGCTCACCCGGGTGCGCCGGGAGATCGTCCGGCACGGCCGTCTCGACGAGCGGCTGGAGGCGAGCCCGGGCCAGGGCGCGTGGGCCACGCGCATCCACGACGTCAACACCATCATCGGCGCCCTGGTCGCCCCGGCGGCCAACGCCACGCGTGTGCTGGACGCGGTGGCGGGCGGTGACCTGACACAACGTGTCGACCTGCACGACGGCAACCGGCAACTCCGGGGTGATTTGCGACGGTTGGGCCGCGCCGTCAACAAGATGGTGGACCAGCTGTCTCTCTTCACGGGCGAAGTGACCCGGGTGGCCCGCGAGGTCGGCACCGAGGGCCGCCTCGGCGGCCGCGCCAAGGCGCAGGGCCTCTCCGGCAGCTGGCGGGACGTGACCGAGGCGGTCAACACGATGGCGTCCCGGCTGACGGCGCAGGTCCGGGACATCGCGCTGGTGACGACGGCGGTGGCGCGGGGCGACCTGACCCGTACGGTCACGATCGAGGCGACGGGCGAGCTGCTCGAACTGAAGCTGACCGTCAACACGATGGTGGATCAGCTCTCCGCCTTCGCCGACGAGGTCACCCGCGTCGCCCGCGAGGT